>JBMFWZ010000004.1:0-64820 GCA_049964755.1 Steroidobacteraceae bacterium | reverse complement strand
CGATCGTGCGCGAAGGCCTGAAGGCCGTCTCCTCGGGCCGCAACCCGATGGACGTCAAGCGCGGCATCGACAAGGGTGTCATTGCAGCGACCGAAGAGCTGAAGAAGCTCGCCAAGCCCTGCAAGGACTCCAAGGCGATCGCCCAGGTCGGCACGATCTCGGCGAACTCCGATGAGTCGATCGGCAAGACCATTGCCGATGCGATGGAGAAGGTCGGCAAGGAAGGCGTGATCACGGTCGAGGAAGGTTCGGGTCTCGATAACGAGCTCGAAGTGGTCGAGGGCATGCAGTTCGACCGCGGTTACCTCTCCCCGTACTTCATCAACAGCCAACAGAATCAGACGACCGAGCTCGAAAAGCCGTTCATCCTACTGGTCGACAAGAAGATTTCCAACATCCGCGAGCTGCTGCCGCTGCTCGAGGGCGTTGCCAAGGCCGGCCGGCCGCTGCTGGTGGTGGCCGAGGACGTCGAGGGCGAGGCGCTCGCGACTCTCGTCGTGAACAATATCCGCGGCATCCTGAAGGTCGCGGCCGTCAAGGCTCCGGGCTTCGGTGATCGCCGCAAGGCGATGCTGCAGGACATCGCGGTCCTGACCGGCGGCACGGTGATCTCCGATGAGGTCGGTCTGTCGCTCGAGAAGGCGACGCTCAATGACCTCGGCGAGGCGAAGAAGATCGTCGTCGAGAAGGAAAACACCACGGTCATCGACGGCGCCGGCAAGCAGGCCGACATCAAGGCTCGCATCGAGTCGATCCGTCAACAGATCGAGGAAGCGACCTCCGATTACGACAAGGAGAAGCTGCAGGAGCGCGTTGCGAAGCTCTCCGGCGGTGTCGCGGTCATCAAGGTTGGCGCTGCCACCGAGATGGAAATGAAGGAGAAGAAGGCGCGCGTCGAAGATGCGCTGCACGCGACTCGTGCGGCCGTCGAGGAAGGCGTGGTGCCGGGCGGCGGTGTGGCCCTGATCCGCGTGCAGAAGGCGGTCGAGAAGCTTGAGCTGAGCAACGAAGACCAGCAGGTCGGCGTGCGCATCCTCGCGCGTGCGATCGAGGAGCCGCTGCGTCAGATCGTCGACAACGCGGGCGAGGACGCTGCCGTCGTGTTGAATCGCGTCAAGGAAGGTAAGGGCGCGTTTGGTTACAACGCGGCCACGGGCGAGTACGGCGACATGATCGAGCTCGGCATTCTCGACCCGGCGAAGGTGACGCGTCTGGCGCTGCAGAACTCCGCTTCGGTGGCGGGTCTGCTGCTGACCACGGAAGTCATGATCGCCGAGGCCCCGAAGGAAGAGGATCACAGCCACGCCATGCCGCCGGGCGGCATGGGCGGAATGGATATGTAGGCACCCCTCTAAAGAGGTATCGATTCCAGCGGACGGAATCGGTACCATCTCAACATCAGTTAGGGATTGTGCCCGACCCCAAAGCGGGGACAATCCTGAAAGACGCGGATCAAGACCCCCCTATTCCGCGCAATCCTCGAAGCCCCGCTACATGCGGGGCTTTTTTTGTTTCGAATTCGCTACGGCCCGACGCGTTGTGTCGTGCCGATCGCTGTTGCAGGTCGCCAACAGCGTGGTGCGGGGCGTCTTGCAATTCTGCGCCGCTTCGGGCTGTATGCATCCATCATGACGTCCGCGCTCGATGCTTTGGTGCAACGCCGCCTGGAGGCGCTCGAGGCCGCCGCACCGGGGCTGCGTGCGGCGCTCGAGCCACGCCTCGGTGCGGCGCTGCGGCAGGTGTTCGCCACCAGCGACTTCGTCGCCGAGGCGTGCTTGCGCGAGCCGCAGCTGCTGGCGCAACTGGTGGCAGAGGAGCGCCTGCTGCGGCCGCTCGCGCCCCAGGAGTCCTGCGGCTGCGCCCCGCCCCCCGAGGAGAGTGAATCGGGGATGCTCTGCGCGCTGCGGCGTTGGCGTCGCCGTGAGCTGGTCCGTATCGCCTGGCGTGCCCTGGCCGGCGTCGCGCCGATCGAGGAAACGCTGCGCGAATCATCGGATTTCGCCGATGCGGCGATCGACTCGGCGGTGCGCTACGCACGCGGCACGCTCATCGAGCGCTTCGGTGAGCCGCGCGGTGCCGACGGCGCGGTACAGCCACTCGTGGTACTGGCCATGGGGAAGCTCGGCGGCAGAGAGCTGAATTTCTCCTCCGACGTCGACCTGGTGTTGCTGTTTCCCGAACACGGCGAGACCGACGGAAAGCGTTCGATCAGCAACGAGGAGTTCTTCACCCGTCTCGGTCAGGGCATGATCCGCCTGCTCGAATCCCTGACCCCCGAGGGCTTCGTGCTGCGCGTGGATTTGCGCTTGCGGCCGTTTGGCGACAGCGGCGCGCTCGTGACGAGTTTCGCGGCGCTCGAGGATTACCTGTCGCTGCACGGGCGCGACTGGGAGCGCTATGCGTACGTGAAGGCCCGACCCGTCGTCGGTGCCGAGCGCTTCGCGGAAGTCCAGGCCGCCGCGCTGCGGCCGTTCGTCTATCGGCGCTACCTGGACTACGGTGTGTTCGAGAGTCTGCGCGAGATGAAGGGGCTGATCGAGCGTGAAGTGGCGCGGCGCGAACTGGCCGAGCACGTCAAGCTCGGTCCGGGAGGTATCCGTGAGATCGAGTTCATCGCGCAGACCTTCCAGTTGATCCGCGGCGGGCGCGATCCGCGGCTGCAGACGACCTCTCTGCTCGAGGCGCTGGCGCGGCTGGGGGAGGCGCGCATTCTCCCGGCGGTGGCCGTCCAGGAGCTGACCGCGGCGTATCGCTATCTGCGCCGCGTCGAGAACGCTCTGCAGATGCTCGCCGACCAGCAGACGCACCTGCTGCCCGAGGAGGCGCTTGCGCGCGAGCGGTGTGCGCTCGCCGTCGGGGCAGAGGACTGGCCGGCGCTGCGCGCAGTGCTCGAAGCGCACCGCAGCCGCGTCGTGCAGCACTTCCAGCGCCTGGTGCTCGGCGGCGCCGAGGGTGCTCGCGCCGGGGTGAGCATCGATCTGGGCCGGGCATGGGATGCCCCGGCAGAGACTGCAGCGCTCATCGAATCGCTGGCCCAGGCCGGGTTCGCCGCCGCCGCCGAGGTGGCCGAGCAGCTGCTCGCGCTGCGCGCCTCGACGCTGGTGCGCAAACTCGACGAGGCCGGCCGACATCGACTGCAGGGGCTGCTGCCCTCGCTGCTGGCCGACATCGCCGCAGAGATCCCCGTCGGCCCGCAACAGCTGATCGTGTTGAAGCGCATCCTCGCGATCCTCGAGGCCATGGGCAAGCGTTCGGCCTATTTCGCGCTGTTGCGTGAGAGTCCGCCGGTGCGGGTGCGGCTGGTGCGCATCTGTGCGCAGGGGGAGTTCCTCGCCGCGCAGATCGCAGCGCACCCGTTGCTGCTCGATGAGTTCATCGACGAGCGCAGCTTCGAGACACTGCCGCAGCGCGCCGCGCTCGAGAGCGAACTTGCCGCCGCCCTCGAGCGGGTCGAGGCGGACGATCCGGAGCGGCAGATCGAGGCGCTGTGTCACTTCAAGCGAGCAGCGATGTTCCGCGTGGCGGTGGCGGACCTGTCTGCTCGTCTATCGGTGATGCGCGTCAGCGACCGGCTGACCGAGATCGCCGAGGTCATCCTCGATCGAGCCCTCGAGCTCGGGTGGCGCCAGATCACCGCGCAGTTCGGGGCCCCGTGCTGTGGCGAGACGCGCCGCGAGGTGCGCGTGTGCGCGATCGGCTACGGCAAGCTCGGCGGTATGGAGCTCGGCTACGGCTCGGATCTGGATCTGGTGTTTGTGCACGACTCGCGTGGGGAGCACCAGGAGACCTGCGGCGAGCGGCCGATCGACAATCAGGTGTTCTTCGCGCGCCTCGTGCAGCGCGTGGTGCATCTGCTCACCATGCACTCGGCGGCCGGGCGGCTCTACGAGGTCGACGTGCGGTTGCGCCCGAGCGGCAAGGGCGGCCTGCTCGTGACCCAGATCGACGCCTTTGCCGAGTACCAGCGGCACGAGGCGTGGACCTGGGAGCATCAGGCGCTGTTGCACGCGCGCGCCGTGGCCGGCTCGCGCGAACTGTGCGCCGAGTTCGAGCGCATCCGGCTCGAGATCCTGCGCTTCAGCGTGCGGCGCGAGACACTGCGCGAGGAGGTGCGCGCGATGCGCGAGCGAATGCGCCGCGAACGCTCGCGGCGCGAATCGCAGGCGAATGATCTGAAGAATGAGGCAGGCGGTATCGCCGACATCGAGTTCCTCGCCCAGTACTGGGCGCTGAAGTGGGCGTGCGAGTACCCGCCGGTGGCCCTCTTCGCCGATACCATCCGCCAGCTCGAGTCCGTCGCCTCGGCGAACCTGGTGCCGCAGCAGACCGTGGACGTTCTGACGGGCGCCTACCGGGCGTACCGGGCTTACCGGCATCGCCTGGCGCTCGACGGCCCCGCGGCGCCGTCCGACGGGGCTTTTGCCGCCGAACGGGCCGCAGTCAGCGCCATCTGGGAGCAGACCTTCGGGTCTGCGGCCGCAGGCTAGGGCCAGAATGCGATCGCGGCCGCTATAATGCTCAGTCCACCGAATTCTGCCTGCAAGGAATCGACATGGCCGCAGCCGCGCAGCCCCTGATCCAACCGAACGCCCAGCATCAGTACGAGGTGGGGGCCGACGACCTGCCGCTCTCCTGCCCCATGCCACAGATGCAGCTGTGGAATTCCCATCCCAAGGTCTATCTGCCGATCGAGGCGAGTGGCTGGGCCAAGTGCCCGTACTGCGGCGCCGAGTACACGCTGCGCCGCTGAGTGCGCGCCGCGGCTCAGGCCGCGGGCGGGCCGAGCTGCGGGCCGATCAGCTCGAGCAGCCGCCCGAGCGCGCCGCGATGGGACTCGACCGCCGCGCGGCCGAGCTCACCGACGCGTGCCCGTTCGTGCGGATCGCGCAGCCACTCGAGCATGCAGGCGCCTAATTCCTGCTCATCGTGTACGCGCCGCGCCGCGCCGCACTCGAGCAGCAGTCGTGCGATTTCGGCGGCATTGAAGTCCGACGGACCGCTCGCCACGGGCCGCCCCAGCGCGGCCGGCTCGAGCAGATTGTGTCCGCCGATCGGCACGAGGCTGCCGCCGACGAACGCCGCGTCGGCCGCGGCATAGAAATCCTGTAGCTCCCCGAGCGTATCGAGCAGCACCACCGCGGCCTTCGCGGCCGCCGCCGGATCGGACGAGCGCGAATGACGCACGTAGGACACGCCCTGAGCACCCAGCTCGGCGGCAACGCTCTCGAAGCGCTGCGGGTGGCGCGGCGCCAATACCAGCACCGACTCGGGCAGCAGCGCGCGCACCCGGGCGTGGGCGGCGATCACCTGCGAATCCTCCCCCTGGTGGGTGCTGCCGGCGACCCACAGCGGCCGCCCCTCGGCGTACCGGGCGCGCAGCGCCCGAGCGCGTGCATCGAGGTCCGGCGGCCGCGTGTAGTCGAATTTGAGATTACCGGTGACATGCGTCAGCGCGGCATCCGCGCCGATCGAGCGGAAGCGTTCGGCGTCCTCGGCGCTGCGAGCGGCGATCACCGCGGTGCGCAGCGCGGGTGCGAACAATGCGCCGAAGCGGCGGTAGCGCCGTGCAGTGCGTTCGGAGAGCCGCGCGTTCGCGATGACCAGCGGGATGCCGCGGCGCCGGCAGCTCTCGAACAGTGTCGGCCACAGCTCGGTCTCCAGCACGATCGCCAGGCGCGGTTCGCTGCGGGCCAGGAACCGTCTGACCGGCCCCGGCAGGTCGTAGGGCAGGGCGCGTACGGTCACCTCGGGGGCGAGCGCGGCGGCGCGCGCCGCCCCGGTCGGCGTGAACGCCGTGACCAGCAGTGGCAGGTCCGGGTAGTGCATGCGCAGCGCTCGGACCAGCGTGGTGGCAAGTTGGACCTCGCCGACCGAGGCGGCATGGATCCACACCGGCCGGCCCGCAATGGGCGCGGCGAACCCGAAGCGCTGCGCCAGCGGCGGTAGGAGCGGCTCGCCGCGCGCGCGCGCGCGCAGCCACAGCAGTGCCGCGTGCAGCCCCGCGGCGGGCGTCACGGCCATCCAGTAGAGCAGGCGCACTAGGTGGCCCGCGACGGCGATGCGGACGGGGACTGGTAGCCGCCCAGCAGCGCATGCCAGTCCGCTTCCGTGAAACGCTCCGCCGGCAGAGCGTAGGTGACCTTCTCCAGCGAGCGGCGCAGCCGCACTAAGTTGCTGTCGCGCCAGAAGCCATCGGGACGCAGCCGGCAACGGTCGAAGTCCACCAGGTAGACCGTCTGGGGGCCGATCAGCACATTGTGCGCGTTGAGATCGGCGTGATCGACGCCGAGATCATGAAAGCTGCGGATGCAGCGCCCGATCGCAATCCAGGTGAGCAGCGGTACGGCCGCGTTCTGCAGTACGGCGGTGAGCGATTCAGTGGGCGCCAGCCGCTCGGTGATCAGGTCGCCGCGGTAATACCGGCCCTCGCGCAGGTAGCGAGCGGCGATGGGCATCGGTACGGGCAGTCCCGCACGGTGCAGCCGATGGGTGAGCAGCCACTCGGCGAACGGCCGCGTGACCGGCTCCCCGTGCCAGGGATAGCGGTCGCCGAAGCGGCGCGCCAGCAGCCCGCCGCGCCGATAGTGCCGCAGCACCAGCTCGCGCCCCTCGACCTGCACGAAATGGGCGGTCCCGCGTCCGCGCGCGGTGCCGGTGAGCCGTCCCTGCGCGGCCCAGTACTCGGGCTCGAACCACTCCGGCTGCCAATTGCGGGCGAGCGCCGCGTTGTATAGCATGGCGCCGCCCGCGATGGGCACGTGCTTCACCAAGGGCCCGAACGGCCCGTTCGCGCTCACCGGATCGCGCTCCTCATTCCAACTCCCCCCCGTGATGCTGCCCGCAGATCGACCGCCGCGTACCGTGTGCATCCTCAGGCTCTCTGCACTCGGTGACACCTGCCACGTCGTGCCCGTCATCCGCACGATGCAGCGCAGCTGGCCCGAGACGCAGTTGACGTGGATCATCGGTAAGGCAGAGGCGCGGCTGCTCGGGCTCATCGAGGGGGTGGAGTTTATCACCGTCGAGAAGCGCGCCGGTCTCTGCGCAGCGCGTGAGCTGCGGGCGCGGCTCGCCGAGCGCCGATTCGACGTACTGATGCACATGCAGCTGTCGCTGCGAGCGAGCGTGCTGTCGCGCGTCGTCCCAGCCCGGGTGCGGCTCGGCTTCGACCGGGTCCGGGCGCGTGAGCTGCAGTGGCTGTTCACCAACGCGCAGATCAGCGCGCGCGAGCGCGAGCACGTGCTCGAGAGCTTCTTCGGCTTTCCGGCCGCCCTCGGCATCACCGAGCGTGTGCTGCGCTGGGATGTGCCTCTGCCGGCCGAGGCGCTCGAGTACGCTCAGCGCCTGATCCCCGATGCGCGCCCGACGCTGGTGATCAGTCCGTGCTCGAGCCATGTGCTGCGCAACTGGCGGCCCGAGCGCTACGCGGCGCTCGCCGAGCACGCCGTGCGCCGCCACGGTATGCGGGTGATCCTCTCCGGCGGTCCCTCGGCCGCCGAGCGCCAGATGGGCGAGCAGATCGAGCGCGCCGCGCGGCTCGATCTGTGCAATCAGATCGGACGCGACACGCTGGCACAGCTGCTCGCGCTGCTCTCGCGCGCCACGGTGCTGGTGAGTCCGGACTCCGGTCCGGCGCACATGGCCACCATGGTCGGCACGCCGGTGATCGGGCTGTATGCGGCCACCAATCCCGAGCGCAGTGGACCGTATCTGTCGCGCCGCTGGTGCGTCGATGCCTACGCCGAGGCGGCACGGCGCTTTCGCGGTTGCGAGCCCGAGCAGCTGCCGTGGACTACCAAGATCGAGGTGCCGGGCGTGATGGACCTGATCGAGGTGCGGCAGGTGACCGCGAAGCTCGACGAATTGTTAGCATAGCGGCCATGAACGACATTCTCGTGCCGATCTCCCCAGGTGAGCTGCTCGACAAGATCACCATTCTCAGGATCAAGGCCGCGCGGATCGAGGATGCGACCAAGCTTGCCAACGTGCGCTTGGAGCTCGAGCTGCTCGAGCGCACCTGGCGCGATGCGTGCGGCTCTGCGGACGTCGCAGCTGAGGAGCGCGCGCTGCAGGCGGTCAACGAGCGGCTCTGGGACATCGAGGATCGCATTCGCGCCAAGGAGGCGACGCGCACCTTCGACGCGCATTTCATCGAGCTCGCCCGTTCGGTGTACATCGAGAACGACGAGCGCGCCGCGGTGAAAAAGCGTATCAACCTGGCGCTCGGCTCACGACTTCTCGAGGAGAAGTCCTACCAGGCGTATCGTTGAGGCACCCGCGCGCAGCGCACCGGGCTCAAGGCAGGCACGGGAATCTATGAACAAGCGTTATTCACTGCGCAAGCGCATCCTGGTCACCGGCGGTGCCGGGTTCATCGGTGCGCACCTCTGCCGGCGGCTGGTCGAGGAAGGCAACGACGTGCTGTGCGTCGATAACTTCTACACCGGCACGCGCGAGAACGTCGCGGATTTGCTCGCGCGGCCGAACTTCGAGCTGCTGCGTCATGACGTCACCTTCCCGTTGTTCGTCGAGGTCGATGAGATCTACAACCTGGCGTGTCCGGCCTCCCCCGTGCACTACCAGAACAACCCGGTGCAGACCACCAAGACCTCGGTGCACGGTGCGATCAACATGCTCGGACTCGCCAAGCGCGTGCGGGCCAAGATCCTGCAGGCCTCGACCAGCGAGGTGTACGGCGATCCGACCACCCACCCGCAGACCGAGGAGTACTGGGGCAACGTCAATCCAATCGGGCCACGCGCCTGCTACGACGAGGGCAAGCGCTGCGCCGAGACGCTGTTTTTCGATTATTACCGTCAGCACCGGCTGCGTATCAAGGTGGCCCGGATCTTCAACACCTACGGTCCGTACATGCATCCCCATGACGGCCGTGTGGTGTCGAATTTCGTGATGCAGGCGCTGCGCGGGGAACCGATCACCCTGTACGGCGACGGCAGCCAGACCCGCTCGTTCTGTTATGTGTCGGATCTGGTCGAGGGTCTGGTGCGCCTGATGAACTCCCCCGATGAGATCACCGGACCGATCAATCTCGGCAATCCCAACGAGATGACGGTGCGCGAGATGGCCGAGATCATCGTGCGCCAGTGCGGCTCGCGCTCGCCGCTCACCTTCGCGCCGCTGCCGGCCGATGACCCGAAGCAGCGCCAGCCGGACATCACCAAGGCGCAGCAGCTGCTCGGCTGGCGGCCATCGGTTGCGCTCGCCGATGGGCTTGCCCCGACCATCGAGTATTTCCGCAGCTTCCTGCCGAGTGGCACATGAGTCCGTGCTGCCGCCGGCCCGCCACTCGCGCGCCGGTGCGGGCGTGAACGCCGTGCCCGCCTCGCCGCGTCTGCTGTTCGTGCCGGTCTCCGGACCGACCGGCATGGGGGAGTACTTCCAGTCCCTCGCCATCGCCCAGGCGGCGCGGCAACGCTGGCCCGATGCGCCCATCCATTTCCTCCTCAACCGCAATGCCCCGTACGCGCCGAACACCCCGTTCGAGGCGACGCTGCTGCCGTCCTCCCCGACGTTTCATACGCCAGAGGTGGTGGCGGCCATCGCCACATTCCGGCCGGACGTGGTGGTGTTCGCCAATGCCGGGCGCACCGCGCAGTTTCGCGCCGCGCGTGCGGTGGGCGCGGCGGTGGTCTTCATCAGCTATCGCAGGCGCAAGCGCCTGAAGGCCGCTCGGTGGCGCTGGATGCGCCTGATCGACGAGCACTGGATCGCCTTCCCGCGCTTCATCTCAGGCGGCCCCGTACCGTTCGAGCGCTTCAACCGCTGGCTGTGCGGCAAGCCCGCGCCGCGCTACCTCGACATCGTGCTGCCGCCCCTCGAGGCGGGCCACGACGCGCCACCGGCGGGCGGCGCCGCGGCGGGCACCGGTCAGGTGCTGGTGGTGCCGGGCGGCGGCGCAGCACCGCCCAATGCGCCGGATGCGCCGGCGCGCTTCCGGGCCGCGGCCGTGCTGCTTGCCGAGGCGGGCGTGCCGACGGTGTACGTCGGACCCGGCGAGGGGCCGCAGCCCCAGGGGCTCCGTACGCACCGGTTCTTGCCGCAGCACGAGCTGTTCGCACTGATGCGCAGTGCGCATCTGGTGGTGACCAACGGCGGCCAGACGCTGCTGCAGGCAGTCGCCTGCGGCGTGCCGTGCGTCGCGGCGCCCATCAATCGCGACCAGCCGATCCGCGTGCGCCGCAGCGCTCAGGCGGGCGTCGCGGTGCCGGCACGGCTCGATGCACTCGATATCGCGGCCACCGCGCGGAGCGTGATTGCGGATGAGCCGCGGCGCCAGGCGATGATCGCGCACATCGCGGCACTGTCGCTCGCCGACGGGGCGCAGGTGGCGGTAGAGGCGCTCGCCGGGTTGTTCAACCGGCAGCGCCACGCCGCGCCCTGAGCCCCACGCCGGTTATCTTCCCGGCGGCGCCGGCGGCGGAGTCATCCCCTCGGGGGTCATCGCGCCGCTCGGGCCGACGCTCACCGGCTTGGTGAGCCACCCGTTGATGGCGGCGACCTCGGAGGGCGTGAGTGTGCCGGCGGCGTATTGCAGCAGAATGATGCTGTTGATGTAGCTGTAGCGGCTGGTGGCGTAGTTGGTCTGTGCGGCGACCAGGGAGCTCAACGCATTGAGCACGTCGACCTCGGTCTGGGTGCCGACTCTGTAGCCGGCCTGAGTCGCCTTGAAGGCCGTCTTACTCGAGGTCATCGCCTGGTGCAGCGCGCGCACATTGGCGATCCCGGTGATCACGCCGAGATAGGCGTCGCGAGCCTGCTGGATGGTCGAGCGGGACGCCTGCTCGACGGCATCCTGGGCGGCCATGGCCTGGTACTGGGTCTGGTGAATGCGCGCCTCGTCGCCACCGCCGCTGAACAGCGGCAGCGAGAATTCGATGCCGATCTGCCGGTCATTGCTGGTCGCGCCGAGACCGTGGAACTCCTGGCCGAAAATCGTCTCGTTGGTGTTGTCGCTGCTGTAGGAGCGGCTCGCCACCAGGCTGACCGTCGGGATGTCGCTGCCGAACGCGGCGCGCACATTGTCCTCGGCAGCATCCGCGGCCATGCGGCTCGCGATCAGCGCAAGGTTCTGCTTCAGCGAGGTCTGCACCCAGGCCTGCTGGTTGGCCGGGTGCGGCATGGCGAGTGGCAGGTTCATGCCCGGCTCGGTGAGGTTCGAGTACTGCGTGCCCGTGATCACCTGCAGTTGATCGAGCGCGTTGGCCAGCGACTGTTTGGCGGTGATCACCGCGGCGGCCGCCGTGTCGCGCGCTGCGCGTGCCTGCTCGACGTCCGTGATGGCGATGAGCCCGACCTTGAACCGTTCCTTGGCCTGCGTCAGGCCGAGCGTGAGCGCCTTCAGAGAGGACTGCTGCGCGTGCAGAGTATCGACGGCGGCGAGCACATTGAAATACGCCGTCGCCGTGCGCAGGATCAGGCCCTGCGCGGCGGCCTCATAGTTGGCCTCGGCCTCGGCGACCTGTTTGTTGGCCGCCTTGAGGTTCATCCAGTCCGTCCAGGAGAACAAGTTCTCTGTGAGATCCAGGCTCCACTGTTTGGCGGCGGTGTTCGAGCTGCTGTTCAGGTTGTAGGTGTAGAACGTGTTGTTCGCGGTGCTGCCGATCTGTCCGCTGCTGCCGGCGGAGTGGCTCCAGGTCTTGCCGGCCGTGGCGGAGATCTGTGGCAGCAGTGCTGCCCAGGCCTCCGGGCGCGCCTCGCGTGCCGCCATGTAGGTGGCGTACGCCTGACGGTAGGTCGGGTCGTTCTGCAACGCTTCGTGGTAGACCTGCAGAAAGTTCGTCGCCGAGGCCGCGGCCGACAGGCCGAGGGCCAGTGCGCCGACCACTGCTGTCAGAATCAGATGACGAGGGGTGCTTCGCATAAGTTTCCCTAAAACACCGCACGGGGCGCAAAGTTGCACCCGCCGAGTCAAAGTGGCGGGTGCCGGTGGTCGACTGGTCGGCCCGCAGAGGCGGCACCGACCGGTCGGATCAGAACTTGAAGGCGATGGGCCGTTGCGCGTGCGCCAGCGGATCGATGACGGTCTCGAACAGGCTCTCTTGCGTCCAGGCATCTTGCGCCACCCGGCGGATCAGCTTCGCTTCCATCACCGGGGCGTCGCCGAGCACGACGAACAGTCGCCCGCCGACGCTCAGTGCGTGCTGCCAGCGCTCCTCGTACACCGGCATCGAGCCGGTGATGGCGATCGCCTCGAAGCGACCGGTAGGCTCAAAGGCGAGCGCATCGGTTGACACCACATCGATGTCACGCAGGCCCATCGAGCCGATCATGCGTCGGGCCAGGTCGACCAGCTCGGGCACGATCTCGAGCGACTGGACCGATTGGGCGAGATTCGACAGGCAAGCCGTGACGAAGCCCGACCCGGTGCCGATCTCGAGCACCCGCTCCCGACCGGTCAGCTCGAGTGCCATGAGCAGCCGTCCGACCACGCTCGGACGCAGCATGTGCTGCCCGCCCGGCAGGGGCACTTCGGCATCGGCATAGGCCATGAAGCGGTATTGCGGGGGCGTGAAGTGCTCACGCGGCACCGTGCGCAGAGTGTCCAGAACGCGCTCATCGAGCACATCCCAGGCACGCACCTGCTGTTCGATCATCTGTTCGCGGGCATCAGCCGGCATTGTGACGGGACTCCAATCGGACCAATCGCCTCCCCGGGTGCGGGGCAGGGGAAAATTACGGGTTTTCGGCGCTCCTGCCAAGCGGATTTGCGACGAGATATGGTGAAATAGCGCTAGGACGCCCCACCCCATGCGCTATGCTCGCAGCGTGCACGTTCTGCACGTAGGGATATAACCAATAAGTCGCGGAGCAGCGTGGAAGCGGCCGCCCGAGGGAAGCTAAGCTGAATGTCGATCTTCTGGGCCCTCTGCCTCGTGCTGGCGCTGCTCGTCGCGCTCATCCTCGCGCTGCGCTCGGAACGTCTGCGGCATCGCGAGCGGCGCACGCTGCAGTCCCTGGCGCGCCAGATCGAACGCCTCCCGCCTGATCGAGCGACGCTGAGCGCCCCCGAGGCGCTGCCGGCCGGGCTCGCCGTCGCTGAACTGATCGAGGCGCTGAACCGCCTGCTCGGTGCCGCTGCGCAGCGCCCAGGACGGGCAGCCGAACACGGTGAGTTCACGGCGCTTGCCGAACGGCTGCCGCAGGCCGTGCTCGTGCAGCGTGAGACCATCGTGTACGCCAATGCGGCCCTGGCGCGGCTCTTGGGCGTCAAGCCCCAGGATCTGCTCGGGCGCACACTCGCGGAGCTGGTGACGCCCGAGTACGCCGAACTCGTCGCCGAGAACATCCGTCGGCGCCTCGCTGGGCACGCCGGCGCGGAATGCTACGAAGTCGATCTGGCAGGCGCCGAAGGGCCGGTGCGGATCGAGTTGCTGGTGGCGTCCGTCGACTATGCCGGCCCGGCGCTGCTGATGACCGGTACGGAGGTCCTTCCCGAACAGGGTGCCGCCCCGGCACGCGCGCCCGACGGTATGCCCGACAGCGGGCAGCTTGCCGCACTCGATCTGCTCACCGAGGCGGTGGTGGCCACCGACCGGGCCGGGGACATCATGTATTTGAACGCGGCCGCGGCACGGATGATTTCAGTGCCCCCGGAGCAGGCGCTGGGGCGAACCCTGGCCGAGGTCGTGAATCTGATCGAGGAGGGCGATCGGAAGCTGATCAGCGAGCCGATCCGCCAGGCGCTCGCCAGTGGCGTCGCGGTGAATCTCGGCCGCCGGGCACTGCTCGTGGCACGCAACGACGCCAGCGAGCGCTCAATTGAGCTGTCGGCCTCCCCAATCCGCGCCTCGGGTGGGCGCATGAGCGGTGCGCTGGTGCTGCTGCACGATGTCTCGGAGCTGCGCGGCATCGCGCGCCAGATGTCCTACCAGGCGACCCATGATGCGCTCACCGGGCTGGTGAACCGGCCAGAGTTCGAGCGGCGGCTGCAGGAAGCGGCCGAAAGCGGGCACCGCGGCGACGGCCAGCACGTGCTGTGCTGTCTTGACCTGGATCGCTTCAAGGTCGTCAACGACACCAGCGGCCACGTGGCCGGCGACGGGGTGCTGCGCGAAGTGGCGAAGGTGCTGCGCGATGCCGTACGCGACAGCGACACGGTGGCACGGCTCGGCGGCGACGAATTCGGCATGCTGCTGATCGGCTGTCCGCTCGAGAAGGCCCGTCAGATCGCCGATGACGTGTGCCGCGCAGTGGCCGAACACCGCTTCGTGTGGCGCGACAAGATTTTCAATCTCGGTGTTTCGGTCGGTCTCGTGGAGATCTCCCGCGCGAGCGGTGCGCCGGAGGAGCTGCTGGTCGCGGCCGACTCGGCCTGTTACGTCGCGAAGAAGCGCGGCTCCGGACGCGTGGCGGTGTACTCGGCACATGATGAGGCGCTCGCCCGTCACAGCGGGGAAATCCAGTGGCTGCAGCGGCTGCAGTCCTCACTGCGCGATAACAGCTTCCAGCTGTATCAGCAGCCCATCGTGCCGGCCTACGGCGATGATTCGGGTGGGCCGGCGATGGAGGTGTTCGTGCGCCTCAGCGAGGACGAGGGCGAGAGCATCGCGCCGTCGGAATTCGTGCGTGCCGCGGAGCGCTACCGGTTGATGGGCATGGTCGACCGTTGGGTGGTGCAGACCACGCTGGCCGCGCTCGGGCGCGGCGCGCTGCAGATCCCCCCGCGCCGCTGCGTGGCGATCAACGTGTCCGGACAGACTCTCGGCGACCCGGATTTTCTCGAATTCGTCGTCGAGTGCCTGGACGGCACGGGCGTGACACCCTCGCAGGTGTGTTTCGAATTGAGCGAATCCTCGGTCGTGGCGAACCTCGAGCATGCCCGGCGATTCGTCGGGGTGCTGCACGGCATGGGATGCCGCTTCGCGCTCGATGACTTCGGCTCCGGGGTCGGCTCGTTCTCCAACCTGCGTGCCCTGCCGATGGATTACCTGAAGATCGACGGTTCGTTCATGCGCAACCTGGCGCGCGACTCGGTCAATCAGGCGATGGTCACGGCGATGATCGACCTGGCGCGCAAGTTGAACTTCAAGGTGATCGCCGAACAGATCGAAGACAGCGCGGCGCTCGAAGTGGCGCGCCGCATGGGCATCGACTACATGCAGGGTTACGCCATCGCGCGTCCGAAGCCGCTGCCGCTGGCGGCCTGAGCCGCCTCAGCGCGGCTGGAAGCGCAGCGCCGCGCCGTTGATGCAGTAGCGCTGTCCGGTCGGCTTCGGCCCATCGGCAAAGACGTGGCCGAGATGCCCGCCGCAGCGCGCGCAATGCACTTCGGTGCGCCGCATCAACAGTCCCCGATCCTCGCGTGTGCCGAGGGCATCCGGCAGCGGCGCGAAGAAACTCGGCCAACCCGTGCCGCTCTCAAACTTCGCGTCGGAGGAAAATAACTCCTGGGCGCAGCCGGCGCAGACGAACACGCCGCTGCGGTGCTCGGAATTCAGATCGCTGCTGCCGGAGCGCTCGGTTCCATGTTTGCGCAGCACCCGGAACTGCTCCGGAGTGAGCGTTCGTCGCCACTCTTCCTCGGCCTTGTTCACTGGAAATTGTTCTGTGGATCGCACGGGTGGACCTCGGGCGCCGTCTGACCTCTCGCACGGCCAACAGTAACAGTCTGTTACCGGTTCGTCGAGCATCGCGCGCGGCCGCGACGGCGTTGACACAAATGCAACGAATGCGTGCGGCGCATTGCAGCTTGCGCATCAATCGGTTACCACGCCTCTTGTTGCGATGAGGCGTCATTTGTTGGCATGGACCCACATCAGCGGGTCCTTCTTGCTGCCAATTGCTCGGTGCAACTTCGCGGCAGCCGTGATATGAAGGGCGTCCATTTCCATACGAGAACGAGCGGCAAGGACGCCCAGAGCCTATGCAGCTTGCCCGTCTATGGTGTGAACATCTCGCCGCAGGTTGTCCCAGCGAGCTCGCGGGCGTGGAGATTGCGGGCAGCGACGCGCGTGCGTTGGATGCTGAGATATCCGCCTGTGTGAGTGCGCTGATCTGCCGGTCGATGACGGTCGATGAGCGCATCGAGCGGCGCTTGGCGGATATCCGTCAAGCGCTGATCGGTAAACAGGCGGAATCCGAGGCGCCGGTGGCGGCCTACTGCGAGCGGCTGAACCGTCTGGTGAGCGCGGTGCTCACCCAATCGCGCGCCGGCCAGGCCTGAGAGAATGTGCGGCGCGTGACTGCGGCCGCCGGCGGCCGCAGTCACGCGTCACGGTCTTGCCTCAGAGCAGCGGAATCATCAGCAGCGCGACGATGTTGATGATTTTGATCAGCGGGTTGATCGCAGGGCCGGCGGTGTCCTTGTACGGATCCCCGACCGTGTCGCCGGTCACCGCAGCCTTGTGCGCCTCGGAACCCTTGCCGCCGTAGTTACCTTCTTCGATGTATTTCTTGGCGTTGTCCCAGGCGCCCCCGCCGGTCGTCATCGACACCGCGACGAACAATCCCGTGACGATGGTGCCGATCAGCAGTCCGCCGAGCGCCTTGATGCCGGCTCCCGGACCCATGAGGAAGTTCATCACCACCACCAGGACTACCGGCACGAGGATCGGCAGCAGTGAGGGAATGATCATCTCGCGGATCGCCGCGCGGGTCAGCAGGTCGACGGCGCGCGAGTAGTCGGGCTTGGCGCTGCCGTCCATGATGCCCTTGATCTCGCGGAACTGCCGGCGTACCTCGTTCACCACCGCGCCGGCGGCGCGGCCCACCGCCTCCATCGCCAGCGCCGCGAACAGGTACGGCACCAGGCCGCCGATGAACAGGCCGATGATCACGGCAGGATCGGACAGCGAGAAGGTGACCAGCTTGCCGGCGGCCTCAAGGTTGTGGGTGTAGTCGGCGAACAGCACCAGCGCAGCGAGTGCGGCCGAGCCGATCGCATAGCCTTTGGTGACCGCCTTGGTCGTGTTGCCCACCGCGTCGAGCGGATCGGTGATGTCGCGCACTTGCTTCGGCAGGCCGGCCATCTCGGCGATGCCACCGGCGTTGTCGGTGATCGGACCGTACGCATCGAGCGCAACGATCATGCCGGTCATCGAGAGCATCGCGGTGGCGGCGACGGCGATGCCGTAGAGGCCGACGCCATGAACTTCACCGAGCCGATACGAACCCCAGATCGCCAGGCACACCGCGATCACCGGCAGTGCGGTCGACTTCATCGACACGCCGAGGCCGGCGATGATGTTGGTGGCATGGCCGGTCTGTGAGGCCGCCGCGATTCTGCGCACCGGAGCGTACTCGGTGGCGGTGTAGTACTCGGTGATCACGATCAGCGCAGCGGTGAGCGCCAGTCCGATCAACGCGCAGCCGAACAGCGCCATCCCTTCCTCGGGCATCAGTGCGCGGGTGATGAAGTAGAATCCGATCGCCGAGACGATGCCGGAGACCGTCACGCCCTTGTAGAGCGCGTTCATGATCTTGCCGCCCTCGCGCGTCGAGACGAAGAACGTGCCGATGATCGAGGAGACGATCGACATCGCGCCGAGTGCCAGCGGGTAGACGGCGGCGGTGAACCCCGAGCCGTTGCCGTGTCCGCCGAACAGCAGCCCGCCGAGCAACATGGTGGCGACTACCGTGACCGCGTACGTCTCGAACAGGTCGGCCGCCATGCCCGCACAGTCCCCGACGTTATCTCCGACGTTGTCGGCGATCACCGCGGGGTTGCGTGGATCATCTTCCGGGATCCCCGCCTCGACCTTGCCGACCAGATCCGCCCCGACGTCTGCGCCCTTGGTGAAGATCCCGCCGCCGAGCCGAGCGAAGATCGAGATCAGTGAGCCGCCGAAGGCCAGTCCGACCAGGGCGTGCAGTGCCGCGGGCTGACCGATCGTATGGCGCAGGATGGCGAAATAGCCGGCCACTCCGAGCAGTCCGAGCCCGACGACCAGCATGCCGGTGATCGAACCGCCGCGAAAGGCGACCGCCAGTGCTGCGTTCAGTCCGCGCGAGGCCGCTTCGGCCGTGCGCACGTTGGCGCGCACGGCGATGCTCATGCCGATGTAGCCGGCCGCACCGGACAGCAGCGCGCCGATCGCGAAGCCGCCAGCGGTCGGCCAACTGATGAAGAACCCGAGAACGAGGAACACCACGATCCCGACCATCAGGATGGTGCTGTACTGGCGCCTGAGGTACGCCTTGGCCCCGGCCTGCACGGCCGCGGCAATCTCCTGCATGCGGGCATTTCCCGCGGGCAGGCGCAAAATCGCCGTCGTCGAAATCGCGCCGTAGAGCACGGCGAGCACACCGGCGGCGATCGCCGCCCAAAGCCACATATTCGGACTCATCAGTCGTTCTCCCCCTGGATTTCACTCCACAAAGGCCGCGAAACACCGAACGCAGGCCGCCCGGCTCGCGGCAGCCGTGCGGCCGCAGGACTCGAGAACTATCAGACTTTGAACGTCGTTTTCAGCTTGCGCCGCACAGGGGCGCCCTTGATGCGGACGTAATCGGGCAGGCCGTCGCGATACGGCGGGTACGCCTCCCCGGCGATGAGCGGTTCGAGATAGCGTCGGCAGGCGGCGGTGATGCCGAATCCGTCCGCAGTGATGAATTCGCGCGGGACCTTCTTTTCCCGATTGGCGACCTCGCTGAGCGGCACGTGCCCGATGGTCCATTGATAGGGCTTGGCGCGCTTGCGCACGATGGTGGGCATCACCGCGTTGGTCCCTTGGACGGCGAGTTCCACGGCGGCCTTGCCGACCGCATAGGCCTGCTCGACGTCGACTTTCGAGGCGATGTGCCGGGCCGAGCGTTGCAGGTAGTCCGCCACCGCCCAATGATATTTGTAGCCGAGCCGCTCGCGGATCATGTTGGCGAGCACCGGCGCGGCGCCGCCGAGCTGCGCGTGTCCGAAGGCATCTCGGGTTCCCGCCTCGGCGAGAAAGCGTCCGTCACCGTAGGCCGCCCCTTCCGAGACCACCACGACGCAGTAGCCGTACTCCTCGACGCACTGCTTGGCACGCTCAAGGAAGCGCTCGGGCTCGAAGGGGATCTCCGGAAAGAGGATGATGTGCGGCGCGTCGCTCGGTTTGCGCCCCGCGAGCCCGCCCGCCGCAGCGATCCAACCGGCATGCCGACCCATGACCTCGAACACGAAGACCTTCGTCGAGGTGCGCGCCATCGAGGCCACGTCGAGCGCCGCCTCGCGGGTCGAGACCGCCACGTACTTCGCGGCCGAGCCGAAGCCCGGGCAGCAATCCGTATGCGGTAGGTCGTTGTCCACGGTCTTCGGCACGCCCACGCAGGTGACGGGGTAACCGAGCGACTCGCCGATCTGCGACACCTTCAGCGCGGTGTCCATCGAGTCGTTGCCGCCGTTATAGAAGAAGTAGCCGATGTCGTGGGCGCGAAACACCTCGATGAGCCGCTCGTATTCGGCGCGGTTCTGCTCGAGGCTCTTCAGCTTGAAGCGGGCCGAGCCGAACGCCCCGCCCGGGGTGTGCTTCAGGGCGCGGATGCTCGCAGCGCTCTCGCGTCCGACGTCGATCAAGTCTTCGGTGAGCGCCCCGATGATGCCGTCGCGGCCCACGTAGACCTTGCCGATGTGTCGGCTGCGGCGCAGCGCCGTCTCGATCACCCCGCAGGCCGAGGCATTGATGACGGCCGAGACCCCGCCCGACTGGGCATAGAGCGCATTCTGTCTGCCGGTGTGCTTCATGGCATGCGCCCCCCCGGGGCGCGTGTTGTCGCGTCAGCGGCAAGGATAGCGCAGCGCGGGCCGCCTCGCCCGGCGGGACGATGGTGGGCGCGTGAGGTTTGACCGCCTTGCAGCGCCCCGGTATGGTGCAAGACCTTTCGTACTAAAATAGTCATACTCATGCGCATCGTCCTGTTGGGGGCTCCAGGCTCGGGCAAGGGCACGCAATCACAGCGGCTGGTGGAGCGGCATCACATTCCGCAGATCTCGACCGGGGATCTGCTGCGCGCGGCGGTCGCCAAAGGTACACCGCTCGGACTTCAGGCCCAGGAGGCGATGGCCGCCGGGCGGCTGGTCGCCGATGAGATCGTGCTCGGCATGATCCGCGAGCGGCTCGGGGAGTCCGATACCCGCGCAGGGTTCATTCTCGATGGCTTTCCGCGCAATCTCGCCCAGGCTCGCGCGCTCGATGAGCTGTTGCGCACGATCGGCCAGCCGCTCGATGCGGTGGTGCAGCTGAACGTGGATTACGGGGAACTCTCGCGGCGCATCGCTGGGCGGCGCACCTGCAGCGACTGCGGCCGGGTCGTCAACCTGCTCACGCTGCCGGCCGGTGCGCTTAAGCAGGAGCGCTGCCCGAAGACGGGTGAGCCGCACCGGCTGTTCCAGCGTCCGGACGACAATGAGGCGACCGTCGCGCAGCGGCTGCGCGTGTACGATGAGCAGACCCGTCCGCTGGTCGATTATTTCCGCAGCCAGGGCTTGCTGCGCACCATCGATGCCGAGGGCGACCTCGAGACGGTATCGGCCCGGCTCGAGCAGGCCCTCGAGGGCTGAGTCCCGGAGTCTCCCGCGCGCTCAGAGCGCCGCGAGCAGCCGCTCGCCGAGCACTGCGCGGCGCCAGCCGGTGAGCGGCAGTCCGTCGAGGCGCCCCGCCGCGAGCTGCTCGAGGTCGCGGCGCGTGGCGAGGACTTCCGGGCTCAGCGCGAGCTCGGTGGCTGCCGCCTGGTGCACCGCACTCAGCTTCTTCAGCAATGCCGTCACCTGCGGGTCGGGTCGAGACCGCAGGACCTGCGGGGCCGGGTCGGGAATGTCGGCGGCGCGCACCAAATCGAGCAGCTCCTCGCCGCTGCGCCCGAGCAGTCCGGGCGGCATGCCCTCCAGGACGGCGAGTTGCGCCCGAGTGCGCGGCACCCGCAGCACGATGTCCCGCAGCAGCGCATCGGCGAGGATCCAGCCGCGGGGTCGGTTGCGCTCGAGCGCGCGGCGCTCACGCCAGGCCGCCAGCGATTGCAGCAGGCGCTGGCGGCCCGGATCAAGTCCGGTGAAACCCTTCAGGCGCCGCCAGGCGGACTGCGGATCGACACTGAGGGCCGCCGGATCCTCGAGCGCGGTGAGCTCCTCGGCGAGCCAGGACAGTCGGCCGAGGCGCTCGAGGCGCTCCTCAAGCGCCGTCTTCAGAGCGAGCAGATGGCGCACGTCATCGAGGGCGTATTCGATCTGCTCAGGGGTGAGCGGGCGGCGCGACCAGTCGGTGCGCGTCTGCCCCTTGGCGAGCTCGAGCCCGAGCGTGCGGCGCACCAGTTCCGCGTAGCCCATCTGCGCCGCCTCTCCGGCGAGCGCTGCGGCGATCTGGGTGTCGAAGATCGGCCGTACCGGCCCGACCGCCGGGAGCAGCACCTCGAGGTCCTGTCGGGAGGCGTGCAGCACTTTCACCGCAGAGGATCCGCCGAGCGCCGGCGAGAGTGCGCTCAGGTCCGGCAGTGCGAGCGGATCGACGCAGGCGGCCTGATCCTCCCAGGACAGCTGCACCAGACACAGCTCGGCGTGGTAGGTGCGTTCGCGCAGAAACTCGGTGTCTATCCCAATGGCGCTTTGAGCGCTGAGGCGCGCGGCGATGTCGTCGATGGCCGCAGGTGTGGCAGCTGGGTGCAATGGCGTTCCGACCGGTACAATCCTGCACCATTATGCACGTTCACGTTCTTGGCGTTTGCGGTACGTTCATGGGCGGAGTCGCGGCGCTCGCGCGCGCCGCCGGTCATCGGGTCACCGGTTCCGATCAGAACGTGTACCCGCCGATGAGCACCCAGCTCACGGCGCTCGGCATCGAACTGATCGAGGGCTACGGACCGGAGCAGCTCGATCTGCGGCCCGACGTGGTCGTGGTCGGTAACGTCATGCGTCGTGGCGTGCCGGTCGTCGAGGCGCTGCTCGATCGCGGGCTACCGTACGTCTCCGGTCCGGAGTGGCTGGCGCGTGAGCTGCTGCACGAGCGTTGGGTGCTCGCGGTGGCCGGTACGCACGGCAAGACCACCACCACCTCGATGCTCAGCTGGATCCTCGCGCACGCCGGGCGCGAGCCGGGATTTCTGATCGGCGGCGTTCCGGCCAACTTCGGGGTGAGCGCGCGGCTCGGCGGCGGTGCCTTCTTCGTGATCGAGGCGGACGAATACGACACGGCGTTCTTCGATAAACGTGCGAAATTCGTCCATTACCGGCCGCGCACCGCGGTACTGAACAACCTCGAGTACGACCACGCGGATATCTACCCCGATGTGGCCTCGATCCAGCGTCAGTTCCACCACCTGGTGCGCACCGTGCCGGGCAGCGGGCGAATCGTGTGGAACGCAGCGGATGAGAATCTCAAGCAGACGCTCGCCATGGGCGTGTGGACGGCGCTTGAGGGTTTCTCGCGCAGCGCCGGCGCTCAGGTGCACTGGAGTGCGCGGCCGCTGAGCGCCGCGGCCGATTACTCGTCCTTCGAAGTGCTCGAGCGCGGCGAGCCGAGCGGCACGGTGCACTGGGATCTGATGGGCGTGCACAACATGGAGAACGCGCTGGCAGCCCTGGCGGCGGCGCGCCACGCGGGCGTACCGGTGCACGACTCATTGGCGGCGCTCGAATCGTTCCAGGGCGTCGCGCGCCGCATGCAGCTGCGCGGGGAGGTCGATGGCGTGCGCGTCTATGATGATTTCGCGCATCACCCGACGGCCATTGCGACCACCGTCGACGGACTGCGCCGCAGAGTCGGGACCGCGCGGATCATTGCGGTGCTCGAGCTGCGCTCGAACACGATGCGCATGGGCGTGCATCGAGATCAGCTCCCCGGCGCACTCGCCGGGGCCGATGAGGTGTGGCTCTACCTGCCGGCCGATCTCGGTTGGGACGCCACGCCCGTGTTGAGCGCGCTGCGCGGCCATGCGCACGGCCGCGCAGAGGTGAACGTGCTGGCACGTGACCTGGCCGCCTCGGTCCGTCGCGGCGACCAGGTGCTCATCATGAGCAACGGCGGATTCGGCGGACTGCACGAGAAGCTCCTCGCCGAACTCGCCCGCCGCGTTCCCGCACCTTAGGCGAGACGCACCGCGTGCATCGCGCGGCGCGTACGGGCGCGATAGAAGCGCGCCAGGCCCCAGGCGAGCGGTACCGTCCAGAGCAGCACCAGCCAGCCAGTGAAACCATCGTGACGGCTGAGCAGGAACTGCAGCGGCGCGGCGCGGTTCGGTTGCGCCAGCCCGTGCACCACCAACATCACCCACACCCATCCGGCATGCAGACCCCAGCTCGCCGCGGTGTTGCCGGTGATCGAGCGCACCATGGCGAGCACCACGCCCACGGCCGTCAGGCAGAGGAACGCATCGGCGATGCCGAGCGGATGATCGAAGGCGCGCAGCGTCCCGCCGAGCAGAGCCACGCCGCTCCACGGATTCACCGCGGCCGCAGGAATGTGGAAGACCCCGAGGAAATGCGTCGCGGCGAAGATGATCGAGGTGAGCACGATGGCCGTGGTCGCGCCGGACTCGCGCGCGATGCCGGCGTACATCGCACCGCGCAGCGCGGTCTCCTCGATCAGCCCGACCGCCAATCCACTGAGCAGCCGTTTGGCGATGAGCGCCGCCAGAGCCCCGGCGCCGTAGCGCGAGGCTTGCTGCCAGTCGAGCAGTCCGAGCACGGCCATGCTGGCGACCACCGCGCACATGGTGAGTGCGCCGATCGCCAGTCCCACCCCCAGTTCGCGCACATACAGCGGCCGTGGCGCGCCGAAACCGAGACTCGCGCGGTCGGCGAGGCGCAGCCGGCGCGCGACGAGCACGAAGCCGAGCAGAAAGCCGAGCATGCCGATGCGCTCGCCGATGCGGTGAAACGGAAAACTAAAATGCGGATGCAGCAGCAACCAGGCCGGATAGGTGAAGGCGGCCATGCAGGCGAGACTGAAGGCGATCAACAGCAAGAACCAGGCGAATGTGCGCATCGTGCGGAAATCCTCGGTGACCGGCGCCGCACTGTACGGGCCGCGCGCCCCGTGAGGCAAATCTGACGCAACGCGCCGGCTGATGTGCTGGCGGCGAGCCGCCCGCCGTGGCGAGAATCGATGCCGGTCCGATCCGCAGGAGCAAGCTCATGCAGCCATCGCGCGCCCTTGAGGTTTTGAACGCCCTGATCCATGGCCTCGATCCGCTGAGCGGAGAGCCACTCTCGGAGGGGTCGGTGCTGCACCGCGCCGAGGTCCTGCGCGCCCTGCTCAGTGCGCACGATGCGCTGCAGCAAGCGGGCGTCCGAGCCCAACGGCGCGCGCAGTTGCCGGACAATGTCGGGAGGTCCTGGAGCGAGGCGGAACAGGCTGAGCTGCTCGCGGCCTTCAAGGAGGGTGCGACGCCGGCGGCCCTCGCGGCGAAGCACCGCCGAACGCTGCGGGCCATCGAGACGCGCCTGGAGCGTCTGGGGCTGCTCAAACCCGAGGAGCGTATGACGCGCGGGGGTTTTCCCGGCGTCTCGGAAACCCCGCCCGTGCGGCGCGCCGCGCGGGCACGCGCGATAGGCGCGCGCCGCACCCGTCGCGCCCGAGAGGGATCGACGCGATGATCGGCGGCTTGACGCCACGGGTTGCTGGAACGGTAAGCTCTCAAGAGCGCAGCGGAGTTCCCGTCCGCCGCGGATGTCCTTTCGGCCGCACTTGCGGCCTACCACGGAGCACGCATGGGCAGATCGAACGGCGAATGGCGGTGCGCACGGTGTTGCGGCGCCTGATGCGATGATGAGTTCGCTCGTCTTTTACGATCCGACCTGCGTGCGCGTCTATGACACCGACACGCTGCGCCGCGAGGCGATCGGCGGTACCGAGGCGAGTGTCGTTCGCATCGCCGATGCGCTCGGTGCCCGCGTCGTGCAGCACAACCGCACCCGTCAAAGTGGCCGCTACGAGCCGCCGCAGCGCGATCCGACCGTCGGGTGTGTGGTGCTCGTGCGCGATTCGCGCGCGCTGGCGGACGTGCAGCGCCTCTACCCCAATGCGCGCGTTTTCCTCTGGCTGCACGACCGGATGCGGCCGGGCTCCCGCCGCGCTCGCTGGCTGGCCTCGAGCGCCGAGCTGTTGCGGGCGCTCGAGGTGCAGATCATCTGCGTGTCCGACACACAGCGCGCGTCGGTCGAAGCGACGCTGCGCTGGATGCGCACCGCCGACTCGATCCGAGCCCGCACGATCTACAACCCCATCGATGCGTCACTGTC
The DNA here is from genome assembly GCA_049964755.1 of Steroidobacteraceae bacterium. Taxonomy (GTDB): domain Bacteria; phylum Pseudomonadota; class Gammaproteobacteria; order Steroidobacterales; family Steroidobacteraceae; genus 13-2-20CM-66-19. Next base: position 39,655 of record JBMFWZ010000004.1, on the reverse strand, counting down.
TCCGGACGGCTCGCCCATCGATGCGCGCAAACTCGTGTTTTTCTCCTCGCCCAATAAGGGCTTGAAATACACTCTGGATGCATTCCGGTTCCTGCGCCGCAAGATTCCCGATCTGCAGCTCGTGGTGGGCAATCCCGGCTACAAGCAGGGTCGCTGGGCGCTCGAGGGGGTGCGTTATCTCGGTCCGCAGCCCCAGGAGCGCATTCACGCCGAGGTGCGCACCGCGCTGTGCACGTTCTTCCCGAATTTCGTGATCCCCGAAACGTTCGGCCTGGTGTTCGCCGAATCCAACGCACTCGGAACTCCGGTGATCACCCACGACTGCGGCGCGGCGCGCGAGATCCTCGCCGATGAGCGCCAGATCCTGCCGGTGCTCGGTGCGCAACGCGCCTACGAGTGGCTGTGTGCATCCCTGCCGCCGCACTGGCGCGCGTGGCCGGCACGGAGCGCCGCCGGACTCGGGCTGTTCGAGGCGTACCTGGAGCGCATCTGCGCCTGGCGCGCCGGGGAGCGCCCCGTCACCGGCGCGGATCGCCGCTTTCAGCTGACGGCCGTGGCCGAACACTGGCGGGCGGCACTGCGGCCGTGAGCCCCGACTGCGCCCGGCGGCGTGGCACGCCCTGCGTGCAATTGGTTACAATTCTGAGCGCCAGGGTGGGCAGAATAACGCGTCCGGTTCCGGCCGCATCGTACCGATGAGCGCGCATCCCATTCAGCCCTTCGTCATCCGCCACGGCCGGGTCGGTGACATGATCATGCAGACGGCGCTGCTGGCCATGCTGCACCGGCGCTACGGGATGCCCTGTCAGGTGGTGGGCGCCGGACCCTGGAACTCGAGCGTGTTTCTAGGTCATCCCGATGTGGCGCACAGCTGGAGCCTGCCGCGGCACGCGCCCTTTCCCTTCACCTCCCAATGGCCGCATCTGGTGCGCGCGCTGCGCGCGAGCGCGCCGGGGCCGATCTACATCGCCGAATATCAGTACCGACAGCTGCCGCGAGTGAAGCGGCTGCTCGCCACGAGCGGCATCGATCCGGACCGTTGTCTGTTCATCGACGAGGAGCCGGGTGAACGCGGCCACTGGATCGATGCGCTGCTGCGGCTCGGGGCGCGCACGCCGGCGGCACTCGAGGCGGCCGACGCTCCGCTTCCGGCGGACTACCGCCGCTGTGCCCCGCGACTGGCGGTGTTGGATTTCGAGCGCCGCGAGCGCGATGCGTGGCTGCGCGCGCGCGGCTGGTTCGGCCGCCCGTTGGTGCTGCTGCAGCCCGGCAATCATCGCAGCATGAGTGCGCGCCGGCGCCGCCGCTGGCAGGACCGCGACGACAAGGCGTGGCCGATCGGGCACTGGCGCGAGTTGATCGGGTGCATCCGGGCGCGCCTGCCCGAGGCGCTCATCGTGCTGCGCGGGGCACGCGAGGAGATTCCGATGCTCGAGGCGATGCGCTCGGCGATCGGTCTGGCGGACCTGCAGGTGGCCGGTCTGGAGCTGCGGCCGCTGTTCGCACTGATCGAGACGGCGCACAGCATGATTTCGGTGGACACCGGCCCGGCGCACGCGGCAGCGGCGCTGGGACTGCCGGTGGTCGTGCTCTACGGCATCTGCGGACAGGGGGTATGGCTGCCGCGCAGTCCGACCGGGTCCCCGGTGATCGGCCTGGGCGGTCCGCCCCAGTACGAGCGGGCGGCCGAGATTCCGGTACAGGCAGTCTTTGAGGCTTGGTGTACCCTGCTCCGGGGGCGCGGGACGGCGCGCCGGGTCGCGACTGCGGCGATGGCGCAGTCCTGACGATTGTGGCGGGCGCGTGTGGTGCGTCCGGCAGATCTGCGCAGCGCGATCCAGGGCCGTCACGGCCGAGGGAGCGGTGAGGATGAAATTTCTGTTTGCGGATTCGACCACGCGCGGCTACGGCACCGAGCAGCATGGCGCGGCGCTGGCGATTGCGCTGGCGCGCCGCGGCCACGCCGTGCGCTGCGTGGTGCGCGGCGGCAGCTCGGTCGAGGCCATCCTGCGCCAGTCGGGTGTGTCCTGCCTCGCGGTGGCGCCCGGCGCGGCGAGCGGTGTGCGCCTGGTGCTGCGCACGATTGCTCTGGCGCGGCGCGAGCGGCCCGACTGGCTCGTCACCGGCGACGGGCGCTTCCATTGGGTGTTCATGGGACTGCGCCGCCTGGCCGGGGCCCGAGTGGCGTTCTTTCGCCATTGGCCGGTGGTGCCCAAGAGCGGCCGCACGCGACGCATGCTGGCGCACCGTGCGGACCGCTTCATCCTCGTCTCGCGCTTCCACCGCGAGGAGTACCACCGCCAGGGCATGAACGTGACGCGCGCCGCGGTGCTGTACAACCCGATCGACACCGACCTGTTCCGTCCGTGCGCCGAGTGGCGCGCGCAGATCCGTGCTCGCCACGGCATCGGGGTGTCGGACGTGCTCATCGGCTACGCCGGCCGCATGGTGCGCGAGAAGGGAATCTTCGCGATGTTCGAGGCACTCGAGCCGGTGTTGGCGCAGTTCGCGCACGCTCGGGTGCTGTGGGTCGGCGATGGGCGGGACGTCGATGAGCTGCGCCAGCGCGTGGCCCGCTCGGCGTACTCCTCCCGCCACCGCTTGCTCGATTGGCAGCTCGATATGGCGCAGTTCTACCCGGCTTGCGACCTGGTCGTCGTACCCTCGGTGGGCGCTGAGACCTTCGGTCGGGTGTCGGTCGAGGCGCAGTCAGCCGGGGTGCCGGTGGTGGTGACCGATGCCGGCGGGCTGCGCGAGACGCTGGTGCCGGGTGTCACCGGACTGATGACCGCGGCCGGGGACAGCGGCGCGCTCTCAGCGGCGGTCGGGGAACTGCTCGCCGACGAGCCGCGTCGTGAGCGCATGGGCGCCGCGGGGCGCGCATGGGTGTGCGCCAATTTCTCCTTCGCGCAGATCGCTCGGGATTTCGAGGCGCTGCTCGGCCCGGATGGCCCGGGCGAGCAGCGTCCCGCGGCGCGCGAGTGACCGGCGCGCCCGTCGCTCAGAACCGCCGCGACACGTACAGCGTGTAACTGTAGGTGCTGATGAACGAGTAGGGCCCGACGCCGCCCTGCGGATCGCTCGGCAGATCACGCTGCCGGTTCGCGTCGATGACGTTGCGGAAATCCACGCCCAGGTCCCAGTTGGGCAGGAACTTGCGCCACTCGAGGCCCGCGCCGAGATACAGCCCGTAAGCCGGAGTGGCGAGTGAGTAGCGCGCCGCACCCATGAATGCGTGGAAGGCGATGGGCCAGTTGAAGCGGTAGCGGTAGTCGATCATGCGCAGGCCGAGCATGAGCCGACCGCTGATCGCGTCCGCATCGAGCGCCACGCCGATGTCCTGATGTTTGGAGATCCGCCGCAGCGCGCCGATCGTGAGGTCCGGACTGCCGGCCCAGCGGGTGTAGAAGCGCACCGTGCTCATCGGATTGACGAGCATGCGGTAGTAGTTCACGCCGGTCTGCACGAACAGCCAGTCGCCCTTGGGCCGTGTGCCCTCGAATGCCCCGGCGCCGGTCGAGTCCCCATTGAGCAGCGCCGAACCGTCGGTCACGGTCCCCTCCAAGCGCACGAAGTGCGCGCCGAACACGTCGCTGCCCATCTGCAGCGCAGCGCCGACGGCATAGCCCTCCCAGGGTCGAGTGTACCGCAGCGAGCCCATGTACTCGTTGCGGTAAGGGTAGGTGGCGAAAGTGGTCTGCCCTTCGTTCGACAGCGAGCGCAGCCGCAGCTGCAGGTAGCCTCCAAACGGCGGTGTCCACCCGAGGCGCAGCATGTTGCTCTGACCGCCCACCTGATCGGCAATCGTGGTCGGTGTGGCGAGCACGCGCTGATCCCCGAACCAGTTGCCGATGCTCGCCCCGTAGTTGGTGATTCCGTCGAGATAACCGGTCTGCAGCGGGCTCGCGGTGTGCACGTACCAGGTCGGGGAGAACGAATCGACCTCGTACGTCAGGTCAAACGGACCGATGTGGGGGAATTGGATGCCGGCAGAGATATCGGGCTTGCCGAGCAGGTAATTCTTGCCGTCGGCGGTGTCGTTGCCGGCGTACTCGACATAGACGGCGAACGGCACGCGGCCGGGGAAAATGAACTCGCTGCTGAGGGAGGCCTCCTGTTTGCCCACCACGTGCGTACCGGCGTTGAACCCGCTGCTCTGCGCCTTGCTGGGGTTGATGAACGCCTGCATGACGTCGCTGAAGGACTCGCCACCGGCCGCCCCGCCGCCCCAGATCAGCACTCGCTGGAGCGACAGTCCCCAGCCGCTCACCGGCTCGATGCTCAGTCTGAGCCCGCCCATCTTCGGGTGGCCGCGGGTGAGGGTGCCGTTCGGCAGTTCGATGCGGCTTGACTGTGACATCTGCGCCACGAAGATCTCGTACTGCAGGCCGAGCCGCGTCAGGGGCTGGTAGTTCGACAGCGTGATCGAGGGCATGGTCGGCGCCTCGGTGCTGATCAGCATGGAGCTGTCGGTGAGCGGCGACCACCAATGATCGCGGTAGCCGATATCGAGCTGCGCCCAGTCGAAGCCGAGGCTGAGCATGGTGCCGGTCGGCGTCACACGGCCCTGGTAGATGTCCCCGCCGAGATTGAGCAGGATGTGCGAGTTCGGTTGCAGATAGCCCGCCGCGGCGACCTGGAAGGGACTCTGCGCCTTCTCCCCGTGCGCGTTCGGCAGCGTGATGTTGGAACGTCCGCCGGTCACGCCGAGCGAGGCGCTGGCGAACTCCACGCCGTTGGAGTGCATGTAGCGGCGCAGGTAATGCCGCACGCGCTGACAGAGCGGCCGGTCGACTCGACAGGCTTTGGGCAGTGCCTCGAGGACCAGCGCGGCCGGGATCGGCCGAGACAGCACCGGCTCATCGCCGAGGATCAGCACCCGTTCGACCGCGTTCTGCATCGCCGGATCGAGGTTCAGCGGCAGGTAAGGGGTGACGCCGCGGGCGAAGACGCTGGGCGCGAGGGCGAGGAGGCTCAGGAGCAGCAGCCCCCGGGGCAGGGTGTGTCGAGTCATTCCGTTCTCGTGTGGCTTATTGCGTCCGCAAGGCGCGCAAAGTAGCCAGCGCGAGGACAAAGATCAATGGCGCATCGCGACCGCGCGTTACGCTGCGCTCATCGATCCGCGGCCGCTCACGGTTTGCACCGCGACCACCTCGGTGACGATCGTCCCATCGGCATACAGTTCGAGCGTGCGATAGGCCGCCGGACGCGAGTCGAGCTCGAAGTCCTCGGCGTGCGGCTTGAACTGTGCGCAGGTCGAGGGTGTGCCGAGCAGTCGCACGCCTTTGCGCAGTGCATCGAAGCTCTGGTGCACGTGCCCCCAGAGAATGCCCCGCACGTTGGGGTGACGGTCGATGACGGCGAAGAAGGCCTGCGCGTTGCGCAGGCCCACCTGGTCGAGCCAGCGGCTGTGCATCGGCACCGGATGATGGTGCAGACACACCAGCGCCGGGCGCTCCTCGGACTGGGTGAGCGCGGCATCGAGCGCAACGAGGCTGCTGTGGCGCAATTCCCCGTGGGCCGCGCCGGGCACCACGCTGTCGAGCAGGATGATGCGCCAGCGGCCAAGCTCGAGGTGTCCGCCGGTCAGGAACGGCGCCTCGCTGAGCACCTCGCGCAACCGGTCCGGATCGTCGTGGTTGCCCGGCAGGCACAACACCGGCATTTGCAGCGCACCGAACAGAGTGCGGAAGTGCGCATATCCGCCGGGGTCATCCTGCACGATGTCGCCGGTGACCAGCAGCGCATCCGGCGGCCACGGGCCGCACTGCGCGTGGCCCAGCGCCCGACGCACCGACGGCAGCGTCGGCACCCCGCGCAGTGCGCCGTCCTCGCTGGCGTACAGGTGCAGGTCGGTGAACTGAATGAGACGTACGCTGCTCATGTTTGCGCAGCGTAACAAAGACGCCTTAACCCGCAGTGAATTGGTTGGCATCCGGGCAGCAGTCCGGTGCCCCATGGTTCCCAACCGCACTCGCCGCGACTCGCACCCTCAGGGCCGTTCGTCCCGTTCGAGCCGGGTCTGAGGTCTGCGCCGCGCCGGGCGTCGCGCCGACTCGGCGAGAGCGGCTTTCAAGAGCCTGGATATTGATACAGCCGTGCCGGCCGGTACGCCTCAGAGGATCGAACGGACGGCGGGGCAAAAGTCTTGCGGGCACCCGCCGACGCCGGCCCGGCGCCGGCCCGGAGATTGAGGATTGGGATGCGCTGGGGGACAATGCCGGCCCCTTTTACTCTGAGGTCGCGCGGCGGTGGCTGCGCGGGCGGGTGCGATGAGGGCCTGCGCCGCCTGAAAGGAGCCGATGAGCACACGCCGAGAGCTTGCGATCGCGCTGCGGAACGTGCCGGGATGGGCATGACTGCGTGCGTCGAGCGCCTCCGAGGAGCGCAGCGCCCGGGGGCCGTTCCCCCGCCCCGTACCCCGGTGCCGGCCGGTGACCGGGCGAGAGGTGACGCAGGGCGGGACACCGGCCGCTCAGGGGTGAGCGCGGATCGTCCCGGAGGTCGGCGCGAACCGGATCGTGTGATCCGCAGCCTCGCGACCCTGGCCGATCCGGGCCGGACTTCGACGCCGCATCGTTCGCGGGCCACTGGAGGATGCGTGCGTCTCGCATCGCTGCCGTTCACCGACGTGTTCGAATTTCGCGAGGACGCCTGCCGCCGCGAGCCGCCGTGCACGATGCGCTGGCGGCTGGCGGTCGGGGCGGGCGCTACGTTATCGTGGCGAGGTGATGGGGGTACCGACGGCCGGGTGAGCGGCCTCGATGATTTCGGTGTCGCGGAGCAGAGTCCGCGACGCCTCGCACTGCGTGGATTGACCGCCGGGCGCCTCGAGCGCCAGATCGGCGAGCGGCTTGATACGGCACATTGATCATACGTTAAGGGGTTACGGCTCATGGCAATCAAGGTGGGAATCAACGGCTACGGCCGCATCGGACGCAACGTGCTGCGCGCCCTGTTCGAGGGCGAGCGCGCCAGCGAAGTGCAGATCATCGCGATCAACGACCTCGGGGACGCCAAGACCAATGCGCACCTGACGCAGTACGATACGGTGCACGGTCGCTTCCCGGGCGAAGTGAAGGTCGACGGTGACTCGCTGTCGGTCAACGGTCAGCGCATCCGCGTGCTCGCCGAGCGCGATCCGGCCAAGCTCCCCTGGGGCGCTCTCGGGGTGGACTTCGTGCTCGAGTGCACGGGGCTGTTCACCAGCAAGGCGAAAGCCGCGGCGCACCTGGCCGGCGGCGCGAAGAAAGTGCTGATCTCCGCACCCGGCGGGGATGATGTCGATGCGACCGTGGTTTACGGCGTCAACCACAGCGTGCTCTCGAGCAAGCACACGGTGGTCTCGAACGCCTCGTGCACCACCAACTGTCTGGCGCCCGTCGCCAAGGTCCTCCACGACGCGATGGGGATTGCCGCCGGGCTCATGACGACGGTGCACTCCTACACGAACGATCAGGTGCTCACCGACGTCTACCACAAGGATCTGCGTCGCGCGCGCTCGGCGACCCAGTCGCAGATTCCGACCAAGACCGGCGCGGCGGCCGCCGTGGGTCTGGTATTGCCGGAGCTCAAGGGGCTGCTCGATGGCTTCTCCGTGCGCGTCCCCACCATCAACGTCTCGATGGTCGATCTGACCTTCTCGGCCAAGCGGGCGACCAGCGTCGAGGAAGTCAACGAGCTGTTGCGCACGGCGGCCGCCTCTTCGGCGTGGCAGGGAGTGCTCGGCTACAACACCGCACCGCTGGTCTCGTGCGATTTCAATCACGACGCACACTCCTCAGTGTTCGATGCGACGCTGACCAAGGTCATCGGCGGCACGCTGGTGAAGGTGTGCGCGTGGTACGACAATGAGTGGGGCTTCTCCAACCGTATGATCGATGTCGCGCTCGCCTGGTCCAAGGCGTCATGAACGTTCTGCGCATGACGGACACGGACCTGCATGGCAAGCGGGTCCTGATCCGTGAAGACCTCAATTGCCCGATCAAGGACGGTGTAGTGACGAGCGATGCGCGCATCCGCGCCGCGTTGCCGACCATCCGTTATGCGCTCGACCAGCATGCGCAGGTGTTCGTCGTGTCGCATCTCGGGCGGCCCAAGGAGGGTGAACTCGACGAGGCGCTGTCGCTGAAGCCGGTCGCGGCGCGCTTAGCCGAGTTGCTCGGCAAGCCGGTGCCGCTGAAGCGCGATTGGCTCGACGGCCTCCAATGCGCTCCGGGCACCGTGGTGCTGTGCGAGAACGCGCGCTTCAACTCGGGGGAGAAGAAGGATGACGAGGCGCTCGCGCGGCGCATGGCGGCGCTGTGTGACGTGTTCGTGATGGATGCCTTTGGTACGGCTCACCGGGCCGAGGCCAGCACGCACGGGGTGGCGCGCTTCGCCAAGGTGGCCTGCGCCGGTCCGCTGCTGGTCGGGGAGCTCGAGGCGCTCGAGCGGGCGCTGGAGAAGCCGGCCCGGCCGCTGGTGGCGATCGTCGCGGGCTCCAAGGTCTCGACCAAGCTCACCGTGCTCGAGACGCTGCTCGAGAAAGTCGACAAGCTCATCGTCGGTGGCGGCATCGCCAACACCTTCCTGGCCGCCACGGGCGTGCAGGTGGGCAAGTCGCTGTGCGAGTCGGAGCTCACCGACGTGGCACGGCGCCTGATGGACCGGGCGCGCGAGCGCGGCACAGAGATCCCGCTGCCGACCGACGTCGTGGTGGCCAAGGAGTTCGCCGCCACTGCCCACGCCGACGTCCGCTCGATCCACGATGTGCGCGCCGAGGAGATGATCCTCGACATCGGTCCGGACACCGCGGAGCGGCTCTCCGCGCTGCTGCAGGACGCCGGCACCATTCTCTGGAACGGACCGGTCGGGGTGTTCGAGTTCGACCAGTTCGGTGAGGGCACCCGCGCGATCGCCGAGGCGATCGCGCGCAGCAAGGCATTCTCCCTCGCTGGCGGGGGTGACACGCTCGCGGCCATCGAAAAGTACCGCGTCGAGGACGGGATTTCCTACATCTCGACCGGCGGCGGGGCATTCCTGGAATTCGTCGAAGGCAAGAAGCTGCCTGCAGTGGCAGTCCTGGAGGCGCGTGCGCGCGGCTGAATGTATGCTCAGAAGAACCAAAATCGTGGCAACCGTCGGTCCTGCCACAGACGATGTACAGATCCTGACGGACATGATGCGCTGCGGACTGGATGTGGCGCGCCTGAACGCCTCGCACGGCACGGTGGATGACCGCCGTCGCCGCCTCGCGATGGTGCGCGAAGCGGCGAACCGAGCCAATCGGTGCGTCGGTGTGCTGCTCGATCTGGCCGGACCGAAGATCCGCATCGAGAGTTTCCTCGAGGGCAAGGTGATGCTCGTCGAGGGCAAGCCGTTCGTGCTCGATACGGCCCTCGATCCGAAGGCCGGAACCCTCGAGAGCGTCGGGGTCGCCTACAAGAACCTGATCCACGATGTGAAGGGGGGCGATACGCTGCTGCTGAACGACGGGCAGATCGTGCTCGACGTGGACCGGGTGGCCGGTACGCGCATCTACACCCAGGTGCGCGTCGGCGGTGAACTCTCCAACCGCAAGGGGCTCAACCGCCAGGGCGGTGGGATCTCCGCGCCGGCGCTCTCGGACAAGGACAAGGAGGACATCCGAGTCGCTGTGGAGGAGAGCGTTGATTACATCGCGGTGTCCTTCGCGCGTGATGCGGACGACATCGAGCAGGCGCGTACGCTGGCCCGCCGCGCCGGGCGCGACACGCGCATCGTCGCGAAAGTCGAGCGCCAGGAGGCGATCAGCAATCTCGATGCGATCATCAAGGCGTCTGACGTGGTCATGGTGGCGCGCGGGGACTTGGGCGTGGAAATGGGCTACGCGGAGCTCACCGGGCTGCAGAAGACCATCATTCACAAGACGCGGGCGCAGAACCGCGTGGTGATCACCGCGACGCAAATGATGGAGTCGATGATCCAAAGTCCGATCCCGACGCGCGCCGAGGCCAGCGACGTGGCCAACGCGGTGTTGGACGGCACCGATGCGGTGATGCTCTCGGCGGAAACCGCTGCGGGACGCTATCCGGTGCGTGCCGTGGAGGCGATGGCGCAGATCATCGAGGGTGCGGAGAAGTACCAGGTCTCGCTCGGACACGAGCGACACCGCACCGAGGGCCAGTTCGGCGACAGCGAGGAAGCGATCGCCATGGCGGTGATGTACGCGGCCAACCACATGAAGGTGCGCGCCATCGTCGCGCTGACCGAGTCCGGATCAACCCCGCTGTGGATGTCGCGTATTCGCTCGGACATACCGATCTATGCCTTCACCCGCCATGAGTCGACTCGGCGGCGCGTGACGATGTTCCGGGGCGTGTACCCGGTCATCTTCGACGTGACTCGTGCGAAGTCGACGGGGGAGCTGTACGACACGCTGTTTACCCGGCTGCTCGAGCTGAAGTTGGTCGAGCGCAAGGATCTGGTGATCCTCACCAAGGGCGAACAATCCGGCGTGCAGGGCGGCACCAACTCGTTGCAGATTCTCGAGGTCGCCTGAGGGCGTGGCGTCGCTGACGGGGTCCGATGCCGACGCGCCGGCCGCGCTTGCGGGTGGGGCGCGTCGGCGACCCGTCGTGGCGCTGGTACTGACCGGCGGGGGCGCGCGTTCGGCCTACCAAATCGGCGTGCTGCGCGCGCTTGCGCAGATGCTGCCGCGCTCGCGCAATCCCTTCCAGATCATCATCGGTACTTCCGCCGGCGCGGTGGCGGCCAGCGTCCTCGCCGCGCAGGCACACGTCTGGCGCCAGGGCGTGGCGGGACTGGAGCGGGTCTGGGCGAATTTCCGCACCGAGCAGGTGTTCTACGTCGACGGACCCCACATGGTCCGCTCGGGCCTGCACTGGATCCTCTCGCTGGTCTCGAGCGGCCTGGTGCTCGCACCGCCGAAATCGCTGCTCGATACCAGTCCACTGCGCGAGCTGCTCGGACGCGAAGTCGACATCAGCGGCATTCGCCGCAGCATCGAGCGCGGGCACCTGCGGGCCTGCGCGCTCTGCGCCACCAGTTACGCCACGGGTGAATCGGTCGCGTTCTTCGATGCCGCGCCGCAGGTCGGGCAGTGGTCGCGCGTGCAGCACGTCGGGCGGCGCAGCGAGCTGACGCTCGATCACATCATGGCGAGCGTGGCGATCCCGCTGCTGTTCGCGCCGATGAAGCTCGGCAGTGAATTCTTCGGCGACGGCTCGATGCGCCAGCTCAATCCGCTCAGTCCGCCGATCCATCTCGGCGCGGACCGACTGCTCATCATCGGGGTGAGCTCCGAGCAGGGCTCGGGCACCGACTCGAGCCGACCGGCGACGATGCCGACCCCCGGGGAAGTGTTCGGCTTCATGCTCGATACGCTGTTCACCGACCAGTTGTACGGGGATCTCGAACACATCGAGCGCATCAATCAGTTGGTGCACGCCGCGCCGCAGACGCGTGCGGTGCGCCCGATCGAAACCTTCATGATGGCACCGAGCGTCGACCCGAGCGACATCGTCGCGCGGCACGTCGCAGACATGCCGCGCGGTCTGCGCGCGCTGCTGCGCGTGCTCGGGGGACGGCCGGAGGTCTCCGGCCATCAGTTGACGAGCTACCTGACGTTCGAGGCGCCGTACACGCGCGCCCTGATCGAATTGGGCTACCAGGATGCGATGCAGCTGCGCGAGCCGCTGACGGCGTTCGTGAGCGGGGAGCCGGCCGCTGCGGCCGTGGCCGCGCACTCCGGCTGAGCCTCAGCGGCTCTCCGGGGCCGCCGCCTCGCTGCGCAGCCCGGTGTGCCGAGCCCGTACGCGCGGGTGCGTCTCGGCGAAGCGTTGCGTGAGACGCTCGACGATGTAGACCGATCGATGCTGCCCGCCGGTGCAGCCGATCGCCACGGTGAGATAGCCGCGGTTGCTCGCCTGGTATTCCGGAATGCGCGCATTGATGAAGGTGGCGATGTCATCCACCAGGCGCGTCACATGGGAGTGGCGTTCAAGGAAGCTGATCACTTGTGCGTCGCGGCCCGTGAGGGCGCGCAGCGCCGGCTCCCAGTAGGGGTTCGGAAGCGAGCGGGCATCGAAGACGAAGTCCGCATCGCCCGGAATCCCATGCTTGAAGCCAAAGGACTCGAACGTCACCGACAGCCGCCCGCCACGCGGCTCGCCGAGCCGCTCGGCGATCAGGTCGCGCAGCTTGTGCATGCCCATGTGCGAGGTGTCGATCACCAGATCCGCTGCTTGGGCGATCGGTTCCATCAACCGCCGCTCGAGTGCGATCGCGCTGCTCAGGTCGCGGCTGCCGCGGCCCATCGGGTGCGTGCGGCGCGTCTCGGCGAAGCGGCGCAGCAGCACCTCGTCGGCGGCCGTGAGGAAGATGACCTCGCAGTCGATGCCGCTGCGGCGCAGCTCATCGATCAGCTGCGGCACGATGGCGATCTCCGCGGCGCTGTTGCGCGCATCGACGCCCACCGCTGCGCGCCCGTAGGTCTGTTCGGGACTGCGCACCGCGTGCGCGATGAACGGCTTGAGCAGGGCGGCCGGGATGTTGTCGATGCAGTAGTAGTCCAGATCCTCGAGCATGCGCAACGCCACGCTCTTGCCCGAACCCGACAGCCCGCTCAAGACGATGATGCGCACGGGGTGTGCCGTCCTCGCCGCTCAGGCGCGCAGCATGCGCACCTCGAGCGCGTGGTGATCGGTGAGCTTCTCCTTGTGCTTCTTGACGCATCGGTCGAGCTTGTCGGCCAGCAGGTCGATTGCCGCGTACATGTTTTCCTCCGTGGAGTCGGCGTGGATCGAGTTGCCACTGACGTGCAGGGTCGCCTCGGCCTTCTGGCGCAACTTCTCCACGCTGAGTACACAGTGCACGTCGATGACTTGCTCAAAGTGCCGTTCGATGCGCTCGAGTTTCTTCTCCACGTAGCCACGTAGGGCGGGGGTGATCTCGATGTGGTGACCGGTGACGGTGAGCTGCATAGTCATCTCCTATCGCGTGAAATGCACGATGACGATCATTCGTTGTTCAGACCGAGGCTGATCCGGAGCGTTTGCGCTCGCCCGAAGAGGGAATGTTGAGCGCTTCGCGGTACTTCGCCACGGTGCGTCGCGCCACCGGGATACCCTCGGCGGAGAGCAGCTCGGCGATGCGCCCGTCGCTCAGTGGTGCGAGCGGTTCCTCTTCCTTGACCAGCTTCCTGATCTTGGCGCGGATGGCCGTCGAGGAAGTCCCCGAGCCATCCGCACTTTCTATCTGACTTGAAAAGAAGTAACGAAGTTCGAAAACACCGCGCGGGGTGTGCATGTACTTGCCGGAGGTGACGCGCGAGATCGTCGATTCGTGCATCCCGACCGCCTCGGCGATGTCCTTGAGGATCATCGGGCGCATGTGCTCATCGCCCTGCTCGAGGAAGGCAATCTGCCGCTCCACGATGGAGCGGGCGACCTTGATCAGCGTCTCGTGCCGGATCTCCAGGCTCTTCAGCAGCCAACGGGCCTCTTGCAGCTGCGCCCGCAGGCTCGCGTGGCTCGCGCTGCGGCCGAGCAGGTTGGCGTAGCCGTGGTTGAGGCGGACCCGCGGCAGGGTTGCGGCGTTGATCTCCACGATCCAGCCGCGATCGCCGCGACGCACGAACACGTCCGGCACCACGTATTGCGGCGCACTCGTACTGATCGTCGCGCCCGGCCGTGGATGGCAGGAGCGCACCAGCGCGAGCGCCTCGGCGAGATCTTCCTCGCTGGTGTGCAGCTCGCGCTTCAGCGCGGCCAGGTCGCGCCCGGCCAGCCGCTCCAGATGATGACGCGCAATTGCGATGGCCGTGGCCATGCCCGGGGTGGACTGATCGAGCTGGCGCAGCTGCAGCTCGATGCACTCCCCGATGCTGCGGGCGCACACCCCGGCCGGATCGAGCGCCTGGACTCGGCCGAGCACCGCTTCGACGTCCTCGCAAGTGCACTGGAGGTCGGGCTTGAGAGTCTCGGCGATGTCCTCAAGCGGCTCGATGAGATAACCGTCATCGTTGACCGCATCGATGATGGCGCGCGCGATGGCGAGTTCTCGTGGAGCGAGGCGGGCCAGTTCGATCTGCCAGAGCAGGTATTCCTGCAGGGACTGGCCGGCCGCATCGGCGATGTCCTGCTGACGATCGTCGTCCTCGCCGTTCCAGGTGGACTCTGCCGATCCGCCACCCTGGCTGCCCCAGTCCTCGTCGAGGACCTCGACCGTCTCCTCGCGCCCGTCGGTCGCTGCCTCGGTCTCCCGAGCCGGCTCGGCGGGCGGGACCGCTTCGCCCGCCTCGGCCGCGCCGGGCAGCTCACGCTCGCTCTCGTCTTCGCCCTCGCCCTCATCCACGGGCTCGAGCATGACATTGGTCTCGAGCAGTTCGCGGATATGCGCTTGAAGCTCGAGTGCCGGCAGCTGCAGAAGCCGGATCGCCTGCTGCAGCTGCGGGGTCATGGTCAGTTGCTGACCCAGCTTGAGCTGCAGTGAGGGTTTTAACATGGCGGCATGGAGGGCGGTCGCGGCTGTCCTGGGGCTGCGGATGAGGCGGAGAGTTGCGATGGGGGCCGGTGGGCCGGCAGACACCTCACAAGCGAAACGACTCGCCCAAGTACACCTCACGGACCTGGGGATTGGCAAGGATTTCTTCGGCGTTTCCGGCAGCGATCACAGTTCCCTGATTGACGATGTACGCGCGCGAGCACACCCCTAGCGTTTCGCGCACATTGTGGTCGGTGATCAGCACCCCGATGCCACGCTCGGTGAGCTCGCGGATGATGCGCTGGATATCCAGTACCGAGAGCGGATCGACGCCGGCGAACGGCTCATCGAGCAGCATGAAGCGCGGTTCGGCGGCGAGCGCGCGTGCGATCTCCACGCGCCGTCGCTCGCCCCCGGAGAGCGACAGTCCGAGGCTGCGGCGTACATGCCCGATGCGCAGCTCATCGAGCAGCTCCTCCAGGCGCTGCTCGCGAGCGGCACGGTCGAGGTCCGCGCGGGTCTCGAGGATCGCCAGGACGTTGCTCTCAACCGACAGGCGGCGGAACACCGAGGCTTCCTGAGGCAGATAGCCCAGGCCGAGCTGCGCTCGTCGATGCACCGGCAGGCGAGTGATGTCGCGCTCCCCGAGCTGGATGCTGCCGGCATCGCAGCCGACGAGTCCGACGATCATGTAGAACGCGGTGGTCTTGCCGGCGCCGTTCGGGCCGAGCAGTCCCACCACCTCGCCGCTGGCGACCTCGAGGTCCAGTCCGCGCAGGACCGTACGCGAGCCGTAGCGCTTCTGAAGGCCGGTGGCGCGCAGTGACATCAGGAGGACCGTCCGGCAGAGGGGGGCGTCCCCAGAGGGGCGGGCGGTGGCCCGCGGCGCGAGGACTTGCGCGGCGCGATGGTGATGTGCACTCGCTCGCCCGAGCCGCTCGAGGTCGCCTGGATGCGCTCCTGGATGATGTTATAGAGAATCGATGGCCCGCTGAACTCGTCCCGGCCGACGGCGACCCAGGCCTCATGGCTCAGACGCACCGTGCCTGCCGTGACGTTGTAGATGATCTGGTTGGCGTGCCCCTGCGTGACTCTGCCTTGGGCACTTTGCTGCCTGAACTGCGCCGGTGCGCCGGTCACGGTCACGCGGGTGATGCGGCTGTTGGCGATCTCGATGACGGCCTGGTCCGAGGTCAAGCTCCCATGGGGCGGTGCCTGCACCTGGACATTGCCCTGGAGCGTCCACTGACCGTCCGGTCGGCCCAGGCCGCTCGCGTGGGCCCGGTCTGCCACCACGGTGATCTTGCCCTGCTGGATCGTGATCTTGTCGAACGCGCCGGTGTGCAATTTGTAGTCGATCTCCGAGGACCCGGCATCGAACGTATACGTCCCGTGTGCGTTGAACAGGGGTTGGGCGCGCGCGGGCGTCGTCTGGGCAGTCCCGGGCGCGGAGGCGGCCAGAACAGATCCGGCCAGGCTGCAGAGCGCGCTGCCGAGCAGCCAGGTTCTAATGCGAGAGCGTGACGATGGCATGGACGTTGGATTCTAAATGCAGTCGGTGGGCCTTCAAGTTCACCGCAAGCCCGGTGGCATTGAGCGTCTGTCCGGCCCACAAGAGAGTCACCGGGTCGTCGCTGCGGACCACATCGGCGCGGCTGTCGAAGGTCAGCGTGTCGGTACGGATCCGAATGGGCGCGTGCGAGCCGTTCAGGGCCGCAAGCACCTGCACGTCGCCGGAGAGTTGCACCCGGTCCGTGCCGTGCATGATGGCCCCGCGCTCGGCCGTCGCCGACCAGTGATTGCCGCTCGGATCCTGGAACGAGAGTGCAACCTGCGTCAGCTGCACCCGGTCCCGGCGCGGCAGCTGACGGATCGTGGCGGCGTCGATGGTGTACAGCGGCAGGCCGTTCTTGCCGGTTTCGATCAACTGCGCATCGCGGGCCGAGTAGCCCTCGCTGCTGTCCGAACGCTGTACCGTCGCGGCTTGCGGCACACGGTTTTGCCGCGCCAGCAGCAGCGATCCGATGATGACGGCCGCGACGGTGAGCACGGCAAAGATGCGGTACATCACCTCGGTTCGGCTCCCCGGCGGGCGGCGAGCAGCTGGTCGCACACCTCGCGCACCGCCCCGAGGCCGCCCGGCAGCCGGGTGACGGCGCTGGCCGCCGAGCGCGCCGCATCGTGCGCGTCGGCCACCGCAAAGGACAGGCCGACGAGGCGCATCAGGGCCACGTCCGGCGTGTCGTCCCCGATGCAGGCGCACTCGGCCGGCTCCACGCGCAGCCGCGCACACAGCCGCGCGAGGGCGGCTGCCTTGTCGCTGACGCCCTGCAGCACATGGCGGATTCCGAGCTCTCTGCAGCGCAGGCGCGTCATGCTCGAGCGGCGCCCGGAGATCACCGCGACGGTCACGCCTGCCGCCGCGAGCGCCTTCAGTCCCACCCCGTCGCGCACGTGGAACCCCTTCAGTGCCTCGCCGCGCGAGCCGTAGTAGAGCCGCCCGTCGGTGAGCACGCCGTCGACGTCGAGAATCAACACGCGTACCCGGGCCGGATCGGCACTCATGAATGGCTCGACTCGCCGCTCATACGACGCCGGCGCGGAACAGGTCGTGTACGTTGAGCGCCCCGATCAGCCGGCCCTGCGCGTCGGCGACCGGAAGTGCCGTGATGCGGTGCACTTCCATCTGATGGACCGCCTCGGCCGCGAGTTCCCGTGGGCCGATCGTCTTGCACGGCGTGGTCATCACCTCGCGCATGGTCGCGCGGTGCACATCGATCTGCCGATCGAGCGCTCGGCGCAGGTCGCCATCGGTGAACACCCCGCAGATGCGGTGTTCGGCATCGGTGATCACGGTCATGCCGAGTCCTTTGCGCGACATCTCGAGCAACCCCAGGCCGAGCGGCGCCTCGGGGCTCACCTCGGGCAACGCCGCTCCGGTGCGCATCAGCTGCTCGACCCGCAGCAGCAGCTGCCGCCCGAGCATGCCGCCGGGATGCGAGCGTGCAAAGTCCTGCTTGGTGAAGCCGCGCGCGTCCAACACCGCCACGGCCAGCGCATCGCCCATGGCGAGCGCCGCGGTCGTGCTCGCAGTCGGTGCGAGGTTCAGCGGGCACGCCTCTTCCGGCACGCTCACATCGAGCACCACCGCGGCGGCGCGGCCGAGAGTCGAGTCGGGTTTGCCGACCATGGCGATCAGCGGGACCCCGAGGCGCGCCAAGTGCGGCAGCAGCAGCAGCACCTCCGGGGTCTCCCCCGAATTCGACAGCGCCAGCACCAGGTCGGTGCGCGTGATCACGCCCAGGTCGCCGTGGCTGGCCTCGGCCGGATGCAGGAAGAAGGCCGGGCTGCCGGTGCTGGCGAGGGTGGCGGCGACCTTGCGCGCCACGTGGCCGGACTTGCCGATTCCAGTGACCACCACCCGGCCCTGGCAGTTCAGGCACAGGCGGCAGGCGGCCGCGAAGCGCCCGTCGAGCCGCGCCAGGAGCCCCTGGACGGCCCGTGCCTCGATTGAGAGCGCACGCTGTGCAGCGGCCAGCAGGCTCTGGTCGGTGGCGTCGGGGGATTCGGCAGCGGCATTCATGAGCGGCAATTGTAGCAAGTCCGCCTATGCCCTCCGGCCCGTTCCGTACCCGTGCGCGGCCCGGGTTTCGGGCAGCACGGTGCGGCCCCGTCGATTAATATGGGTGCATGAACCCAGAGGAAGTCGCGCGGCTGATCCGCGCCGGCCTGCCCGGAGCCGATGTCCGGGTGCAATCGGAAGACCAGACGCACTTTGCCGCTCGGATCGTGGCCGAGCAGTTCAGTGGCCTGCGCAGCGTTGCCCGCCATCAGCTCGTCTACCGCACCCTCGGGGAGCGGATGGGCGGGCAGATCCATGCGCTGTCGATCGAGGCGCTGACCCCGGCGGAAGCCGGAGGCTGAGATGGACAAACTGCAGATCCAGGGCGGGGTGCCGCTCGAGGGAGAGGTGCGGATTTCCGGGGCGAAGAATGCGACGCTGCCGATCCTCGCCGGCGCGCTGCTCGCCGACGGGCCGGTGATCGTCGGCAACGTGCCGCACCTGAAGGACGTGACCACGACGGTGGAACTCCTCGGGGGCATGGGCGCGACGGTCACGATCGATGAGCGCATGCGCATCGAGGTCGATCCGACCACCGTGTCCGATTACTCCGCGCCGTACGAACTCGTCAAGACGATGCGCGCCTCGATCCTCGTGCTCGGCCCGCTTGTCGCGCGTTACGGGCGCGCCGATGTGTCGCTGCCGGGCGGTTGTGCCATTGGGGCTCGGCCGGTCAACATTCATGTCGCCGGCCTGCAGGCCCTCGGTGCTGACATCACCATCGATGGCGGCTACATCCGCGCGCGCGCCAGTCGACTGCGCGGGGCGCGTCTGGTGCTCGACACCGTGACGGTGACCGGCACGGAAAACCTGATGATGGCCGCAACCCTCGCCGCGGGCGAGACGGTCATCGAGAACGCCGCCCGCGAGCCCGAGGTGGTGGATCTGGCGAATTTCCTCATCAGCATGGGGGCGAAGATCCGCGGTGCCGGCACCGACAAGATCGTCGTCGAGGGCGTCGAGCGCCTGAGCGGCACGAGCTACGAGGTGCTCCCTGATCGAATCGAGAGCGGGACGTACCTGGTGGCCGGGGCGATCACCGGCGGGCACGTGCGCATCAAGAACACCCGACCGGACCATCTGGATGCCGTTCTGGTGAAGTTGCAGGAGGCCGGCGCCGAGGTCGCTGTCGGGGACACCTGGGTCGAGGTCGACATGCGGGGCCGCAGGCCGCGCGCCGTCGATGTGCGCACCGCGCCGTATCCGGCGTTCCCGACGGACATGCAGGCGCAATTCGCGGCACTGAACACCGTGGCGGACGGCGTCGGGACCATCATCGAGACGATTTTCGAGAACCGATTCATGCACATGCTGGAGATGCGCCGGCTGGGTGCGGAGATCCGTCTGGAAGGCAACACCGCGATCATCCACGGGGTGCCGCGCCTGAAGGCCGCACCGGTGATGGCGACGGATCTGCGCGCCTCGGCGAGTCTGGTGTTGGCTGGGCTGATCGCCGAAGGGCGCACCGAAATCGAGCGCATCTATCACATCGATCGTGGTTACGAGGCCATCGAGGAGAAGCTGTCACAGCTGGGTGCGCAGATCAAACGAGTGCCGAACTGACGGTCCGGGCGCTGCGCCGCCGGCCGCGGAGCATGAGATCGGGGGGATTATGCGGATAGGCATGATTGGGCTCGGCCGGATGGGCGCCTACATGGTGCGCCGGCTGATCGAGGACGGTCACGAGTGCGTGGCCTACGACCAGTCCACGCAGGCGGTGCAGGCCGCCGCGGCGGTTGGGGCGATCGGGGCGAGTTCGGCGGCCGACCTCATCGCGCAGCTACCCGCGCCGCGCGCCGTGTGGATCATGGTGCCGGCGGCGGCGGTGGACACGGTGATCGCACGGCTGCGTCCGCTGCTTGCGCCCGGGGATACGCTGGTCGACGGCGGCAACTCGCATTATTCCGACGACATCCGCCGCGCCGATGAGCTGCGCAGTGGCGGGATTCACTACCTTGACGTCGGGACCAGCGGCGGGGTGCTCGGCCTCGAGCAGGGGTACTGTCTGATGGTTGGGGGGGAGAAGAGCACGTTCGAGAAGCTCGAGCCGATCTTCGCCACGCTGTCCCCGGGCGGGCGCATCCCGCCGGCCGCCGGCCGTGCGCGCACCGCAGCGGACACCGCTCCGATGGGCTACGTGTACTGCGGGCCAAGCGGTGCCGGCCACTTCGTCAAGATGGTGCACAACGGCATCGAGTACGGCGTCATGGCGGCCTACGCCGAGGGCTTGAGCGTCCTGCAGAACGCCGATGCAGGCTTGCGCGCGGCGCAGTCACCGGACGCCGAGACTGCTCCGCTTGAGCATCCGCGGCGCTTTCAGTACCGATTCGATATCCCGGCCATCACCGAGGTCTGGCGCCACGGCAGCATCATTTCCTCGCGTCTGCTCGACCTCACCGCGCGAGCCCTCGCCGCCGATCCGACCCTCGCGAGCTTCACCGGGCGAGTGTCGGACTCCGGTGAGGGGCGCTGGACGGTGCAGGCGGCGATCGACATGGGCGTACCGGCGAACGTGTTGAGTGCGGCGCTCTACGCACGCTTCGCCTCGCGTGGCACGGGCGTGTTTGCCGACAAGGTGCTCGCGGCGATGCGTCTGGGGTTCGGTGGCCACGAGGAGCGCAAAGGCTGAGATCGATCGGGTCGGCGGAACGCTCCGCCGACCCACCGACGCATCCCTAGTGGGCCGTCGCCGCCGTGGTGACGTTGCCAATCATCGGCAGCACGCCGCGGCCGCCGACCACCTGCGGCAGATGGCCGTTCCACTTGCGGACCGCTTCCTGCTGAATCAGCTCGGGCGTGAGCGTGCTCTGCAGCAACTTCTGCGCCTGTGAACGCGCGGTGGCCTCCACGACCTGCTGCTGCGCGACGACTCGCGCCTTCTGCAGTTCATACTCGGCCTGCAGCGCGCGCTGCTGCGCCACCTGCTTCTCCTCGATGGCCGCGGCGAACTGCCGACTGAAATGGAAGTCGGTGATGTTCACCGCATCGACCACCACCCGAAAGGGCGTGAGCGCGGTGCGGATCTGAGTCTCGATCTGGTTGCGGACCTGGTCGCGCTCGACGATGAGGTCCTGGGCGTTGAAATGGGCGGTGACCGCCTTGACGGCGTTGCTGATCGCCGGGCGAATGACCTTGCGGATCAGCTGCGGCTCGCTGCCGATGTGCTGGTAGACCCACTCGGCATCCCCCGGCAGGATGTGCCAGTTGGTCGCGACGGTGGTCGAAACGTTCTGCAAATCGAGGCTGGCGGCCGTCTCGGTGTCCTGAGCATTCTGCACCTGCACATTCATGTGTGCGACGCTTTGCATGAACGGCACCTTCAAGTGCAGTCCCGGATCGAGCACGCCGGGCTGCACCGCCCCGAAGGTCATCAGCACTCCGCGCTCGCCGGGGCCGATCTGCACGAACGCGCCGCCGGCGAGGATCAGTGCGACGAGCACGGCGATGCCGAGGCTGATCAGCCGTCCGCTCGGCGGGGGAAGGTGGGGTCGTTGGGCACTCATCGGGAGGTCTCCGGGTTCATTGCAGCACTGAGAGAATCTGTTCGCGCCGGCTCCAGAGCGCCTGGATGTCCTGCGCGGCGAGCAACTGCGTGAGCTGCGCCGCGGCGCTCGCCCCGTCAGTGAGCGCGAGTACGCCATCGCGCAGGTTCACCACCGCCAGCACCAGGTCGCTGTCGGCGCTCACCAACTGCTCGAGCGTGCTTCGCTCGGTGCGATGCCGCTGGTGGATGCGGTCCATTTCGGGCACCGGGGCGTTGCGGATGGCGGTCTCGAGCGTCTCGATCTTGTGAACAGCGCGTTCGAGCGCCTGTGCGGCGCTCACCGCGGCGGCATCGGGAAAGGGATGTTCCCGAGTCGGCGGCGTCAGATGCTCGCGCCGGAAGTCCGACTCCAGTGTCGCGGTGTGCGCGCGGCACTGTCCGAGCAGCTCACTCAGCTTGCCGCGGATCAACAGATCATCGGCGCGCAGCTGGTTCTCGCGGCGGTAGAAGTTGTAGCCCCAGCCATAGAACAGGTTGGCGAGGACCTGCTTGACGGGGCCGGCCGCATCGATCGGGTTGGGGGTGCTTTTCAGTTCCATAGTCGCAGCTCCACGCTGCCGCGCACCTGGCGCGGTGCACGCCCGGTGCGCGGCAGCCGAGTGAGGCTCAAGCGCCGGATTTCGTGCCCGGCACGGTCGGCTGCAACGCGTTGCCGACGGGGAAGGTGCCCATGGTGGTCCCGCCGATGAAGAACGGCTGGCCGACGGCGACGTTCGGCGCCGAGACCAAGCCCTTCTCGGCCATCTTCAGCGCGACGTAATAGCGCACGGCCTCGAGCTCCGAGAGCCCAAAGGCGCGCAGCGAGATCAGCTCGCGCATCCGCTCGTCCTTCGGCAGGATCAGAACCTTGGCGTCGTTCAGCGTGATGCCGTATACCCCGAGGAAGTCCGCCAGGTGCTGCTTGACGAGTTCGACGATCTCGTGGATGTGCTCGTTGATCTTCTCCATCGGAGTGACCTGCACGACCTGGTTGATGGCCTGCTCGACCACCGGGCCGGCGTAGCTCGCCACCTCATCGGTGGAGATGAAGTGCTTGGCGAACGGCATGTGCGTCACGAGCTTCAGAGCGCCTTCCTTGGTGTCAACGTGCACGTAGTACTCGACCTGGTACTGCATCTCGGCCATCTCGGCCGAGGTCGCCAGACCGGCGCTGCGCACCAGGAGTTTGGCGCGGTTGACGTACAGCACCTCGTATTGCCAGGGCGATTGGCCGCCGAAGAACCCGGTCACGAAACTGCCGAGCAGCGGCTTGTCGGGTGTCTGGATGGGGAACTGCCCGGTGTCATACACGTTGAGCACCGCGCCGCGCGATTTGAGCACTGCGAAGTGATTGGCCTCCACGGTGAGGAGGCTGCCGGATACCAGGTTCTGGTCCGGGTAATGAAACGCGAGGACATTCGGTCCCATCACGTCGGTGCCGTCTGGATTGAGCGTCGAGACTACCTGTCGGGTCAATGCCATGGTCCATCTCCTGTATGAGGGGGGTATCGGTCCGGCGCTTGCTGCAGAGAACCGCTGCGCACCGTGCGGTGTTCTTCTGTTGCGGGGTCGTGTTCCCGCTCGCGCCCAGGGTCCTGTTCTGCAGCGGCGGTGCGATTGTAATCCAATCGCCGCCCGACGCGAGGGTCACGGGCGGGCAACATCGCGGCGCTACCCTCGCGCAGCGGGATTTGCTCCCGGTCATGTGTATTGGTATATTAATACACATGGATGCATCGGTACTGACGGTTCAACCGGGCGCGCCGGAGCCGATCTACCGGCAGATTCTCGAGCAGCTGCGTCGGCTGATCGCCGCAGGTCAGCTTGTTCCCGGGGAACGGCTGCCCTCGGTACGCGAGGTCGCCGCGGCGCATGCGATCAATCCGATGACGGTCTCGCGGGCCTATGGCCTGGCGGAGACCGAAGGGTTGCTCGAGCGGCTGCGCGGCAAGGGGATGGTGGTCGCCGCGCAGAGCGTTCGCGCCCGCTCGCAGATCGAGCGTCTGGCGTTGCTCGAGGCGTCCCTTGAGGCCCTGGCGCGCCAGAGCCAAGAACTCGAATTGCCCGCCGAGCTGGTGCTGCGGCGGCTGGGGAAGCTGTTGGGAGAGTGAGGCATGTGCGAGTCGAGCGCAATGAACGCGCCGCTGGTGGCGCAGAGTCTCTGGCATACCTACGGGGCGCACAGCGCGCTGCGCGGCGTTGACCTCGCGGTCGCGCCGGGCAGCGTGCTCGGACTGATCGGACGCAACGGCGCCAGCAAGTCCACGCTGATCGAAGCGCTGGTCGGCCTGTTGGTTCCGAGTAGTGGTCGTACGTTCGTACTCGGAGAGCCGGCGCTCAAGCTGTCGGATCGGGTCAAGGAGCGCCTGGCCTACGTACCGCAGCAGCCGCAGGCCTACCCCTGGCTCACCGGGGCGCAGATGTTGGATGTGGTGGGGCGGTTTTACCCGCACTGGGATGGCGAGTTCGTGCGCGCGACGCTCTCGCGCTGGGATGTTCCTGCGGACCGGCCGCTCGGCAGACTCTCCCCCGGGGAGCGCCAGCGGATCGAATTGATCCGCGCACTCGCGGCCCGTCCGCAGGTGCTCGTGCTCGATGAGCCGGCGGGTGCGCTCGATCCAGTCGCCCGCCGCGACTTGCTGCGGGAGGTGGCGCTGCTGGCCGGTGAGGCGGGCTCCACAGTGTTGTTTTCGACGCATATCGTGTCTGATCTGGAGCGCATCGCCTCCCAGATCGCCCTGCTGCACGACGGTCGGCTGCTGCTGCACTGTGATCTGGATGACACCAAGGAGCGCTACGCTCGGCTGTGGTTGCCGCCGCAACACGCCGGCGCGGCGCCCACGGCGGTCCTGAGCCGCCGTGCACAATCCGATGGCAGCGTCACGGTCGTCATCGGCCGGGAACCGGACGGGGACTGGCCGGCACTGGTTCGGCTCGCTGGTGCGCGACTCGATGCGCTCGGGCTCGAGGATCTGTTTGTGGAGATCGTTGCATGAGCCGGCACACGGTGTGGCTGCTGCCGTGGCGCGGGCCGTTGCTGGCCCGCGGCGCTCGTGCCGCCGTGATGATCGCGCTGGTGATCGGGATCGCGGCCACCGTACTGGTCCATGTCGTTCAGCCGCGCTGGCCGAATGGGTGGCTGGCCGCGACGATGGTGGTCGCGGTGTGGCTCGCGGGCGTGGGCGTTCTGTTGGGCTCGATGGTGCGCATCGCGTGGGAGGCGCAAAGCCTGCGCCTGCCGGGCGTGGCGGTGGCGGTCGGTCGCAGTGTTTGGTTAAATGGGCTGCTCGCGCTCGCACTGACAGCGGTGCCCCTGACGATGCTCAGCGCGCACCCGGCGCCGATCTTCGACATGCTGGTGATCGCGTTGGTCGCGGGCGTCGCCTACGCCGTGTTGCCCGTGCTGTGGGTGATGGTCGGGGCGCTGCTGTTCTCCCTGCAGTCCGCCTTGCCTGCGCGTCTCGGCGGCGGCGCCTGGATGCCGCTAGAGCCCCATTTTGGGATGGCGTGCGCCCTATTCGTCACGGCAGCGCTGCTGCTGAGCTGGTGGCGCTGGGGGGCTTTATTGCGCCACTGCCCGCAGCCCCTGCCGTGGTGGAATCGCTCCGTCGGACTCGCCTTGGCATTGCGCGGATGCGGCATCGCGTCCATGGCGTGCTGCGCAGGGTCCGATGGTCGGCGCTCAGGCCCGTCCGATCCGCCGCGTTGGTTGACGCGGCAGGTTGCGCTGCGCGCGGCGGGCCCGGCGGATCTGGCGCGCGCGCTGCGTGTGGCCCTCGGTGGGGCGTATCTGCCTCTGACGACTCGCTGTCTCATGCGCCGCTTCGGCGGGCCGACGGTGCTGCTCGCGGCCCTCATGCTGTTGGGTCTGCCGATGTTGATCCGCACGGTCGATCGAGCGACGCTGCTCGCGGTGGCGCAGCTCGTGGCGATCTTTGCGCTCGGCCTTGCCGTGATGATCGGCGCTCTGATGCGCGCCGCACAGGTGCAACGGCGTTGGGGGCTGCGCGGCGGTGAGCGGGCGCTGCTGGCGTTACTGCCGCGCTGCGGTGCACCCGAGGCCCAGTCCCGGTGCCTGCGCCGGGTGCTGCTGGCTCACAGCCTTGTGCGCCCCTTGCCGCTCATACTCGCCGCCATGCTGATCGAGGCGCTCGCAACCCGTCAGCTGCAGCGCACGCTGCTGCTGGGGGGGGTGCTGGCACTGGCCCCGCTCGGGGAAACGGCCGTCATCTATGCGGTCCTTGGACGCATCGCGATCCCGCCCTGGGGCTATGGCGTGATGCTGGCCGTCGGACAGATTGTCTTGGTCGGTGGCTTGAATGTCTCGACGTTCCCCGACGGGCATGTTCTCGCCGGACTGCAGGGTGTCCTGCTCGCCGGCATGATGCTGTGTTATCTCGGGTGGGTCACGGTGGCCAGTATCGGCTGGCGCGCGCTGCAGCGCGCGCCGCATCCGTACCTGGGGTCGGCGTAAGGTGCGCCGCCTGCGCCGCGCCATCGCCGGTGCGCCCCCTGGGAGGGTGGGGCGCACTGCATCACAGTCGCTACGCGCCGTCTCCGCGGTGCGCCGATGCGCGTATGATCGGTAGGCTTAAGACTCGGCGCTGTGGCGGAATAATCGGCACGGGCGTTGGGGCACCGATCGGTCAGGAGCATGAGGTGATACGCATGAAGTGGGGAACGATGTTGCGATGGATGGCGCTCGCGGCGGTGCTCGCTGCCGGGCCGGCGCTGGCGGCCGGAGGAACTGCGGTGACCCGCGCGACCCTCGGCAATGGACTTCGCGTGATGATCGTGCGCGATCCGCTCGCGCCCGTGGTGTCCGTGCAGACGAACTATCTGGTCGGCTCCGACGAGGCGCCACCGGGCTTCCCGGGGATGGCGCACGCGACCGAGCACATGATGTTCCGCGGCAGCCCGGGGCTCAGCGCCAATCAGCTCGCCGCAGTCACGGCCAATATGGGCGGGGCGTTTGACGCCGAGACGACCAACAGCGTCACCAAGTACTTCTTCGTGGTGCCCGCCGATGACCTCGACGTTGCGCTACACATCGCCTCGATCCGCATGCGGGCGGTGGACATGGCGCCGAAGCAGTGGGCGCTCGAGCGCGGGGCGATCGAGCAGGAAGTGGCCCGGGATCTGTCCAGCCCGAGCTTCAAGTTCTACACCGAGATGGTCGCGCACCTGTTCGTCGGCACCCCGTACGCGCATACCCCGCTCGGGACTCGGCCGTCGTTCAATGCGACCACCGCCGCGATGCTCAAGGGCTTCCACGATCGCTGGTATGCCCCCAATAACGCCATTCTGGTGATCGCCGGGGACATCCATCCGGCGGCAACGCTGGCCGAGGTGAAGCACCTGTTCGGGGCGATTCCGCGCCGCGTCTTACCCCCCCGTCCCGCCTACCATTTCCGTCCCGTGACGGCCAAGACGTTGCGTCTGCCGACGGACAGTCCTTACGGCTCGGTGTACGTCGTCTACCGCATGCCCGGCATCCGCAGCAAGGACTACGCCGCCTCACTGGTGCTCGCCGATGCGCTCGCGTCCAAGCGCGCGGCGCTGTTCGGCATGGGCATGGACGGTACCGCGCTCTACGGAACGTTCTTCGCCGAGAATCTGCCGCGCGCCGGCTTCGGCGCAGCGGTCGGCATCTTCCCCCGGGGCGGGAAGGCCGCTCCGGTGCTGGCGCGTGTCCAGGCGATCCTGGCCCGCGCCGCGCAGCATGGGGTGAGCGCTGCGCTGGTCCGGGCCGCCAAGCGCAAGGCCATTGCCGATCTGCAGTTCGCCAAGAACTCCGTCAATGGACTGGCGAGCGCATGGTCCGAGGCGCTCGCGGTCGACGGGCTGTCCTCGCCCGAGGCGATCAGAACATCCCTCGAGGCGGTCACGCCCGCCGAGGTCAACTCGTTGGCGCGGCGCATCTTCAACCCCGCGCACGCGTTCACGGCCATCCTCACCCCGCAAAGCTCCGGTCAGCCGGTGGCGAGCAAGGGATTTGGCGGGCCGGAGAGCTTTGCCGCCAATCCGAGCAAGCCGGTGAAGCTGCCGGTGTGGGCGGCGCGGGCGTTCGCACATCTGCCCGTGCCACGCACGCAGCTGCATCCTTGGAGCGACACGCTGCCGAACGGACTGAAGCTCGTGGTGCAGCCGGAATCGGTGAGCAACACCGTGCAGGTCGTCGGTCTGGTGCGCACCAATTCCGATCTCGAGTCCCCGCGCGGGCAGAAGGGCGTGAGCGACGTGCTCGAGGCGATGTTCCAGTTCGGCTCGGCACATCTGAATCGGCTGCAGTTCCAGGCGGCACTCGATGCCATTACCGCGCACGAGAGCGGGGGGCCGGAGTTCTCGCTCGATGTGCCGGCAAAATACTTCGCGCGTGGCATGACGCTGCTCGCCGACAACGAGCTGCATCCGGCGCTCAGCCCGCAGGCGTTCCTCTACATGCAGCGCGAGCAGGCCGGTGAATGGCACGGGGAGATCCACTCGCCCGGATTCCTCAACGACATCGGTCTGCAGCGTCTGCTGGTGCCGCCGCGCGATCCGTCGCTGCGCTACCCGACGCCGCGCAGCGTGCTCTCACTCACGCTCTCGAAGGTGAAGGCGTACTACGAGCGCGTCTACCGGCCGGACATGACCACGATCGTCGTGGTCGGCAAGGTCACTCCGGCCGAGGCGCTCTGGGTGGTGGGCAAGACCTTCGGCGGCTGGCTCGCCCAAGGTCCTAAGCCAGCGATCCACTACCCGCCGGTGCCGCTGAATGCGCCCGGTCGGCTGCAGACCCCTGACCGCAGCGCGGTGCAAGACAGCGTGCAGCTCGCCGAGATGGTCCCGGTGACGCGCCGCAGCCCTGAGCGGTACGCGCTCAGGCTCGGCAACCAGATCTTGGGCGGTGGCTTCTACGCCTCGTGGCTCTACCACGATCTGCGCGAGCAGTCGGGCCTGGTGTACTACGTCAGCACGGGCTTCTCGCTCGATCAGCACCGGGGGCAGTACACGGTGAGTTATGGTTGCGATCCGGATCACGTGTTCGCCGCACGCACGCTGGTCCTGAAGGACCTCAAGCGCTTGCAGCACGGCGTGATCCCGCGCACCGATCTGGATCGGGCCAAGGGGATTTTACTGCGCGGACTGCCGCTGTCGGAATCGAGCTTCGATGCGATCGGCGAGCAGCTGCTCGGCTATGCCTCGCGCGGCGAGCCGCTCGATGAGAGCGTGATTGCGGCGCGGCGCTACCGCGCGCTCACCGCCGCGCAAGTGCAGCAGGCGTTCCGCCAGGCGATCCGCCTGAATGCCTTCGTGATGGCGGTGAAGGGCCCGGCGCCGACCCGCTAGCGCGCCGTGGGCGTGGCATCGGGGCGCCTGCAGCGCCCCGATGCCACGCGGGGGCTTCAAGCGCCCCGTTCGGCCGCTTGCTCGACCCATAATTCGATCTGCGGGCAGGCGGCGACCGCCTGCACCGCCACGACCTGCGCGTCCCGCCGCTCGAGCCCGGCGATCGCCTGCTCCTTGCCCGTGCCGGCGACGACGAACAGCGGCCGCGCGATGCCCGCGATGAACTGCGGTGTCACGCTGATGCCCGAGAGACCGTCGGGGCGGCTCACCGCCAGGGCCAGCCGGCCGCGCGCTCGCTCGAGGTCCGAGCTGCGAAACAGCGACGCAGTGTGGCCATCGGCGCCGAGACCGAGCATGCCGAGCGTCACGGTCACCCCCTGATCCGTCAACGAGCGCAGGCGCTGCTCGTAGTCGAGCGCGGCCTGCTCGAGGGGCAGCTCGGTGCGCACGCGCAGCACCTGCTCGGCCGGGAGGGCGAGCGCATCGATCAGCGGCCGAGAGGCGTGGTAATTGCTTTGCTCGGAGTCGGCCGGCACGTAGCGATCATCGGAGAACAGCAGGTGCAGCTTGCCGCGCAGCGCCTCGCCGCGGTGCGCCAGACGCGAGGCGAGCAGCCGGTACGCCGGTAGCGGCGTGTGTCCCCCGGAGAGCATGAGGGCCGCCCCGCCGCCCGCCGCGGCGGCCGTGATGGCGCTCTCGAGCCGCTCAGCGAGCGCCACATCGAGCTCGGCCCGGGTCGCGAATCTGCGAATCTGAACGTTCTGCATGGGCCATCCTGTGTGCTTGGGGGGGCGATGGTACCGCAACCCGTCGCTGCGCTCAGGTGGGACCCTGCTTGACCGCCAGTGTCAGCTTCAGCGTCTGCTGTCCGCGCAGCACCTGCACCTTCAGCGTCGAGCCGGGTTTGCGCCGCGCGATTTCCACGCGCGCCTGCTCGGCCGAGCGCACCGCCTGGCCGCCGAGTTTCAGCAGCAGGTCACCGGGTTTCAGGCCGACCTTCTGTGCGGGACTGCCTTCATAGACGTACGCGATCACCACGCCGCCGCGCGGCAATCCGACCTGACGGGCCTGGGTGTTGGAGATATCCTCCGGCACGATGCCGATCCAGCCGCGGATCACCTTGCCGTACTTGATGATGTCATGCAGGACGCCCCGCACCATGTCGACCGGGATCGCGAAGCCGATACCCTCTACGCCGAGGTTCTTCGCCACGATGGCGGTGTTGATGCCGATCAGCTGACCATTGGAATTGACCAGCGCGCCACCGGAATTGCCGAAATTGATCGGCGCGTCCGTCTGGATGAAATCATCGAATGCCGAGATGCCCAGGTCCTCCCGCCCCGTGGCGCTGACGATCCCGTGGGTGACCGTCTGGGAGAGCCCGAGGGGGTTGCCGATCGCGAGCACGATGTCCCCGACGCGCACCTGGCTCGATTGCCCGAAAGCAATGACCGGCAGGTGCGGCAGGCTGATCTGCAGCACCGCAAGGTCGGTGTCCGGATCCACCCCGACGATGCGCGGCACGGCGACACGGCCGTCGGCGAGCTGCACGCGGATCGAGGCGGCATTGGCAATGACGTGGTAGTTCGTGACGATGTGGCCCTGGCGGTCGACGATCACGCCTGAGCCCAGGGTGCGCTCGATGCGCTGGCGGTACAGCGGCAACACGTTGCCGAACAGTTCGCCGAAATTGCCGAACGGGAAGGGGTTGACCTGCTCGGTCACCAGGCGGGCGGTGTAAATGTTCACCACCGCCGGGGCCGCGCGCTCGACCGCGCTGGCATAGCTGAGCACCGGGGGTTCGCGCCGCTGCGTCCCGGAGCTGGGCGCGGCGGACGGCGCCACCAGGGCACTCTGCGCGGGCCGCTCAGCGCGGATCAGGCTCGGGTGCAGCGCCACGATCACGAACGCGAGCGCCAATCCGCCCACCACGGATCCTGCGATGAACGTCAGGCCCCGACCCAGTCGCTGCAGCATGTGCGTACTCTCCGGCTCGATCTGCTCGGTCCGCCTCGAGCGCCGGCGGCGCCCCTCCCGGTAGCGGGGCGGGGTTTGTGTATAATGCATGGACCTCTGGCGGGGCGGGAAGTGCATCGACCGCTTCGCAACAGAGGCGCAAGAACAATGCGGGCGCAACGCAGCGCCGGGTGAAGCCGAGCGGAAATTGGGAGGTTCTTCCGATGACCGAATGCGTGAGGGCAGCCAGCGGGGCCGCCGGTCCGCCGGGGGGTGATCAATGAGTGCCGAGCATCCCGAAGCGGTGCGAGCGTCCGATCCGCCCGCCAAGCGTGGGCTGTGGGCCTGGATCAACCGACGTCTGCCGGTCGATTCGTTCATTTCCCATGAACTGACCGGCTATTTCGCGCCGAAGAACTTCAATTTCTGGTACTTCTTCGGCTCGCTCGCCATGTTGGTGCTGGTGATGCAGATCGGTACCGGCATCTTCCTCACGATGTACTACAAGCCGGGCGCGGCCTTCAGCTCGGTGCAGTTCATCATGCGCGAAGTGCCGTGGGGCTGGCTGATCCGCTACATGCACTCCACGGGCGCGTCGTTCTTCTTCATCGTTGTCTACCTGCACATGTTCCGCGGCCTGTTGTACGGCTCGTACCGCCAGCCGCGCGAGCTGCTGTGGGTGATCGGCATGCTGGTGTACCTGGCGCTGATGGCCGAGGCGTTCATGGGGTACGTGCTGCCCTGGGGCAACATGTCGTTCTGGGGCGCGCAGGTCATCATCAACCTGTTCGGCACCATTCCGGGCATCGGGCCGGCGCTGACGCAGTGGATTCGGGGCGATTACGGCATTTCCGGAGCGACGCTGAATAGGCTCTTCGCGCTGCACGTGGCCGCCGTGCCGATCGTGCTGCTGCTGCTGGTGGTGCTGCACCTGGTGGCGCTGCATCAGGTCGGCTCGAACAATCCCGATGGCATCGAGATCCGCGATCGGCTCGGACCGGATGGCAAGCCGCTCGACGGTATTCCCTTCCACCCGTATTACACGGTCAAGGACATCTTCGGGGTCGGAGCGTTCTTCATCCTGTTCGCGCTGGTGGTGTTCTTCGTGCCCACCTTCCACGGACTGTTCCTGGAGAAGGCGAATTTCACGCCGCACGATCCGCTCTCGACGCCGGCGGACATCCATCCGGTGTGGTACTTCACGCCGTACTACGCGATCCTGAGGGCGGTGCCGAGCAAGAGTCTCGGCGCACTGTTCCTGGTGCTGGCGCTGGTCTCGCTGATCCTTGTGCCGTGGCTGGACCGCTCGCCGGTGAAGTCGATCCGTTACAAGGGCTGGATGTCGCGCGTGGCACTCGGGGTGTTCGTCGTGAGCTTCGTCGGGCTCGGCTATCTCGGCATGCAGCCGGTGGAGCCGATCTACGTGATCCTCGCTCGGGTGTGCGCCATCGGCTACTTCGCGTTCTTCTGGCTCATGCCGTTCTACACGCGCTGGGAGCGAGTCAAGCCCGTGCCCGACAGGGTGATCTACCATGCGCACTAATCGTCGCGGCTGGGCGAGCGTACTGCTCGCCGCGGTGCTCGGGGCCACGATGGTCGGTGGGGCGCGGGCGGCCGACGGGGGCGCGACTTTCGGGGCGCACTGGAAGGACTGGCAGGCACACTCCGACGTGGCCGACCTCGCCTCGCTGCAGCGCGGCGCTCGGGACTTCGTGGGGTACTGCCTGGGCTGTCACTCGCTGCGCTACGAGCGCTGGTCGCGGCTCGGCAAGGACTTGAAGATTCCCCCGGCGGTGCTGAAGCAGGACCTGATCCCCCCGGGTCAGAATTCGCGCGACTACATCATCTCGCCGATGACCGCCGATGCGGCCAAATGGTTCGGCAAGCAGCCCCCGGACTTATCGTTGATTGCGCGCTACCGCGGCACCAATTACCTGTACCGCTATCTCGAGACGTTCTACGTCGACTCGGGCCGCCCGACCGGGGTGAACAACCTCGTCTATCCGTCGGTGGCCATGCCGGACGTGCTCTCCTCCCTCGAGGGCCTGAAGGTCGCCGTGTACCGCACGGTCGAGGTGCCCGGGCCGAAGGGCACGCGAATCGAGCGGAAGGTGTTCGCGCACTTCCGCCAGATCGCGCCCGGCAGCATGACGCGCCAGCAGTTCAATCAGTTCGTGCACGATACGGTGAATTTCCTCGACTACGTGAGCGATCCGCCGCGCCTCGAGCGTCATCGGCTCGGGGTCTGGGTGGTGCTGTTCCTGATGGTCTTCACCACGCTCGCCTGGCTGCTGTATCGAGAGTACTGGAAGGACGTGCGGTAAGGCGGCGGCGAAGGGATTCGCGGCGCGCCTGGCGGCCCGGGTGCAGTGGGGCGGTGGCCATGGGCAACGCAGGCCCCCCCGGTACGGTAAAATCACCGGGGAGCCGGCGGGCTGGCGGGGGCGGTATCGTGTCGAGCAGACGATCCATCATGACGCTCTTCTGCGCTCCGGCCGACCTGTGGAGCCACCGCACCAGGATCGTGCTGGCCGAGAAGAACATCGATCTGGAGATCGTCACCGTCGCCCCGGGAAGCCTCCCGGAGGACCTGCTCGACCTCAATCCGTATCACTCCCTGCCGACGCTGGTGGACCGGGATCTGGTCCTGTACGACTCGCGGGTGATCATCGAGTATCTCGATGAGCGCTTCCCGCATCCGCCCCTGATGCCCGTCGATCCGGTGACCCGGGCGCAGTTCCGTCTGGCGCTTTATCGCATCGAGCGCGACTGGTACAGTCTCGTCGAACAGATCGAGCGGGGGGAGGACCGGCGGCAGCTGCCGAAGTTGCGCAGAATCCTCCTCGACACGATCGTGCAGGGGGTTGAGCTGTTTCAGTTGAAGCCTTTCTTTCTCGCCGACGAATTCTCGCTGGTTGATGCGACGCTCGCGCCGGTCCTGTGGCGGTTGCCGCACTACCAGATCGAGCTGCCGCCGAAGGCCCAACCCATCGTCAAATATGCGCACCGCATCTTCGCGCGGCCGGCTTTCGCGCGCGCCCTGTCTGATGTGGAGCGGGCGATGCGGCGC
Organism: Steroidobacteraceae bacterium; assembly: GCA_049964755.1. Classification (GTDB taxonomy): domain Bacteria; phylum Pseudomonadota; class Gammaproteobacteria; order Steroidobacterales; family Steroidobacteraceae; genus 13-2-20CM-66-19. The sequence goes on along the minus strand of JBMFWZ010000004.1, from coordinate 5,686 downwards.
TAGGGGCCCGGGCCGATGATCAAGCCTCCCCCGAAGCGGCCTTATCTGTTGCGTGCCATGCACCAGTGGATCACCGACAGTGGCTACACGCCGCATGTGATCGTCGATGCCGCTCGCGCCGGAGAGGACATTCCGCACGCGTACGTGCAGGACGGCAAACTGGTCCTGAACCTCAGCTACACGGCCACCCAGCGACTGAAGATCGACAACGACAGCGTCGAGTTCGATGCGCGCTTCGCCGGGGTGATCCATCACGTGCGCTTCCCGGTGCATGCGGTCATGGGGGTGTACGCACGTGAGACTGGCGAGGGCATGATGTTCCCGGATCAGGACACCAGTCCGGCCCCACCGGATTCACCGGCGCCGGGTCCCGGACCGGGAGCCGGGCCGAAGCCCGGGCCGGGCGAAGAGGGCGGTGGCCCGAAGCGTCCGCAGCTTCGCGTGGTCAAATAGCTGGAAGTCGGTCAGTTTGAAATGGACCGCCCCTGGCGCGTACGTCAGGGTGGGGCTATGCAAGAGCGTCCGATGGCGTAAAGGCCGCTCCAAGGGGTCAATGGACGGCTGCGCCTGCCGTCCTCACCCGTTCTGTGCTCGTCCTGTGGGTTGCGCAGCGCCGCGGCCTGCGGGGCAGCGCCTTGACCCCTCTGCGCAGCCAAGAAAGCAAAGAGGCATTGGCCAAAGGAGGATATTGTAGTAACGTTTATACAACGAGGTTCGTCTCTGTGAATGGGAGTGCCATCCATGACCATCACCACACTCTCCAGCCGAGAGTTCAATCAGGACACCAGTCGCGCCAAGAAGGCCGCCTCAGAGGGGCCGGTGTTCATCACAGACCGGGGCAAGCCCGCCCACGTCCTGCTCAGCATCGAGGAATACCAGCGCATCACGGGCCAGGGCCGGACCATCGCTGATGCCTTGGGTTGGCCGGCGGGTGTCGAGGACATCGAAATTGAGTTTCCGCGCTCGCGCGAACTTGCCCGACCGGTCGATCTCTCCTGATGTTCCTGCTCGACACCAACGTCGTCTCTGAGCTGCGAAAAGCCAGGACTCACAAAGCTCATCCCAATGTCGCCGCATGGGTTCAAACGGTCCAGGACAGTAGCCTTTTCCTCTCGGCTATCGTCGTGCAGGAGCTGGAAACCGGCGTTTTGCAGCTGGAACGAAAAGACATTGCTCAAGGCGCAATCTTGCGCAGCTGGCTCGATCAACATGTCTTACCGACCTTCGCTGAGCGCATTCTGCCGGTTGATACTGCCGTTACCCGACGCAGCGCACGCTGGCATGTGCCAGACCCCCAGCCCTACCGGGATGGGCTTATCGCGGCCACGGCGCTTGTCCACGGCATGACGATCGTGACTCGCAACGTCGCTGACTTTCACGCAACCGGCGTGCCACTGCTGAATCCGTGGGATGCTCTCAAATGATGGATTGTAAACAGGCACATGATCGATCCGGCGCTCGGCTGCTGGGCTGATTCCTCTCTGCCGGGTCGAGTCTGGGTCATTGCAGCCTCGAGCGTATTCTGTTATCCGGTGGGGTCGGGGAGCCGGCCGGGCAATCGCTGCCCCAGCCCGTCACAGGGCCGGGGGGGAGGAAAGTCCGGGCTCCGGCGGATCAGGGTGCCAGGTAACGCCTGGGGGGCCGCATCGTCAGCGGGGCGAAAGCCTCGTGAGGTGTGTGCTCACGGAAAGTGCAACAGAGAGTAAACCGCCCAAGCCCACGCTCAGGCCGCTCGTCGGTCCGGGCGGCGGGACGGCAAGGGTGAAACGGTGCGGTAAGAGCGCACCGCGGCCTTGGCAACAAGGCTGGCATGGCAAACCCCACCTGGAGCAAGGCCAAATAGGGAAGCAGCGGATTGCGGCAACGCAATGCGCAGCGCTGATCCGCGCGCGCTTCCGGGTAGGCTGCTGGAGGTCCACGGCGACGTGGATCGTAGAGGAATGATTGCCCGCGCGGTGGCGCCGCAGTTTCTGCGGCGCCACCGCGCGACAGAACCCGGCTTATAGGCCGACCCCGATTCTTCGCGCGCCGCGCTCAGTCCGGCTCGCGCTGCGCGTGCTCGAGGACGAGCGCGTAGGCGTCACTGCGGCTCGCGCCCGTGAGCTGCGCGGCGAGCGCCGCGGCGCGGCCCGGCGGCAGCTCCTTCACCAGCAGGTCCACCGCGCGGCGCAGCAGCGTCTGATCGACGTTCCGGGCTTCCTGCGGGGCTCCCTGGACCACCACCGTCAGCTCGCCGCGGCAGAAATGCTCCTCCTCGGTCGCGCGCCGCGCCAACTGTGCGAGCGTGCCGCGGTAGAGCGTCTCGTGCGCCTTGGTCAGCTCCCGCGCCACCGTGGCGCGCCGTTCGGAACCGAAGACGGCGGCAAGATCCGCCAACATGTCCGCGATCCGGTGCGGCGCCTCGAAAAACACCAGCGTGCGCGGCTCGGCGGCGAGGCTCTCGAGCGTGCTGCGCCGCTCGCGTTCGCGCGCGGGCAGGAAGCCCTCGAAGCAGAAGCGGCTCACCGGCAGGCCGGCGCAGGCGAGCGCCGTCGTGATCGCCGAGGGGCCGGGTATGGCCTCGACCGCAATGCCGGCGGCGGCGGCGGCCGATACCAGTTCGTAGCCGGGATCCGACAGCAACGGCGTACCGGCGTCGCTGACCAGCGCCAGGTGCTCCCCGGCGGTGAGTCGTGCCAGCACTTGCGGTACGCGCTGCGTCTCGTTGTGCGAGTGCAGTGAGAGCAGCGGGCGGGAGAGGCCGAGCGCGCCGAGCAGCGCGAGGGTGTGGCGCGTGTCCTCGGCCACGATCGCATCGGCCTGCTCGAGCGCGGCACGGGTGCGCGCGCTGAGATCGGCGAGGTTGCCGATCGGCGTCGCCACGACCAGCAACCGCCCTTGCACCTTGGCCACTATAATCACTCCTGCGCGCCGGTTCGGCGGGCATCATCTTGGCCCGAAAAGGACCGACAGTGAAAGGGTTCTCCATGCAGCGATCGATCCTGCTGGCCGCATTCGGCGCGGCCGCCGCACTGCTGGGCGGTTGCGTCACGACGCCCCCGACGGCGGTACCGCCGCCCCGCGTGGCACAGGCCCCGGCGCCACATCGCGGCGGCCCGCGCCGAGCGCGCCAGTTCGCCCCGCCGGTGCGCGCACTGGCACAGACGCGCATCGCGCTGCTGCTGCCGCAAACCGGGCCGCTGAGCGCCGCGGCCCGCAGTGTGCGCGACGGCTTCCTCAGCGCGTACTACCAGCTGCCCCCGAAGCGGCGGCCGCAGGTGCGCCTCTATGACACGGCGGATGGCACGCCGATCGCCACCCTCATCGAGCGTGCCACGCAAGCGGGGGCCAACGTGATCGTCGGGCCGCTGCTGCGGGCGAACGTCGCGGCGGCCGCGGCTGCCGCCGAGCCGCGCCCGCCGATCCTGGCGCTGAACTTCCTGCCAAGTGGCGTGCGCGCGCCGCCGCATTTTTTCCAGTTCGCCCTCTCGCCGACCGCCGAGGCGCGCCTGGTGGCGCAACGCGTGCTCGCCGATGGGCATCGCCTCGGCATCGCGATCGTGCCGAACAACCTGTGGGGTACGCGCGTGCTGGCCGCGTTCTCGCATCGATTCGCCGCCGGGGGCGGGCAGTTGCTCGCCACGACCCGCATCGATCTGACGGCGAGCGATTACACCGGCCCGATCGAGCGGGTGCTGCTGATCCGCCAGAGCCGCGCGCGGCTGCAGCGCCTCGAGCAGCTGCTCGGCGTGCCGCTCGCCTTCGTGCCGCGGCGGCGCGCGGATCTGCAATTCATCTTCGCCCCGGCGCCGGCGGCCACCGAGCGGATGCTCGAGCCGCAGCTGCGCTTCTACTACGCCAACGGCGTACCGACGTATTCGACGTCCGATGCGTTCACCCCGAATCCGACCGCGAACCAGGATCTCGACGGACTGCGCTTCCTCGACATGCCGTGGATGTTGGGCGATCCGCTCGCCAATGCGGTGCGTGCGGTGACCGCGCGCGCCTGGCCGGCCGGCGGGCCGGACCGCGGCCGACTGTTCGCCTTCGGCTTCGACGCGTATCACCTCGCGGTGGCGCTGTTCGTGCACGGCGTGCCGCCGAGTGAACTGAGGCTGAACGGACTGACCGGCCGGCTGCGGATCGAGCGCGACGGCCGCGTGCACCGCACGCTCATCTGGGCGCGGCTGCAGGGCGGGCGGATCAAGATTCTGCCCTCGAAGTGAGGACGCGCGCCGCGGGTGGGGGTGCGGTCGCGGCGCGGCTGCACCCGACCCGGCGCAGACGGATCAAACACCGCCCGACGCGTGCCGTGGCGGGCGTTGCGCACAGCTAATCCACTGGATAAGCTTCCTGTCACAAGCTTCTGATTAGAAAGACGAATGACAAAAAACGCCGTGTTGGCGCACGCCGGCGTTTCGACATAACTCAACGCGGTTGTGACGTTTTCTCGCTAATTCAATTGACATAGCGCACCCGCGATTCCTATAGTGGTACGAAGTGGGACAAAGTGGGAGAGGATGGGTTAAGTCCTCGCTCGGAGTCCATGTTTCGCGGCGCTACCAAAATCACCCTGGACGACAAAGGCCGGATGGTCATGCCCACCCGTTATCGGGAGCAGATCACCGAACGCGCCCAGGGAAAACTGGTGGTCACCGTGGACCGGGATCGCTGCCTGTTGATTTATCCACTGCCCGAATGGGATCTCATCGAGTCGAAGCTGATGAGCTTACCGACGTTGCACGCGCAGGCGCGACGCCTGCAGCGGCTGATGGTGGGCCACGCGACCGATCTGGAGCTCGACGGGCATGGGCGGATTCTCTTGCCGCCGGAGCTGCGCGAGTTCGCCGGCCTCGAGCGCATCGGGATGCTGATCGGGCAGGGCAACCGGTTCGAGTTGTGGAATGAGTCGCGTTGGGGCGAGCGACTCGATGAGTGGCTGAAGACGGAAGAGGCCACCACGGATCTGCCCTCGGAGCTCGATTCGCTGTCGCTGTGAGGCGCCGCACACGCGGTGCCGGCCGGCGGGGCGGGGACGAAGGGATGCGCACGGGTGCTGTGGTGGAGCGGAATCGGGTCGGCGCGGCGCGCGGCAGCGGCGCAGACCCTGGGGTCGGAACGGCCGGGGGCGCGGACCGCGCTGTGGAGCGCGCGCGTGGGTTATTCGAGGTTCGAGAGCTGGGCACGGCCCATGAGTAGAGCACTGCGGGGGGCCGTTCGCGGTGGCTTCGAGCGTGGTTGAGCACATTGCGGTGCTGGCCACCGAGGCGATCGCGGCGTTGGCTCCCGAGGCGGACGGCTACTATGTCGATGCGACGTTCGGGCGAGGCGGTCATACAGCACTCTTACTCCAGGCCCTGGGTCGAGAAGGCCGCGTGCTCGCGATCGATCGGGACCCGGCCGCCATCGCTGCGGGCCGGGCGCGCTTCGCGCTCGAGGAGCGCCTCACACTGGCGCACGCATCGTTCGCCGAACTTGCGCCACTCGTGCCGGCCCATGCGCACGGCCGCCCATGCCGCGGCATCCTGTTCGATCTCGGGGTGTCTTCGCCGCAGCTTGACGAAGCGGCGCGCGGATTCAGCTTTCGCACCGACGGCCCTCTCGATATGCGTATGGATCCGACGCGCGGGGAAGCGGTGTCCGCATGGCTCGCGCGAGCGGGCGTTGACGAGATCCTGGAAGTGATCGCGACCCTCGGTGAAGAGCG
>JBMFWZ010000003.1:0-76441 GCA_049964755.1 Steroidobacteraceae bacterium | reverse complement strand
CGGACTTCGCCGCAGTCGCAGCCGCCATCGAGCGGGAACACGGTGTCGTCAGTCATGTGAATTCTTCTCCCTGCCGCGGCACTGAGCCGACCGGCGTCTACTTCAGTACGACCCACAGCGGCCCGATGAGCAAGAACGTCAGATCCTGAAAGAATTTAGGGCGTCGTCCCTCGATCGCATGCCCGATGAACTGGCCGATCCAGGCGATGGTGAACAGCCCGAGCGCGACGGGCCTGAGCGGGACGGCGGACGGCCAGAACGCGAGGATGAGCACGCACACGGCGAGCTGCGCCCCTATGGCCACGGTGGCCCTCGTGCCGAGGCGCACGTAGAAAGGAGCCACCGCGATCATCATCAGGTAGGCGATGCGCACCCCGGCGATCTCGACGCTCCAGAGCAGTGCGAGCAGTGCGAAGAGGATCACCGGCACGCACACGGTGTGCGCCGCGCGGTTGACCGGGTGGCGGTGCGACAGCGAGTACTCCGTCAGCCACTGATCGAGCGTTTTGTGGGACATGGCAGGCAGTCCCACTCAGTGCTGTGCGGCCAGCGCCGCGAGCGCACCGACCGTGTTGAGGTTGCGCGCCGTGCCGGCGGTGGCGGCGGGAATGACCAGCCTGGAGGCGCCGATTCCATCCGGATAGTGCACATAGATCTCGCGGGCGCCGCAGGCGAGGCGCTCGCATTTGCGGCCGCGGACCTCCTCGATCGCCCCGACCGGCGGTGGCGCCTGAAGGAAGATTGCCACCGTGCGGTTCGGGGGTGTCTCGGGAAACGGGTTGGCTGCCACGACGGCGGTCAATTGCGCCGCAGTGCGTACCTGCACCCCGATCGGCTTGCCGAAATACTCCGTCAATTCGCGAACCAGCGCCTCGCGGACCCGCTGCTCGCGCAGCGGGCTCACAAACAGCGCATTGCCCGAGGCGATGTACGTCCGAGGACGCTCGAAGCCGGCGGCGCGACACATCTGCGCCAGCACCGGCATCGGCAGCGTATTGCCACCCACATTGACGGCGCGAAGCAGAGCGACATAGGCGGGCATTTCACTGACGACTCCATGCGGTGCCGCGGGAGTTCTGTGCGATCTGAGCGCGATGCGCAGCGGTGCCGATCCACACGTGAGTCGGTGTCGGTCGAACCACTCGACGGGCAGCCCGGTCCCCAATACGCACCGCACATCCCTTGAGCGCCGCTCTCGAGGCGGCACCGGTTCAGCAGGCCTGGCTATCTTACAACAAGATGCACCGCGCAACCGAGCCCTTGCCGCGCACGGCCAGGCCCGAGTGAGGACGCCGCAGCGAGTCTGGGCGTGCAGGACCGGCGGGGCCGATCTCGCTCGGTGCGCGGTGGCCGGCGCGCCGCGCGAGGTGCTCAAGGGCTGCCGCTGGGGCGCAGGGCGAGGCGGCAGGAAGAGCGATGGCTTCCTGCCCAATCATCAGCTTATGCCACTACGGGCGCCCGTTGGCGTATGCTGCGCCGGAGCGCGACAGATTTCAGACCATCGCAATGCTCGAGCCCCACCTCACGACCTTGCCCTCCATCGAGGAAACAGCCCCATGCGTATCGCAGTGCTCGGCGCGCTGATGGTTGCCACCCCGGTGTTCGCCGCGGGCGTCACCTCCCGCGCACCCGAACTCGCGGCCCTGAACGTCCAATCCGGACATTGGGTGTATCACGGTACGACGGCGCCGACGAAGAGTGGCGGTAAGCCCGGCCTCTTCACCTGGAATGAGCACTGCCTCTGGTCGGCCGATCAGCTGTTTCTCCTTTGCACCTTCCACAATGTCTGGTCGGGTCACAAAGTCCAGTCCCTCGTCGTGGATACTTGGAATACCCACGATCGGACTTACTGGCACTATGAGATGTTCGCCACCGGAGCCCCGGGTAGGAAACCGTACGCTACGAAAATGACGATCCACGGCAACACCTGGGTGGAGTCCGCAACCACGCACAAACAGGGCCAGGATCGCTACGAACGCATCCGTTACGTGTACCGCTCACCGACTCGAGTGGCGGTCACAATCGCAACTTCCGCGGACCGGAAGCACTGGAGTACTCTGGTGAGCGGTACGGGTCGCAAGATTCCCTGAGCCGTTGGGTGTGCAGCGATGGCCGACGCCATCGGTCAATGCCTGCGCGTCGGGGTGGGCGCGGGATTGAATGGAACAGCAGCGGTGGCAAAACCTCGCACGCGTGGCGACCCGCCCCGCCGCTGGCGAGCCCGCGCCCGGCATGCCGCCGAAGTTTGCTCGGCCCTGTTCAACTTCGGCGATCACTCGCCGTGAGCAGTGTCGCGGCAGTGACGTCGCGCAGACGGGAAGGATCTACTTGGAAAACTGCGGTGGGTGCCCCGGCGGCCGCCCAAACCATGGCGTGTGCGAGGAGCGAAGCATCCATGAACACCGGCAAGGCAGTCAAATGCCCAATGGGCGCAACGCCGCCGATCGCGAAGCCGGTCTCGGTGCGAACTCGTTTCGGGTCGGCCCGCGTCAATTGCGCGCCGACCACGTGTGCGGTCATCTCCAGATCGGCCATGCGATCTCCTGCGATGAGCAGCAACACCAGAGTCCGGGTATCCACTCTTTCGAACACCAGGGATTTCACGATCTGGCTGACGCTGCAAGCACAGGCCCGTGCCGCTTCCTCTGCAGTTCGCGCGCTCTGGGGTAGCCAGCAAATTTCAATGTTGAGGCCCGCGGTCGCTGCCGCACGGGCAACGCGCTCTACACTAGATCCGCCGCGCCCGACGTTGGCGAGCAATTCCGTGTGCTGTCCTGAATCAATCATGTGCGGCATTCTTCTCACGGCTGGGCGCAATTTGTACGCATGGCCCGCGACGAGCGCATCACGGCCGCGCGGTGTTACCTGAAACCAGCTTAGCTTGATTGGCAAAAAAAGGGCAGGCCCGCCACCTCTTCATGGCCCGCGCAATCCCGGGCCGCTCTGTCACGAAATTCCGGCGCTGCGAGCGGCCGAAGAGAGTGCCGAACGCCATCGCACCGAGGCGTTGCGGCGCAACGGTTGCGAAGATCACCCGTCAGGATACGGCGCGATGCCGAATGCGCGCCGATCGAGCCGTACGGCGGGGGTGCCGGCAAGCCCGTGGATGGGTTCGCGAGGAATCGGACGATGCACACCGATTTGCGAGCCACGACCGACGCGAAAAGCACGGCACGCCAAAGGTTGCCGGCCTTCTCCGGGTGCGCGCGCGCTCCTGGCTCGACTGAGCTGATCCCGAGGGCCGTGAGCCGTCGCGCGAGTCCGGTGGGGACATTCCGCCGAATCAGGAACCGCTTGGGGCACACAATCCGCCGGCCTCGAGACGGCACACTCGCCACGAGCGCGGGGATAGGGAGCTACCGGAGACGCCGGAAATCAGAGCGAGTACGCTCTGTGAGCGTGTGCCCGGCAATGAATTGCAGAGCGCGGGTGATGCTCGTGACGCAGGTACATCCGCGAGGGGGGGCGGAGCATTACACAATATCGCGCAAATCCGCGACGGGATGTGTGCCGAAGTCCGCGCCGAGCACATAATCGAGCAGACGCGCTGCAGCCGTCGTCGCCTTCACCAATGCGCCGTCGGCATGCAGAGTCGCAAACTGTGAGTGCAACGGAAAGTGTGTCGGATCACTGGAGCGTATCTCGGTCTGCATGTCGGTGTCGACCACGCCCGGGGCGAGGCTGCAGATCCGCAACCCCGGAACGGCATCGGCGGCGACCACGCGTGCGTGCTGATCGAGTGCGGCCTTGCATGCACAGTAAACACTCCAGCCTGCAATGGGCCGCCGCGCAGCGCCGCTGGAGATGTGCACGATGCTTCTGCCCCTCATTCCCACGGTAGCGGCGGTGAACGCTGCAGACAGCAGCAGCGGTGCCGTCACGTTGAGTGCGACGGCACGGGCGAGCGGGTGCCGGCGCTTGCGCATCGAGCCACCCGACCGGTCCGATCACGCCGGCGTTGTTGATCAACAGTGCGCCCTCGGCATCGACCAGCCAGTCCTGCAGCGTCGAGTTATCCAGCCAGGCACGTAGTTCGTTCACGTCGGCAAGGTCAATTCGGACCTCGCGCAGCATTTCGGGGAATTGTTCGGCGAGTGCGGCGTGTCCGTGCCGCGCAAGAGCCAACGTTGCGATGCCTCGACTCAAGAGCGCTTCGGCGAGCGCAGCGCCCAGTCCGCGAGAATGTCCGGTGAGTATGGCTTTGATCATACGGGTGCAAAGACTTTCGTTTTCCCCTCGTGGTCGGCACAGATGCGTGCCGTCGTGTCATGCGTACCCGCTGCAGCGCCAGGATGTCTTCATGCCCAAGAGCGCGCCTCGCGCTGGGCCGAGCTTGTCCGTGGCGGATACTGTCGTGCGGTGCATTGGTCGGCGGAGAACTGGGCACTGATCAGCAAGGATCGGACTGGGAAAGCGGCGATATTCGCCCATGATCAGCGCGCATTCTGCCGCAATTCGCCGGCACTCGGGTATCCGTAGGGTGTCGTTGGCCGCCCTTCGCCCGTGGAGAAAAGGCCGAACAGTCACCGACTCGTCTCGATTCTGCCCGGGCCGCCGCCCCATCGGAGGAGCGCCCCGTCGTGCTCGCGATGTTCCCGTGTTCATCTGCAGATGAAATGAACGCCCGGTGCTCGCTGGGCGTATGACCGCGCGCGGTCGCCCGTTGTGCGGTCCCGAACGTCAAGAGTAAGCTCAGCTTTGGTTGACCGAGCAAGACGTGATGAGCGCAGAGATCATTGACGCACACGCTGAAGCAAAGCCGCGGGACATCATCGCCGCGACCGTCGGTAACGCGCTCGAGTTTTACGATTTTTTCATCTACGGCCTTTTCGCGGTACAGATCGGCCGGGTATTTTTTCCGGCACATGACGCCTACGTCAGCCTGATGCTATCGTTGGCCACCTTCGGGGTGGGTTTCCTCACCCGGCCGCTGGGCGCCCTCGCGCTCGGCAGTTATGCGGACCGAGTCGGTCGCAAGCCTGCCATGATCCTCAGCATGTCCATGATCGGTATCGCCATGGTCGCATTGGCGTGCACCCCTTCGTACGCCGCGATTGGTGTTGCGGCACCGGTGCTCGCGGTCATTGCGCGCCTGCTCCAAGGATTTTCGCTCGGCGGTGAAGTCGGCGCGAACAGTGCATTTCTCGTGGAGGCTGCGCACCCGGACCGCCGTGCCGAGGTCGTATCTTGGCAGGGCGTGAGCCAGGCGATCGCCCTGGTGCTGGGAAGTCTGGTCGGTGCCGTCCTGACGTTCTGGCTCTCACCCGTGGCTCTTGAGAATTACGGCTGGCGTATTGCGTTTCTAATTGGGGCGGCCATAGTGCCGTGTGGGTACTGGCTGCGCCTACACCTTGCAGAGACCCTTCAAACGCATGGGCCGCACTACGCTCAGGCAACTGACGGGCCATCATCGCGACCGGTGCACTCGGAGCGAGCGAAGCTTGCGCGCAAGCACTGGCGCGCGATGCTATTCGGCTTGATGGCCATCGCCGCAGGAACCGTCGGCACCTATATTTTTGTATATATCGCTACCTACGCGCAGACGACGTTGCACCTGCCGCCGCGCGCAGGCTTTTTGGCGAGCCTCGCTGGCTACAGCGCAGAGATTCCCTGCATCCTGATCGGCGCGCGCCTCTCTGATCGTTACGGGCGCAAGCCCGTCAACGTTTTGGGGAATCTTGCCTTTCTCGTGGGCATTTACCCGGCGTTCCTCTGGGTCGTCACTGCACGTTCGGTCGCAGCGTTGATTGGGGCCATGGTCATGCTCAATGCCGCATATTCTCTGCGCATGGGTTCGTTCTATGCGGCGTTCATCGAATCACTGCCACCCAACATTCGCAGTGGCGGTTTCGGCACCGTGTACGCTCTGTCCGTGGCGATTTTCGGCGGAACGACTCAGCTCGTGGTCACCTGGATCATTCACGTCACCGGCAGTGCGGTCGCCCCCGCCTGGTATCTGATCGGCTTCACTCTGATCGGACAGATTGCGTACATGCTGTACCCGGAGACAGCGCCCGTGCCGCTGCGAGCACGAGCGGTGGCCGGCGACAGGCGCGCAACCGGATTTTGACCGCGCGCTGGATCCGCTCCTGGCCGCCGCTGTGCCTTAACCGGGCGTCGGCCCGTGGACTTGAATTCACCGTTGTTCGTCCCGCCACGGCTCCCGGCGCACAGGTTCCGGCGCGACAAGGGGCGGAGTGTGCCGCTGCGCCGCATTCAGCGCCAGGCCGAGGCGCAATCTGGGCCCGGTAGGATTCGAACCTACGACCAAGGGATTATGAGTCCCCTGCACTAACCGCTGTGCTACAGGCCCGCGCGAATCACCATTCTAGCAGCCGTCGTTCAGCAAGGCGTGTGCACCTGGACGTGCTGGGTGCTCACCTAGGGGGGCAGGCAGCCGCTGAGTGGCGAGTTCGATTTGATCGTCTTCAGGCAAACGGTGGTCTCGATTCTCTGCACGCCCGGCATGCGGCTCACCTGCATGCGCAACAGTTCATCGAGTGCGGCGATTTCTCTCACCAGCACGTGCATCAGGTAGTCGGCCTGCCCGGCTGTGGTGAAGCACTGCAGCACCGCCGGGTGGCGCTCCGCGGCCGCTTCGAACTCTGCATGACGCGTCGAATCGATGCTCACGTACACGAACGCATGCACCCGCAACCCAAGCTGCTCGGCATCGAGCTCTGCGCGGTAGCCGCGGATCAGCCCCTGACGTTCCAGTGCGCGCACGCGCTGCCAGCAGGGCGTCTTCGACAGACCGACGCGCTGCCCGAGCTCGGCAAATGATAGGCGCGCATCCTGTTCCAGTGCGCGAACGATCTCCCGATCGATCTTGTCCAAGAGTGTTCTGCGATATTGAGATTCGTCAGGCGCTTGTTCTACGCCAACGCCTCAATCCAGTCCACTTGGGCCTTCGGGATCTCAGCTACAATCCCAGCAGCGTAGACAATGGAGCGATCAATGAACCCAGGGCGTGCGAGCGAAGAGACCCTGCGTGAACTGCTAGCGCGGGTGCACGAACGGTTGAGCCAGAGCGGCTCGATCGATGCGGAGTCGCGCCAGATGCTCGGCGCGCTGGTGCAGGACATCGGCCGTGCCCTCGGCGAGGGGCCGGCGGAGAGCAGCTCGGTGAGCGGGCACGCCTCGCGCCTGGAGGGGATGGCGGTGCGCTTCCAAGCGGACCACCCGGCGCTTGCAGAACTGCTGCGCCAGCTCACCGATGCGCTGGGGAAGTTCGGGATTTAGCCGGCCGCGCATCCGGCGCGGCCGGCGGATCGATCAATCCTCCATCAGGAAGCTGCGCAGCTGTTCGCTGCGGCTCGGGTGGCGCAGCTTGCGCAGCGCCTTCGCCTCGATCTGACGGATCCGCTCGCGCGTGACATCGAACTGCTTGCCGACCTCCTCGAGCGTGTGGTCGGTATTCATGTCGATCCCAAAGCGCATGCGCAGCACTTTCGCTTCGCGCGGGGTGAGCTGAGCCAGCACGGCGTGCGTGGTCTCGCGCAGCGACTCCATGGTTGCCTGATCGATCGGCGAGGCCACAGAGGTGTCCTCGATGAAGTCCCCGAGGTGCGAATCCTCGTCATCCCCGATCGGGGTCTCCATGGAGATCGGTTCCTTGGCGATCTTCAGCACCTTGCGCACCTTGTCTTCTGGCATCTCCATGCGCACCGCCAGTTCCTCCGGCGTCGGCTCGCGACCCATCTCCTGCAGCATCTGCCGCGAGATCCGGTTCAGTTTGTTGATCGTCTCGATCATGTGCACCGGGATACGAATGGTGCGGGCCTGATCGGCGATCGAACGGGTGATAGCCTGACGGATCCACCACGTGGCGTAGGTGCTGAACTTGTAGCCGCGGCGGTATTCGAACTTGTCGACTGCCTTCATCAGGCCGATGTTGCCTTCCTGGATGAGGTCGAGGAACTGCAGCCCGCGGTTGGTGTATTTCTTGGCGATGGAGATCACGAGGCGCAGGTTTGCCTCGACCATCTCCTTCTTGGCGCGGCGCGCCTTGGCCTCGCCGATCGACACCTCGCGATTGATCTCCTTGACCTCGTTGATCGAGAGGTGCAGCTGCTGCTCGAGTGCCGTAAGTTTGCCTTGCCGCCGCTCGAACTCCGGCTCCATCTTGGCGAGCGCCGTTGAGTACTTCTTGCCGGCCTTGACGTGCTTGGAGAGCCAGCGCGTGTTCGTCTCGTTCTTCGGGAACGATGTGATGAACTCCTTGCGCGGCATGCCGCAATCACGCACCGCCAGCGTCATGATCTCCTTCTCGAGCTGACGGATCTCGCGGATGTGGTCGCGCAAGTTGCCGATCAGCGCATCGAACATGCGCGGGGAGAGTTTCAGCTCCAGGAACTCATCGGCCGCCTTCTTGCGTGCCTTCAGCGACTTCGGATCGTGCGAGCCGAGCTTCTCGATGGCGCTGAGCATCTGCGCATAGGCCTTGCCGAGACGCCCGAAGCGCTCGGCCGCTTCCTGCGGATCCGGACCGGAATCGACGGTCTCTTCCTCGCCGTCGGCATCGTCCTCGCTTTCCTCATCATCGGACTCTTCGGTCGCGGCAACCTCGACCTTGGTCGGGTTCTGCGGCTGCGCGATGACATCCGGCGCATTCGGGTCCACGAACCCGACGATCACATCGACCAGGCGCGTCTGTCCGGTCTTGACCGGCTCGTAGGCCTTCAACAGACAGTCGTGCGTCAGCGGGAACATCGCCAGCTGGCGGCGCACCGCCTCGAGTCCTTCCTCGATGCGTCGCGCGATGCGGATCTCGCCCTCGCGCGTCAACAACTCCACCGTACCCATCTCGCGCATGTACATGCGCACCGGGTCGGTCGTGCGACCGAGTTCGGCATCAAGTGCCGCCAACACCGCCGCGGCCTCCTCGATCGCCTCCTCGTCGGCCGGTGCCGAGGGCTCTCCGGCGAGCAACGATTCGGTATCCGGTGCCTTCTCGTACACCGGGATGCCCATCTCGTTGATGGTGTTGACGATATCCTCGATCTGCTCCGGATCGACGATCTCGGAGGGCAGGTGATCGTTCACCTGTGCATAGGTGAGGTAGCCCTGCTCCTTGCCGCGTGCGATCAGGAGCTTCAGCTGCGACTGGCGGTCCTCGGGCATGGCGACCGGTCGGCGCTCGAGCACGGTCGGGCGCTTCTCCGGCGCAGGCTTGCTCTCCGCGGGCACGTCGTGCACCCGAGCGCTGTGCTTGGCCGCCGTACTGACCTTGGCGTGCGCCTTGGGCGCCGCGACGCGCACCGATTTCTCGGCGCTGGTGGCCTTGGCGGGTTTACCGGAATGCGCAGCGGGGCGCTTACGGCTCGGAGCAGTAGTCTTGGACTTGGCTTTCATTGAATCTCGACGGAATTGGCGGGGGCCATGTCCCCCATGTGCTGGCAGGCGCGGGCAGACTCAAGGGGCGCCAAAATAAATTTACCTAGTGTATGAGGCTCGTGTGGCGTTCACAAGTTCATCGCCGCCCAGGTGTCCCGGTCCGAACCGTCTTTCGTGATGTAAGCATCTGAAACTCCTTAAGTTCTTGCTCGCTCAACGGCCCGTTTCGGCTCTTGGTCTCAAGCGCTCTGAGTCGCTGGTCGACCCGCAGGTCGACCAATTTTCCCAGCGCGGCGCGCAACTCGACCGCAGCGGCGGCCTCGTCGTCGAGCACCGCCTCGCGCTCCAGCAGGCGCCCGAGGTGCTCTCCGCCCGGACGGTCCCGCCAGCGCTCGATGACCTGCGCGGAGATCTGTAACGGCCGCGCGCGCAAATCATCGAGCAGTCCGTGCAGCAGCTCCGCGCCGGCCTCGGTGCAGGTCTGCAGTTCGGCACATTCGGCGTCCGTGATCGTTGCCGCAATGCTCGGAAAACGCACCAGCCGGGCAAGTGCCTGACGTACTAAGCTGCCGCGCCCGGCACTGTGCCGGGTTCGCAGCGGCGCTCGAGCGGCCGCGGGTGGCGGCGCAGGCGCCATGCCGTCCCGCCAGAGCGCCTCGAGGCGCTCGGCCGGCAATCCCACTACTTCGGCCACCCGCGCGATCAACAGTTCCCGGTACACGCCCGCCGGGATTTTCCCGATCAGCGGCCGTGCCGCCTCGGCCAAGCGCGCCCGGCCGTCAGCGTGCGTGATATCGGTCTCGCTCGACAACTCCCGAACGAGGTACTCCGACAGCGGCAGCGCCCCGTCCAGGCGCTGCTCGAAACCCGCCCGGCCCTCGGCACCGACCAGGCTATCCGGGTCGTGCCCTTCGGGCAGGAACAGGAAGCGGATCTCTCGCCCCTCGCGCGCCTCCGGCAGGGCGTGCTGCAGTGCGCGCCATGCCGCTCCTCGCCCGGCTCGATCGCCGTCGAATGCGAACACCACTTCGCGCACCAGCCGGAAGATGCGCTTCAGGTGCTCTGGGGTGGTCGAGGTGCCAAGCGTTGCCACGGCGCAGGTAATCCCTGCCTGGTGCAGCCGAACCACGTCCATGTAGCCCTCGACGACCACCAGACGCTTCAGGGTTCCGCCGGCGATCCGCGATTCGTACAACCCATACAGCTCGTGGCCCTTGTGAAATAGGGCTGTTTCCGGTGAATTCAAGTACTTGGGCTCGCCTCGATCAAGGACGCGTCCCCCGAATGCAATCGTGCGGCCGCGGCTGTCGCGGATCGGAAACATGATCCGATCCCGAAAGCGATCGTAGTGGCCTTCGCCCCGACCGCCGCTGCGCTCGATGATCAGCCCGCTCGCGGCGAGCGCGCGGCGGTCCGCCTCGTGCCTGCCGAAATGGCTGAGCAGCGCATCCCAGGCATCCGGGGCGTACCCAAGCGCAAAGCGCTGTACGGTCTCGGCGGTCAGTCCGCGCTGCGCGACGTACTGCCCGGCCCGGGCAGTCCCGGCGAGCGCCTGCGCGTAGAACTGCGTCACTCGGCCCATGAGCTCGTACAGAGGCGCATTCTGCGGATCCGGGCCGCCACCGCCGCCTTCGTGCGGAACGGTGAGCCCGAGCCGCCCGGCCAGATCCTCGATCGCCTCCGGGAAACTCATGTGGTCGTATTCCATCAGGAACCGCAGCGCCGTGCCGTGGGCGCCGCAGCCGAAGCAGTGGTAGAACTGCTTCTCGGGGCTCACCCAGAACGATGCGCTCTTTTCGCTGTGGAACGGGCAGCAGGCCTTGTACTCGCGGCCCGCCTTGGCCAGCTGCACGCGCGAGCCGACCACCTCCACGATGTCCGTGCGGGCGATCAGCTCGTCGATGAAGCTCTGAGGAATGATAGGGGCTGACTACCCCGGCAGGCGGCCCAGCCGATCGCGCACCAGAGCGCTGACGGCGCTCATATCGGCGCGGCCCTGGGCCTGGGACTTGATCACCGCCATCACCTTGCCCATGTCCTTCGGCGAGGTGGCTCCGCTCGAGGCGATCGCCTGGTCGATCACCGACTCGAGCTGCGCTGCGGTCATTTGCGCGGGCAGATAGGCTTCGATCACCGTGATCTCGGCACTTTCCTTGGCCACCAGGTCGCTGCGTCCGCCGCTGGCGAACTGCGCGATGGCTTCCTTGCGCTGCTTGATCATCTTCTCGAGGACCGCGAGCACCTGGGTGTCATCGAGCGCCACCCGCTCATCGACCTCACGCTGCTTGATCGCAGCGAGTGCCATGCGGATAGTGGCGAGACGCTCCTTCGCGCCCGAGCGCATTGCGCTCTTCATGTCCTCGGTGATGCGTTCCTTGAGCGACATGCGCACAAGCCTCAGCGCGCGGCGCGCATGCCCTCGCGCGACACGCGCTTCATGTGCCGCTTCACGGCAGCCGCCTTCTTGCGTTTCCGCTCCTGGGTCGGCTTCTCGTAGAATTCACGCCGACGCAGTTCGGTGAGGATGCCGGCCTTCTCGCAGGCGCGTTTGAAACGCCGTAGGGCGGCATCGAAATACTCGTTCTCGCGGATACGGACGCTCGGCATCGAAACCTCTACAGACAGTTGGGGGCCGGCGCCGCATCCCGCCCCGCGCGCCGAAAGCGCGCCGCAGCGGACATAGAGCCGGGTCAAATGGGCCGGCAATTCTAGTAGAGGCTACTGGTAAAGGCAAAATTAGCGCATCGGGACTGCAGGTCGGCGGTCCGCGGCGCTCGCCGTCGGGCCGCGGCGGATGCGGGCGGAGCGGGTGGCCAACGTCTGACCTGGCGATATTATTCTTTTAGAGTCAATGACATGCGTATTCTTGCAATCGAGTCTTCCTGTGACGAGAGTGCTGCGGCCGTCCTGGATGAGTCCGACGGGTTGCTGGCGCACGAGCTGTACAGCCAGATCGCCCTGCACCGCGCTTACGGCGGGGTCGTGCCGGAACTGGCCTCGCGCGATCACGTGCGTAAGCTTCTGCCGCTCGTGGAGCGGGCGCTCACCGCAGCGCACACCGCGCCGCAGGCGCTCGCCGGGATCGCCTACACCGCGGGCCCCGGGCTGATCGGGGCGCTGCTGACGGGCGCCGCGCTGGCACGCAGCCTCGCGTACGCGTGGGATGTGCCGGCCGTCGGCGTGCATCATCTCGAGGGACACCTGCTCGCGCCGCTGCTCGAGCCGCAGCCACCGCCATTCCCGCACGTGGCGTTGCTGGTCTCCGGCGGCCACACGCAGCTGATCGAAGTGCGCGGCATCGGTCGCTACCGTGTACTCGGCGATACGCGCGACGATGCCGCCGGCGAGGCCTTCGACAAGACCGCCAAGCTCCTCGGTCTGCCCTACCCGGGCGGACCGGAGCTCTCTCGTCTGGCGGCGCAGGGGCGCGCGGGGGCGTTTCATTTTCCCCGGCCGATGCTCGATCGGCCCGGTCTCGAGTTCAGCTTCTCTGGCTTGAAAACGGCCGTGCTGCACACTCTGCGCGGCCGCGACCTCGATGAGCGCACCAAGGCGGATGTGGCTCGCGCCGTCGAGGAGGCGATCGTCGAGACGCTCACCGTCAAGGCCGAACGTGCCCTGCAGCAGAGCGGCTTCGGTGCACTGGTGGTTTCCGGAGGCGTCAGCGCCAACCTCCCACTGCGCGCGGCGCTCTCAAACGCCGCGGCCCGCCACGGCGCGCGCGTGTACTATCCGCGCATCGAATTCTGCACCGACAACGCGGCGATGATCGCGGTGGCCGGCCTGCATCGGCTGCGCGCCGGGGAGCGTCAGGGGCTCGCCATCGAGGCGCGCGCCCAATGGCCGCTCGAGTCGCTCGCGCCCGTCGGCGCTGAGACCCATCCGTGAGCCGGCCGAACAGCACGGCGCGCGGTGCGTGAACGGATTGGAAGGGGATCGAACAGACATGACCGAGACGGCGCTTTGCGGGGACCGGATCTTCCTGCGCGGACTGACCGCCGAGTGCATCATCGGCTTCATCGACTGGGAACGGCGCGTCAAGCAGACCGTGGTGATCGATCTGGAGCTGCCCGTCGACTGCGCGCGGGCCGCTGCGTCGGATGAAGTGGCCGACACTGTCGATTACAAGCAGATCGCCAAGCGTGTGTTGGCCTTCATCGAGGCCTCCGAGTTCAAGTTGGTCGAGACCCTGGCGCACCGACTCGCGCAGCTGCTGCTCGAGGAGTTCGCCCTGGACTGGGTTCGGCTGTCGCTGAATAAGCCGGGCGCGATCCGCAATTCCCGCGACGTCGGCGTGGTGATCGAGCGGCACGCCGCCGCGGGGCGTTGAGGCGCTTCCATGCCCGAGGTCTATGTCGCGGCTGGCAGCAACATCGAGCCGCAGAAGAATCTCTCGCGGGCGGCGCGCGAATTGTCCGGCGCATTCCCCGGTGCACGCTTCTCGGGCTGGTATCGCAATCGCGCGGTCGGGTTCGAGGGCGAGGATTTCATCAACTTCGTGGCCGGATTCAGCACCGAGCAGCCGCTCGAGGCTGTCATCGGGCACCTGCAGGCCATCGAGGGTCTCTGCGGGCGCGCGCGCACCGCGCCACGCTGGGCGCCCCGCAGCATGGATCTGGACATTCTTCTCTACGGCGCGCAGGTGCTCGAGACCCCGGCCGTGCGCCTGCCGCGACCGGATCTGCGCACACGCGCCTACATGCTCGGCCCGCTGGCTGAACTGGCGCCCGAGCTGATCCATCCGACCGCCGGGGTGAGCATCGGGGCGCTGTGGCGGCAGTTCGATCAGGCTGCCCACCCCTTGATCCGGGTCCCCTCGTCCGGCACGGACGAGGGGACTGGGTAGCGCACGATGCGCAACCGGCCCGCCGGGCGCTGCGTGCCTGCTCGCGCCGTGCTACCAGGCGATGCTCCGTCCGCCATCCACGGCGAGAACCTGCCCCGTGACGAACGGCGCATCGCAGGCGAAGAAGCGCACCGCGCGTGCGATATCCTCCGGCGTTCCGGCGCGCTTCAGCGCGGTTCTCTCGATGATGTGCCGGCGCAGCGGCTCCTCGACGCCGCTCTCCGGCCAGAGCACCGGGCCGGGGGCGATCGCGTTGACCCGTACCTGTGGAGCGAGCTCGCGCGCCAGCGACTTGGTCAGCATGATCAGGCCGGCTTTGGCCACGCTGTACACCGGGTGGTGGCGCAGAGGACGCATGCCGTGGATATCTGTGAGGTTCACGATCAGGCCGCCGTGCTCGCTCAGTGCAGCGCGGGTGGCCTGGGCGAGGAACAGTGGTGCCTTCAAGTTAGTACCGATCAGATCGCTCCAGACCCGCTCGTCGATCTGTCCCATCGGGGTGGGATAGAACGTCGAGGCGTTGTTCACCAGGATATCGAGCCGGCCGAAGGCCGACACCGCGCGTGCGGCCAGTTGCTCAAGCGACTGCAGGTCGAGCAGGTCCCCGGACGCGAGCGCGGCCGAGCCGGCCCGCACGGCATTCAACTGTGCGGCGAGCGCGCTGGCGGGCTCCACCGAACTGCGGTAGTGCAGCACGATCTGCGCACCGGCGGAGTGCAGCGTACGCGCGATGAGCGCGCCGAGGCGGCGTGCACCGCCGGTCACCAGGGCCGCTTGGCCCGCGAGCGGACCGGGTGCGTGGGCGTCGTCGGATGGCGTCATGAACATTAGGCTCGATCAATGAGGACGGCAGACTCCATTATGGCCCCGCCGCTGTCGGCGGACGAAGCGGCGCATTCCGCGGCACTCGCCGCGCACATCGCCGCCGAAGTGCGCGCCGGCGGCGGCTGGTTGTCTTTCGAGCGCTTCATGGCGCTTGCCCTGTACGCGCCCGGACTCGGCTACTACAGCGCCGGCAGCGTCAAGATCGGCGCGGGCGGGGATTTCGTCACGGCGCCGCAGATGTCGGATCTGTTCAGCCGCTGCGTGGCGGCGCAGTGCGCCGAGGTGCTCGCCGACGGCGGGGAGATCCTCGAGTTCGGGGCCGGTACCGGGCACATGGCCGCCGCAGTGCTCACCGAGCTTGCCGCTCGTGACCGGCTGCCGCACCGATACGCGATCCTGGAAGTCAGTGCGGATCTGGCCGAGCGGCAGCGGCGGCGCATCGCAGCGCTGCCCGCGCCGCTCGCCGAGCGGGTGGTGTGGCTCGAGCGGTTGCCGGAGAGGCCCGTGCAGGGCGTGATCCTCGCCAATGAGGTGCTCGATGCGCTGCCCTGTCGCAGGTTCGTCCTCGAAGCCGGAGTGCCGCGCGAACTCGGCGTTGCGCTTGACGGCGCTCGTCTGGTCGAGCGCAATGCGCCGGCGGATGTGGCACTCGCGCGGGAATGGGCTCGGCTCAGCGCGGAGTTGCCGGCGCCGCTGTCCGACGGGTACGTGACGGAGATCTGTCTGCAGGCCGGACCTTGGGTGGCGAGCGCCGCGGATGCGCTCGCGCGCGGCCTGCTGCTGCTTTTCGATTATGGTCTGCCGCGCGCGCATTACTACCACCCGCAGCGTGTCGCGGGCACGCTGCGCTGTCACTACAAGCACCGTGTGCACGACGACCCGTATGTGAATCTCGGCGTGCAGGACATTACCGCGTGGGTGGACTTCACGCGGGTCGCCGAAAGCGCGGTCGCCGCGGGGCTTGAGGTGGCGGGATTCGCGACGCAGGCGGCCTTTCTGCTCGGCACGGGCATCGAGCGTCTGGTCGCCGAGGCGCACGATGTGGTGGAGCACGCGCGCCGAGCGGGCGAGGCGCGCCGGCTGTTGTTGCCCGGGGAAATGGGCGAGGCATTCAAAGTCATGGCGCTGACGCGAGCGTGCGATGCGCCGCTGCCCGGGCTTGCCCTGCAGGACCTGCGCGACTCGCTTTGAGCGGCGCACTCGGCGCTCGCGTCACGAGCGGCAGAGCGCGCGGTCTCGGAGCTCCTTCGGTTCGTGTGCCAAGCGGCGCGCCGCGGCATAGAAGCGCGGCAGGTTGCCGTGCTCGCGGCGCAGCAGCTGCTCGAATCCCGGCAGACAGTCGTAATACGTGCCGACCGAGACCAGATCGGCATTGTTCAGGCCCTGGCGGATCCAGCGGCTGTAGAGCGGAGCGCGCACGTGCAGGCGCTGCTCGAGCCTGCGGATCTGCACGGCCAACTGCGCGAGGATGGCACGCTTGCGCTTGAGCATCTGCGGGTGCGTCATGCCCGAGCCATACACGCGCGCGAGCCGACTGCGCGTGTGGCGCAGCAGGGCGGCAAAGGCGCGGTCGGCGGCATCCAGATGTTCAAACACCGCGATGCGCTGCGGCTCGTGTCGATACCGCAACCAGCGCTTCAGGCCGGTGTTTTCCACTGTCATCGCAAACGCCTCGTCGAAGCGCGAGTCGTTGGGCACGTACAGCAGCTGGTGGGCGAGCTCATGAAAGATCGTGGCCGCGAGCTCATCGCTGCCGTAGCGCATCATGGTGCTCATGACCGGATCGGGCAGCCGACCGAGCGTCGAGTAGGCCGGTACACCCTCGACCAGGACGTCGTACCCGCGACGCTTCAGGCGGGCGGCGAAGGATTCAGCGGCGCGTTCGTGGAAATAGCCTCGATACGCGACGCACCCGGCGATCGGAAAGCACCACTGTTTCGGTTGGACGGAGAACTGTGGTGCAGCCACGACGTTCCACACCACATAGCGGCGATGCAGGTTCACGTAGCTGCGGTAACTGTCGTTGTTCGGAAGGGCGAGCTGCTGGGAGGCGAAGCGGCGGGCCGCTCGCACCGCCCCGAGTTCGCGCACCAGCGACTGCGGGGCGTCGGGTTCGTCGATGACGTCGATGATGGAGCGCCGATCGTGCATGACGTGCCATTCACCGACGGCGGCCTGCATGAGGTAGCGCGTGCTGGCGCAGCCGCCGAGTGCGCCGAGCGCCAGGGCGGCGACGGCGAGCCGCGCCGCTGAGTGGATTTTCCGCCGGCGGGAGGCGGGGTGAGGCGTCGGGCGCACCGGGCGGGGGGGCGAGTCGGTTACCATGGGTGCATGGAAGTCTACCTAGTTGGCGGCGCGGTGCGGGACCGGTTGCTCGGTCGGCCCGTGCGTGAGCGCGACTGGGTCGTCGTAGGCGCGCGGCCGGAGGATCTGCAGGGCCAGGGCTACCTGCCCGTGGGACGGGAGTTTCCGGTGTTTCTGCATCCCGAGACGCGCGAGGAGTACGCGTTGGCGCGCCTGGAGCGCAAGGTCGCGCCGGGTTATCGGGGCTTCACCACCGAGTTCTCGCCCGAGGTGACGCTGCAGGAAGACTTGCGCCGCCGTGATCTGACGGTCAACGCGATCGCCGAGAGTGCGGCCGGCGAGATCATCGATCCTTACGGCGGCCAACGCGATCTTCAGGCTCGCCTGCTGCGCCACGTATCGGACGCATTCGTCGAAGATCCGGTGCGCGTGCTGCGCGTGGCGCGCTTCGCGGCGCGGTACGCGCCGCTCGGCTTTCGCGTCGCACCCGAGACGCTCACGCTGATGCGTCGCATGAGTGAATCCGGCGAACTCGGTGCGCTGGTGCCCGAACGAGTGTGGCAGGAGACCGAGCGAGCCCTCGGGGAACCCCGGCCGGAGGTCTTCTTCGAGACGCTGCGCGAATGTGGGGCCCTGCGGGTGATCTTCCCCGAACTGGCGGCGCTCTACGGCGTGCCGCAGCCGGCCAAGTGGCATCCGGAAATCGACACCGGCGTGCATGTGATGCTCGCTCTGCGTTGGGCCGCGGATGCCGGCCTCTCGACGCCCGTGCGTTTCGCGGTGCTCATGCACGATCTGGGCAAGGCGTGCACCGCGGCGGAGCGCTGGCCGAGTCATCATGGCCACGAGGAAGCGGGTGTGCCGCTCATCGAGGCGGTATGCGCGCGTCTGCGCGTCCCGAATGCCTACCGCGAACTCGCCGTGCTGACGGCCCGCTACCACGCGCATGTGCACCGCGCCGCAGAGCTGCGTCCGAACACTGTGTTGCAGTTGCTCGAAGCGACGGACGCGTTGCGCCGCCCGGATCGATTCGAAGAGCTGCTGCGCGCCTGCGAGGCCGATGCGCGCGGCCGCGCCGGGCTGCAGGCGACGCCGTATCCGCAGGCCGATTATCTGCGCCGCGCGCGCACAGCCGCCGCCGCGGTTGTACTCGGTAGCGAGGAGCGGCAAGGGCTGGCCGGTCCGGCCATCGGCGAGCGGATCCGCGCCCGGCGGCTGGAGGCGCTCGGCGCCCTGGACTGAGCGGCCGTAGGATCTGCGGCCGCGCCGCGTTAGCATGGCGGGCGCGGTGAGGAGACACGGCACCCGAGGATCGAGGGAGGCAAGGGCGATGTCCGTCAACACACTGACGCGCGCGTATGCGTTGACCGTTCTGGCGGCGCTGCTGGTGCTCACGGGCGCCCCGGCTCACGCAGCGGGCGTTTTGAAGGTGCTGGCGGTGACGCCGGCCGGGACCGACGTCCCGCTCGGCCAGGAAATCGTCCTGCAGTTCAATCGGTCGATGGTGCCGCTCGGCCGCATGGGCCGCGCCGCCGTACCGGTCCGCATTCGTCCGGCGCTGCACTGCCAGTGGCGTTGGCTCGATTCGCAGCGCCTCTCGTGCCGGCTGCCCGGCCGACAGCGATTTCGGCCCGCCACCCGGTACCGCATCCGCATCGGCACCGGGTGGCGGGCGCTCGACGGCAGCCGTTTGGCGCACCCGCTCAGCGCGACATTCGTTACGCAAACCCCGCGAGTGCGCTGGGCGTACTTCGAGCGCTGGCGCCGCCGCACCGAGCCGCAATACCAGGTGCGCTTCACCCTGCCAGTCACGGCAGCCGTCATCGAGCGCGCGCTGCGCTTCAGTCCACTCGGCGCCGGGCCGTCGGTGGCGGCGCATGCCCGCCCGTTCACGCGGCGGCGCACCGGCCCGCTCCTATTGCCGGTACCGGGCATCCCTGGGGCGATGGTCTGGATTGCGCATCCCCAAACGCCGCATTCCCGAAGCGTACGCTCGAGCGCCCGGAGCGTCTGGATCCTCACGCCGGCGCATGCGCTCGTGGCGCAGAGGCCGTATCAAATCACCATCGGCGCAGGCCTGGTGACACCGCTCGGGCGCTTGCCCGGCCCGCAGGGCGATGTACCCAACACGACATTCACTCCGTTCGGGCGGTTCGCCTTTCTGGGCATCCACTGCCTCACGGCGGCGGGCACTTGGCGCACGATCGCGCCCCCGGGTGTGCCAGCAGACGCCGCGGCGCGCTGTCGGCCCGGAACAGTGCAATGGGCCTTCACTGCGCCAGTCCCCAAAAAGACCCTCATGGCGATCCAGCTGCATCCGGCGCCCGCCGGCGCCGCGCAGCGGCGCCGGCTGTGGAGTGGGTATCCCCCGTGGATGTTGGCACCGGCCGGGCCCGCCGGCGGCTCGATGCAATACCGGTATCGGCTGCCCTACCGCCTGGGGGCGATGCATCCCTACCGGGCGGACCTCCCCGCCGGGGTGCCCGATGTGTTCGGCAGCAGGCTTCGGCACCCTGTCGCGGTACGATTTGCGACGGGGCATTTGCCCCCCGCCCTGAGTCTCGGGGCGCCTCAGGGCGGGGTGCTCGAGGCCCGCGAGCCGACGGTGCTGCCGGTCTACTTCGACAATCTCACCCGTCTGGATTTTGCGTATCACGCGTTGAGCGCAGCGGATCTGGCCAGCGCAACGGCGGTCGCGGCCGCTCCGCCGGTGCTGACCTCTCTGCTCGCGCCCTTTCAGGATCGGCCGCCGCGCGACCAGTGGCTCACGCGCTCCCTGGGCGTGCGTGCCGATCTCGGGGGGCGACCCGGGGCGCTGCTCGGGCAGCTGACCTGGGCACCCTCGCTCGGCAACCAGTGGTTTCACTGGGATTCGCAGCAATTATTTGCCGAAGTCACTCCGTGGCAGGTTCTCGCCAAGGTTGGGCACTATGACTCGTTGATCTGGGTCAGTTCCCTCGCCACCGGTCGGCCGGTCCCGGGTGTGACCGTGCGCTTCAGCGCCGCGCCGCAGAATTCGCTCACCGGTCTGCACGCGGTCACGGCAGCCGCGGTGACCGACGCGGCGGGACTGGCGGTGTTGCCCGGAACGGTGCACCTGGCCGGCTGGGACGAGCGCTTCGGACCGAAGGCCCTGCAGTGGTACGTCGCGGCTACCCGTGGCAACGACATGGCATTGCTGCCTCTGACTTGGAACTACGAGCGCTGGATCAGCAGCGCCAGCGGTGGCGCGGTCATGCAGGAGCAGCAGCCGCGCTATGGGCATCTGCGCCTCTGGGGTCTCACGGCGCAGGGCGTCTATCGGCCTGGCGCCACCGTGCACTACGCGGCATTCGTGCGCGGGATGTCCGCAACGAAGCTCATCGCCCCACCGCCGCTGCGCTACCGGTTCACGATCACCAGTGCCACCGGCAAGACCGTCCTGGCGCGCAAGGACGTCGCGCTTTCGACCTTCGGTGCGGTGCAAGGCCGCTGGTACATACCGACGAATGCCGCTACGGGTTGGTACAACATGACGGTCAGTTGGCGCGTCGGAATGCTGCGCCAGAGCCGCCCGGCGGGCCGGTTCCTGGTCACCGAGTTCGTGCCGGATCCCTTCAAGGTCCGTCTGTTGCTGCAGGGGCGCCGATTCGGCCCGAGCACGACCTATCGAGCGCAGATCATGGCTCGGTTGCATTCCGGCGGACCGTACACCGATGCGCCGGTGCGCACTGTCGCGCGCCTCACTGCCGAGCCCTTCGTGCCGCGCGACCCGCGCGCTGCCGGCTTTCTCTTTCAGGTCAATCCGCCGAACGCTCCGAGCACGGTGACCCTAGCGGAGCGCCCGGGGAAACTCGATGCGCGCGGAGATGCGCAGACCTCAGGTCTGCTGCCGGCAGCCGAACCCATCCTCTACGGCCGGTTCACCCTGCAGGCGGCGGTGAAGTCGGCCCGGGGCACCTGGGTGGCGCATCGCGCCCGCGCGATCTGGGCGGCGCGCTCGCGCTTCGTCGGCCTGCGGCTCGATCAATGGCTGCTGCGCGCCGCACAGCCGTTCTCCGTGCGCTACCTGGTAGTCGATCCGTACGGACGGCCCGCGAGCGGCGCACCGGTGCACGTCATTCTGCAGCGCCGCCGACTCAACGTCGTCGAGACCGCCAACGGGACGGGGCGTTTCACCGCGCGGCAGACCACTCAATGGGTGACGGAAGGGGGCTGCCGTGCCACCTCCGCTGCGGTGCCCGGCGCGTGCCGCCTCATAGCGAAGCAAGCCGGAACGTATCGCATCGTGGCCACGGTTCGCGACACTCATGGGCGCCGCGAACGCACGGTCCTGCGCACCTGGGCGGTGGGCGCAGGCATGGTGGTGTGGAAGACGGGCACCCACGTGCAGTTGGTCCCCGATCGGCGCGACTACCATGTCGGTCAGGTGGCGCAGGTCCTGGTGCAGAACCCCTACCCCGGCGCGCGGGCGCTCGTGACCGTCGAACGCTATGGGGTGCTGTGGCGCAAGGTGGTCACGCTCGCCGGCAGCACACCGGTGCTGCACATTCCGATCGAGCGCTCGTTCTTTCCCGGGGCGTACCTGTCGGTGGCCATTTTCTCCCCCCGCGTCGCGCCCCCCGATAAGGCGGATCTTGGCCGCCCGACGCTCGCCCTGGGGTATGTCAGCCTGCCGGTCGTGGGCCGCGGCAGTGCGCTGACGGTGACCGTCGTGCCGGCACACTCTAAGTACCGGCCGCGTCAGCGAGTGCGCGTGCGGGTGCAGGTCCGCACCCGCGAGGGCAGAGTGAGCCGCCACACCCAGCTGGTCGTGGCCGTGGTCGATACCTCGGTCCTCGATCTGTTGGCCGGGCGCAGCCGGTATTACGACCCGCGCCGAGCGTTCTATGCGCCACCGGCGGGCGCAGATCTGAGCAACTTCAGTCTGATCTCGCAGCTGGTCACCACCGTGCGCACCCCGCATTTCGGCAAGGGGCTCACCCCCGGCGGGGACGGCGGCGGCGGCATGCCGATGCGTTCGGTGTTCAAGTACACCGCCTACTGGAATGCTCATCTGGAGACTGACGCGGCGGGACGCGCCGCCTTTTCGTTCAAGGTGCCGGACAATCTCACCGGCTGGCGCATTCTGGTGATTGCGCTGCGTCCGGGTGCGGCGATGGGGCTGGGGAAGGCGACGGTGCGTGTGGATCTGCCGATTCAACTGAATGCGGCGCTGCCCGATCTGGTGCATGCCGGCGATCGATTCGCGGCCGGCTTCTCGGTGACCAATCGAACGACCGTGACTCGCCGTGTGCACGTGGCGGTGAGCGCGAACGGCGCTGCCACCGGGCATGCGACCGGCGCGCTGACGCTGCGCCCGTATGCGCATGGACTGCAATGGTTGAACCTAAGGGCTGAGCACCCGGGCGTGATTCACCTGCTTGCCCGAGCGCACTCCAGCGCGCTCGGTGACGCGCTGCGCAAGAGCATCCCGGTGGCCGCGAGCGGTACGGCCGCCGCGAGTGCCGAGTATGGCAGCCTGACCGGAGGCACCGCCGCGGTGCCGGTCCAGCTGCCGTCCGGCGTCTTGCCGGGATCTGCCCGGCTCGTCGTGCACCTTGCGCCGAGCGCGCTCAGCAGCCTCGCCGCAGCGTTTCGCACCATGCGAGGGGATTCGCTCCCGACCTGGGAGGTGCGGCTCAGCCGCGCCGTGATGGCAGCGGATTACCTGCGGCTACGCACGGCGCTGCCTGCGACGCTGCAGTGGCCCGGTGCTCGCGCCGAGATCCGCGCCACACTTGAGCACGCGGCGAACTTCCAGGCCGGTGATGGCGGCATGAGTTTCCT
Organism: Steroidobacteraceae bacterium; assembly: GCA_049964755.1. GTDB lineage: Bacteria > Pseudomonadota > Gammaproteobacteria > Steroidobacterales > Steroidobacteraceae > 13-2-20CM-66-19. Next base: position 53,322 of record JBMFWZ010000003.1, on the reverse strand, counting down.
CATCCCCCGCGCGCAGTTCGTCAGCCCCTATCTCTCGGCGTACACCGCACTGGCGTTCGACTGGCTCGCCGCCGACGGCTATCGGGCTCCGGCGAGCGTACGCTTGGCGCTCGAGGGTTACTTGCGCACGCAGGTGCTCAACGTCGCACAGGCCAACGGCCGCCACGGCATGCTCGATGTGCAGGTCGCCGCACTGCAGGCTCTGGCGCTCGCGGGGCGCGCCCCGCCGGGGGAGGCGGCCAGTCTGGTGCCGAAGTTGCCGCAGCTCAACCTGTTCGGCAAGGCGTTGCTGCTCCAGCTTGCCCTTACGGAACACGATCGGGTCAGCACACGGCGAATCCTGACGGCCCTGCTGGCGCGATCCGAGCAGACCTCGGGCGACACGTCATTCCAGGAAACGCGCGCCGACGCCTATTCGGCATTGCTGGCCAGTCCCTTGCGCGACAACTGCGCGGTCCTCGATGCGCTGGTTTCGCTGGTCGAGGACAAGGCACCTGGGGTGCGCACCGTCGCGCCCCTCGCTAGCCGCCTGGTGCGCTGGATCGACGCGCAGCGCAGCACCGCCGGTCAGTGGCCGAACCCCCAGCAGAACGTGTTTTGCACCACCGCGGAGGCACATTACGCCGGGGTCTTCGAACCTCCGCTGCGTGCGCTCGGTGGCCGCGTCGTGGTGGCCGGCAAGCCAATCTTGACGGCTGAATTCTCCCACCCGCGCAGCGCGCCACGGACGGGCGGCACGGCCGTGGTCGGCGCACCCACGGTCCGCATCACTCACAGCGGACTGGGGCGTCTCTATTACTCCGTACGGCTTGACTACCAGCTGCCGCCCGCGCTCGCATCGGCAACCGACGCGGGCTTCAGCATCCGGCGCCGCTATCGCATTCAGCAGGGCGCTCGTTGGGTCCGCATCGGACCTCAGACGGTGTTGCACCGTGGCGAGGTCGTGCGAGTCGATCTGACGGTGGATGTGCCGGCGGAGCGTCACTACGTCGTCGTCACCGATCCGCTGCCGGGCGCGTTCGAGGCGGTCAATCATCAGCTCGCCACGGCTGACATGACCGCGCCCGAGCACACCCCGGGCGGCGCGATCCTATGGTTTGATTACGGCGCATGGCCGAATGACTCAATCACCACGTACGGGTTCTACCACCGGCAGATCGGCCGTGGCATCGTGCGCTTCTATGCCGATCGCCTGCCCGCCGGGCACTATCGGCTGATCTATGCTGTTCAGGTCATTGCGCGCGGGCGCTTCCTCGCGCCGCCGCCCCGGGTGCACGAGATCTATCAGCCCGAGGTCTATGGACGAGGCCGGGCGCGAACCGTCGAGGTGGTGCCTGCGCCGTCGCACCAACGCTGAGCCAATGGTGGCGTTGCGTGTGATGAAGAGGCGGCGAGTGTGCTGGGTGGGTGCGATGCTCGGTCTTGCTGCGGTCGTGCTTGCCGTGGCGACCGTGCGCGACTTGGCGGCGCTGCCCTCGACGCTGCCGCCGCCGCGCCAGGGGCTGCAGCCGGTGCTCCTGGCGAGTGACGGCACGCCCCTCACCATCGATCGCGCCGGGCGTTTCAACCGCACGGAACAACTGCCCCTGACGCAGATCCCGCAGTTGCTGCGCACCGCATTTGTGTTCTCCGAAGATCGGAGGTACTGGACTCACGGCGGCAGCGATTGGCGTGCGCGCTTCGCAGCCCTATGGCAGAACCTGCGCGCCGGCCACATCGTGCGCGGCGCGAGCACGATCGGGGAGCAGGCAGCGCGGATCCTCACTCCGCGGCCGCGCACGTATTGGAGTCATTGGCTCGAGGGTCTCGAGGCGGGACGGTTGATCGGGCGCTTCGGTCACGCCGGGGTGTTGGATTTCTATTTGAACCAGGTGCCTTACGGGGCAGAGCGGCGCGGCGTCGCGCAGGCGGCCCATTTCTATTTCGGCGCGCAGGTCGGGGCGCTCGACCCGGCCGAGCAGCTGGCGCTGGTGGTATTGGTGCGCTCGCCCACGGCGTTGAGCCCTCGGCACCATCCGCGCGCGTTGCGCCGTGTGATTGACTCTCTGGCCGAGCGGATGCGTCGCAAGGGGCTGCTCGGGCCCGGCGTACTGCAGGCCATCCTGCGCTCCCCACTCGCGGCGGTGGCACCGGCGCAGTTGCCGGTGATCGCCGGTGGGTTCGTCGGCTTCGTGCGCGCACGCATCCGGGCGCTGCATCTGCGCGGGCGGCATTTTACGACCACGCTCGATGCACCCCTTGAGCGCTTCGTACAACGGACGCTGACGCGGCGTGTCGACGATCTTGCGCCGCGCGGCGTGCGCAACGGTGCAGCCCTCGTCGTCGACAACCGTCGTGGTACGGTGCTCGCGTGGGCGGCCGCACCGCCCGTCACCGCGGGTGATCTCGATCCGGTCAGGATCCCCCGTCAGCCCGGCTCGACGCTCAAGCCGTTTCTGTACTCGCTCGCCATGGAGCGGCTTGGCTGGCAGCCGAGCACCGTCCTGCGCGACGGACCGCTCAGTGTCCGTATCGGTCACGGCGTGCACGTCTACCGCAATTACAGCAACCGCTTCTACGGCAAGGTCAGCTTGCGCTACGCGCTCGGCAACTCACTGAACATTCCGGCGGTGGAAACCGCACAGACCGTAGGGGTCGCCCGCTTCATCCACCTCCTGGTCCGGCTCGGCATCACGACGCTGCGGCGACCGGCTGCGTATTACGGTCCGGCGGTTGCGATCGGCGACGGGCCGGTCAGTCTGTACCAACTCGTGCAGGCCTACGCGACCCTCGCGCGGCGCGGGCGGTTCATGCCGCTGCGGGTGCTGCGCGACGCTCCGCGCGTGCGACCCGAGCGGGTGCTCTCCTCGGCCGTGACCTCGGTCATTGCGACGATCCTGTCGGACCCGGATGCGCGCAGCGCGGAATTCGGACCCTACAGCGTGCTCGATCTGCCGTTCCCGACGGCAGTGAAGACGGGCACGTCCAGCGACTTTCATGACGCGCTCGCCGTGGGTTTCGACAACCGGTACACCGTGGGCGTGTGGATGGGCAGGTTGTCCGGCGGCAACATGCAGACGATCACCGGTGCGGCCGGTCCGGCTCCGGTACTGCGAGCGATTTTTGCGTACCTGCGCCAGCGCGAGCCGTACGCAGGCCTTTGGCGCAGCCCCGAGCTGCGGCGCGTGCACGTCTGCGAGCGTATCGGCCCTGGTCCCTGTATTCACCGTGAGGACTGGCGGTTGCCGAGCGAAGCGCATCGCGTGGCGGTCGTGCCCAGCCGGCGCGCACTCGCGATCGCTCGTCCGGTGCACGGGGAGCGGCTCGCGATCGATCCGCGCATTCCACGCGTCGATCAGGTCTATACGTTTCGCATCGCGGGGGGACCCGCGGTGCGCTCGGTGACCTGGATCCTGGATGGGCGGATGCTCGGCCGCACCGACCGACGGCGGATCGGCTGGGTGCTGGCGCCCGGGCGGCACCAGCTCTCGGCGCGAGTCCGATTGGGCGGGGGCGCTGCCGCGGTCCGCCTCGGGCCGGTGCCATTCATCGTCGAGTGAGGTCGGCGGACACCGCGTCGCGAAGTCAGTGCGGTATGACCGGCGATTCGGCGGCGCTGAGCGCTGGCGTCAGATACGTCGGCAGCAACTCCAGCAGACGGTGACGCGGCAATCCCAGGCGTTCGAACCCATCCTCGGTGCAGACACTGTCGCGGGTCAGCGATCGGAAATTGTCCAGCGTGAACGGCTTACCCGGCAGGCATCCGAGGATCACGCCCTGCAGCCGGGCGAGCGAATCGGGCAGCCTGACGAGGTGGCAGGGAAGGTGCGCGATCGCAGCGATGGTGCGCACGAGCTGCTCGAGGGTCATGATCTGCGGGCCGCCGAGTTCGTAGGTTTGGCCAATCGTGGCGCGTGTGCGCAGCGCGTGAATAAAGGCTGCGGCGACATCACCCACGTAGACCGGCGCGAAGCGCGCCTGCGCGCGCGCGAGCGGCAGCCAGCCGTGCGACAGATGCAGCAGGCCGGCGAAACGGTTGGTGAGCGAATCGCCGGGTCCGAAGATGACCGATGGCCGCAGGACGGTGAAGTCAACCTGAGCGGCCGCGGCTCGCACCAGCGCTTCCGCTTCCCCCTTGCTGCGCAGATACCGGCTGGGGCCGTGCGGATCGGCGCCGAGCGAACTCATGTGCAGCAGGCGGCGAACACGGCCCGCCTTCAAGGCGTCCACCACCTTGACGGCGAGTTCCACGTGCGCGCGCTGAAACGTGTTTCGACCCTGCTCATTCAGGATGCCGACGAGGTTGATCACCGCATCCATGCCCTCGACCAGCCGATCGAGGTCACGCGGATCGTGCACATCGGCGCGGATCAGCCGCACCGTGGGCAATACCTGCAAGTCCTGGTGACGCTCCGGATGGCGTGTCGGCACGCTCACCCAGTGGCCCGCCGCGCTGAGGCGGTTGATGAGCGCAGTGCCGACGAAGCCGGTACCGCCGAGGACGCAAATGTTCATCTGACCTGCCCTGTGTGCCGACACTGACCACAACGCCGCGCAGCGGCATGAGGGCGGATTGTACGCCCCGGGGAGGCGCGGTAGCTCCCCCCGGGGCGCAACCTCAATGACTCAGGCCGCGCGGACCTCGATGCTGCGCGGCTGCACCTGTGGCTGCTTCGGAATCACCACCTCGAGCACCCCGTGCGTCTGCTTTGCGGCGATTCGGTCCGTGTCGGTGCCCTCCGGCAGCGTGAAGGTGCGCAGAAACACCCCGGCGTGCCGCTCGAGGCGCTGGCGCGCATTGCTCTGCGGGGCTTCACGCGAGCGCTTCTCGCCGCGGATCGTGAGCAGGCCCTTGTCTGCGGTGATACGGATATCCTTGGGTTCGACGCCCGGGATGTCCGCGACCACTACGTAGCGGTCGGCCTCCTCGTAGATGTCGACCGGCGGGATCCACGCGACGTCCGCCGCCGCGTCGCTCTCCTCGGTTCCCGTCGAGAACGCCTGATCCAGCTGGCGCTGCAGGCTGTCGATGATCGTCCAGGGCTGGTAGCGAACAACAGTCATGATCCAACCTCCAATGATAGTGGTGTCAGGTTGTGACACCGTGAATCTCGTTGGAACGGATCTGTGGCCGGGGCGAAATTTTTCAAGCCTCGGCAGTGATGCCGGAGTGCCTCATCGTGCACGGCGGCGGCTGTGCACAAGCTGGCGATTTTCGCGGGATACAATATCTTGGGGTTATGGGGTTGATGGCTCGGGTCCGCTTGCGGAAAAAAATCCGCCCCCCCGGACGGGCGAGATTGCCGCAAGACATTGTTTTAATTGATATTATTAAATCACTCGCCATGCACCTAAAATCTTGACGCAGACGCGGGTGCTCATTAGGCTCTTTACCCCGACACAAGATCTTGTGTCCGCCCTCGGCGGCACGCGAGATTGCGCGTTCGGGGAGGCTCAGGGGGATACAGGCTGTGGATCGGCGTATCGGCAGCTCCGGTGCGCGCAGCCCCGCGCTTTCCGCGCCGCCCGTATTCCCTGTGATCCGGTGTGCAGACACTAGGGGCGCCGCGGACACATGAATACCGTCGTGAAAATCGAAACTAAGGACATTGACGCCATTCCGTTTCAGGAGGCGTCAATCGACATTTGGGACAAGAAGTACCGTCTGACTGCGAAAGACGGTACGGCCATCGATAAATCGATGGACGACACCTACAAGCGCGTTGCACGTGCGCTGGCGGACGTCGAGCGGGAGAGCCTGCGCGATCATTGGAACGAGCGGTTCCTCTGGGCGCTGCGCCGCGGCGCCATTCCGGCCGGCCGCGTCACGTCCAATGCCGGTGCGCTCGAGCATAAGCCGGCCACCTCGACAATCAATTGCACCGTCTCGGGGACCATTGAGGATTCGATGGACAACATCCTCGGCAAGGTGCACGAGGCGGGCCTGACTCTGAAAGCCGGCTGCGGCATCGGTTATGAATTCTCCACGCTCCGTCCGCGCGGAGCCTACGTGTCCGGAGCGGGCGCCTACACGTCCGGTCCGCTGTCATTCATGGATATCTTCGACAAGATGTGCTTCACCGTCTCCTCGGCCGGCGGTCGGCGCGGGGCGCAGATGGGCACGTTCGACGTCAGCCATCCGGACGCCATGGAATTCATCAAGGCCAAGCGCGAGAACGGGCGGCTGCGCCAGTTCAATCTGTCGTTGCTGATCACTGATGAGTTCATGCACGCGGTGCGCCAGAACGGTGAATGGAAGGTCGCGTTTCCATTGTCGCGCAAGGAGTACGAGTCGGATCAGCCCGATCTCGCCGACGACAGCAAGTTCGTCTGGCGCGAGTGGCCGGTGCACGACAAGTACGTGGTCAATGAGCACGGACTCGTCGCTTGCAAGATCTACAAGACACTGCCAGCGCGGCGCGTGTGGGACGTCATCATGACGTCGACGTACGATTTCGCCGAGCCGGGTTTCATCCTCATCGACCGCGTCAATGAGATGAACAACAACTGGTGGTGCGAGAACATCCGAGCCACCAACCCGTGCGGCGAGCAGCCGCTCCCGCCTTACGGCAGCTGTCTGCTGGGTTCGGTGAATCTGACCCGCTTCGTACGCGACCCGTTCACCGATCGTGCCCGCTTCGACTGGGACGAGTACCGCGAGGTGGTCAAGATCTTCGCCCGCATGCTCGACAACGTGGTCGAGATCAATGGCCTGCCGCTCGAACAGCAGCGTGGCGAGATCATGCGCAAGCGGCGCCACGGCATGGGCTTTCTCGGGCTCGGCAGCGCGCTCACGCTGCTGGGCATCAAGTACGGTTCGGCCGAATCGGTGAAGTTCACCGAGGATGTCGCGCGTGAGATGGCGCTCGCCGGTTGGGAGGAGGCCCTTGAGCTCGCGCGTGAGAAGGGCCCTGCGCCCATCATGACTGAGCAGTTCACGGTCACCAGCGAGATGCTGCGCAAGCGCCCGGAGATGGTCAGTGACGGCTTGAAGGTTGGCGATCAGGTGCCGGGGCGCGTTCTGCACGCGAAGTACAGCCGATATATGCAGCGTATCGCGGAAATCGCACCGAAACTCGTCGAGCAGCTCGCGGAGACCGGCGCGCGCTACACGCACCACACCTCAATTGCCCCCACAGGGACGATCTCACTGTCGCTCGCCAACAATGCGTCGAACGGCATCGAACCCTCGTTCGCACACCACTACTACCGCAACGTGATCCGTCCGGGACGCAAGACCAAGGAGAAGATCGGAGTCTGCTCCTTCGAACTGCTGGCATACCGCGAGCTGGTCAATCCCAGCGCGAAGCCGGACGCGAACACGGACTCGGAGAAGCTGCCGGATTACTTCATCGCCTCCGAGGATGTCACGCCGAAGCAGCATGTCGACGTCCAGGCCGCCGCGCAGCGCTGGGTGGATTCGTCGATCTCGAAGACGGCGAATGTGCCGACTGACTTCCCATACGAGCAGTTCAAGGACATCTACCTTTATGCCCACGAGCAAGGTCTCAAGGGCTGTACGACGTTCCGCTTCAATCCAGAGGCCTTCCAGGGCGTACTGGTGAAGGAGCAGGACTTGAAGAACACGGTATACAAATTCACCCTCGAGGACGGCACGATCGTCGAGGCGCGCGGTGACGAGGAGATCGAGTACGAGGGCGAGATGCACTCGGCCGCGAATCTTTTCGACAGTCTCAAGGAAGGGTATTTCGGCAAGTATTGAGCCGACGGACCCGCGCATTTCGGACCAAGCATATGACCATCAAAATCGAGCGAAAAATCGTCAAGTACCAGGTACAGAAGCCCGACGAGGCGCAGACCGAGAAAGCTGCGGTAGCGCAAGCGGCCAGCCCGCAGCCGGCCCAGGCTGCAACTCTACCGCCCTTGCCGACGACGACGACGGTCCGTGACAAACACGGGCACATGGCACAGGTCATCCGGATGCACGAGAAGCTCGAGCGTCCGGAGGTGCTGATCGGTTCGACGTATAAGATCAAGACGCCAATCTCCGATCACGCCATGTACGTGACCATCAATGACATCGTGCTCAATGAAGATACGGAGTACGAACAGCGCCGGCCGTTCGAGATTTTCATCAATTCGAAGAATCTCGACCACTTCCAATGGATCGTCGCTCTGACACGCATCATCTCTGCGGTATTCCGCAAGGGAGGCGATGTCACATTCTTGGTCGATGAGCTGAAAGCGGTATTCGATCCGCGCGGCGGCTATTGGCAATCGGGCGGGAAATTCATGCCCTCGATCATCGCCGAACTCGGCTACGTCATCGAAAGGCACCTGCAGACGATCGGATTGCTGCGCAAGCCGCAACTCGATGAGCATCAGCAGAAGTTGGTCGATGAGAAGCGCGCCGAATATGAAGCACGCACTCGGCAGACGGACGCATTCGCGAAATCAGATTTTCCTGAGGGCGCTCAGTTGTGCGCCAAGTGCAGCACAGCGGCGGTGGTAATGATGGACGGCTGCATGACCTGCCTCAATTGCGGAGAATCGAAGTGCGGGTGATGGTGTGACTTTGTGGGTAGCCCCATAAGTGTGGGTTGACTCAAAAGGCTGGACTTGGACCCCATAAGGCCGGACTTCGGACCTCATAAAGCCGGACCGGGCAAGCTCGATTGTGAATTCGCGGCGAGGTTTTCCTCGCCGCCAGTTTTTGCGAGGGTCAGTATCAAAGCGATCGAATCATCGGCAGCGTTGGGCGTCGTTCGTTTAGCCTGTACCGATATCGCCGATCTCGCGCTCCCGTACCATCTGATCCACGCGGTTCGCCTCGCGCCCGCAACGGTCTCGCTGCTGACGACCGCGCTCGGTCAGCGGGCGCGGTCGAGGGCGGCCCGAACGCGCGCGCCCAGGCCGCTCAGGCGCGGCGGTGGTTCATTGGCGAAGACGAAGCGTATGTACTGCGCCCCGTGTACCTCCCCCCACCCCGACATCGCCGTGGCGCAGATTCCTTGCTCAAGCAGGCGCGTGGAAAGAGTCGCGCCATCGATGCCAAAGTCCGCGGTGCGCAATAACATCGACCAACCACCAGCCGCCAATCCGAAGGGTAAGCCCGCAAGTTCATGGGCCAGGACGTCGCGGCGCGTCTGCAGCTCCCGCACGTACGCGGCAAGAGAATGCGCGGAGTTCTCGAGCGCGGTTGCCACCGCATCTTGTGCGATGCCCACAGGTACGACGACGTTGGCAAGCGAAACCGCGATCAAGTCCGGCATGAAGCGCTCGGGGGCAATGATCCAGCCAACGCGCCACCCGATCATCCGCAGCTCCTTGGCGCACGAGCCCACCGTGATCGTGCGTTGCGCCATGCCCGCCAAGCTGGCCGGATGAATCAGCGGACGCTCATCGAACAAAAGACGCTCCATCGCAGCGTCCAGGATCAGTATCAAGTCGTGCCTGCAGCACAGCTCGGCGACCACTGCCCAGTCGCTCGCCGCAAGGTAGCCGCCGCAGGGCATGGACGGGGACATCAGCAGCATTGCGGTCACTTTGGGCCCCATCGCGGCCCGCAGCGCCTGCTGATCGAGACGCCAAAGTCCGCCGGGGGTGAAGACGAACGGAACAAACCTCGGCACGCCACCGACGAGCCGAATTCTATTGATCAAACCCACATAGGTCGGATCGGTGACAATGACCTCGTCGCCCACTTCGATCGTGGCCAGCAGTACGTTTAGGATGCCAGAGAGGCCACCGGCCGAGATCACGCAATTGCGCTCACCGGAATACGGTACTCCTGAGACCCGAGCGACATGTTGCGCGGCCATTTCACGCAAACGCCTCTGCCCAACGAATGGCAGGTAACTGTTGTCCGCATCGTTGCTCACCGCTTGCCGCGTACGCTCAAGGGCCACCGCATCAGGTGGGACATCGGTATCGAGATTCTCCAAGCGCAGGAAATTTCGCGCGGAGTCGTCGGCGATGGCCCCCATTCGGTCCACACCAATGCCGGTGATGTGCTGCAGGCGGGCAGGGCGGGCGCGTGCCATGTCAAGACCCTCGAAACGAGACCGAGCCCCTGCCGGTAGGGACCGTTCCGGTGAGCACGGCCGGCTGCACTGATAGCAAGGGCGCCGGTCCCAGGTGTTGCGCCTCAGACCCCCGCGCGTGGCTTTTTTGCAACACGGGTAGACTGAATTTAAGACCGTAAAGCACAGAACAAGTGAGCCGCAGCGAGCACCATGTCGCAAATTTGCAATGCCACGCTCGTGACGAGTAGAGTTCTGTCCATTCGTTCCTGGGAACTGCTGCGGAGCCGCCTCAGCTGCCTGCGGCGGCTCGAATGCGGCAGCCAGGAACTTACATCGAGACCTCTCCTGGAGTCATCATCATCATGCACAGACGTTACCTGGTGGTCCTCTCGGTGGCGGCCCTGATCGGCTCCGCCGTTACCGCGTCGGCACATTCCGCCGATGCACAGACCAGTACCGCCCCCTCCAACCGACTCGCAGAAATCGTTGTCACGGCAACGAAGCGAAAGACGCTCGCGCAGGATACGCCGATCAGCATGACGGTGCTTACGGCAGCGAACATCGCCGACCGTGGCCTGACGGATTTCAACACCCTGGCGCAGGGTATTCCAGGCCTCTCGATGCGCACCTCGGGACCGAATGAGACCGAGTACGAGATGAGGGGTTTGAACTCATCCGGCGGAAATACGTCGATGGTCGGCGTCTACCTCGATGATGTCGCCCTCTCGGCGCCTGCCTCAGAGCAGCTGGGTAAAGTAATCATTGATCCGAACCTCTACGACCTTCAGCGCGTCGAGGTATTGCACGGCCCCCAGGGGACGCTATATGGATCGAGCTCGATGGGCGGCACGGTGCGGCTGATTCCGGCCAGCCCGGAACTTGGCAGTTTCGATAGCTCCGGCGAGACGATTGTCTCGGACACGGGCTCCGGTGGCGGCATCAATTTTACCCAGAACGGTATGGTCAACCTTCCGTTGGGGACGGACACCGCGCTGCGGCTGGTCGGCTCGCATACCACCACGAGTGGCTGGTTGAACCGCTACGTGCTGGCCGATGGATCGGTGCAATCGGATACTTGCCCGAGCACGCCCTGCTATCGGCCCAGCAATTTCTACAGCGCGCCGATCATCTCCACGACCACGAACGCCAATTCGTCCACCGACGACTCATTTCGCGCCATTCTGCTGTATAAACCGAATGATCAGCTGAAAATCACGCCGATGCTCATGTGGCAGCAAGACACGGCTGATGCGCCCAATGCGGTCGACGTCAACGGATCGCCCACCAATCCAACCATGCCGGCGCAAAAGGGGCACTACGAGATATATCAGACCTCAGAGCCGCAGACGGATCGTTTTACGCTGGGGAGTCTGAAAGTTCAGTATGCGGTGACTCCAGATATCGCTCTGACCTCGATCACCGGGCTCTGGTCGAACCATGCGCTGGTCTCTCAGGACGGCACGGAAGAAAACGCCAGCTCCGCAGGGCTCGGTTCTGCGACTCAGGCGTTCCCCTATGACACTTCCGCGGGCGGCATCGGCCCGACGGGCCCCGGGCCGTTCGGCCCCGGTGTTGAGGAACGCGACTATACGCGTCAGGTCAGCGAAGAATTTCGCGTCGCATCGACCGGTAACGCCCCGTTGCAGTGGCTGCTCGGCTATTACTATCAGGATCTGAACTCTGAATGGGACATGTGGTCCATCAATCCGCAGGCCGGACCCATTGCAAATGTCTACGTCGACTACCAGCCGCAGACCATTCTGCAAAATGCGGCATTCGGGAACTTGGCATGGACTTTTGTGCCTGGCGTAACTGCCTCTGTAGGACTGCGCTGGTATCACTACTCCTATGCGCAGACGAACAGCGAATATGGCGACTTCACCCCGTACGGCTTTGCGAATTTGTTGAGCGGGGCGCCGACGCTTGCAGGTAATACCCAACCCTTTAACACGAGCGCCGGCGGTAGTGCGAGCGGGACGAACCCGCGCTTCAATTTAACTTGGCAAATAGATCCGAGCCATATGGTGTATGCGACGATCGCCAAGGGATTCCGCCTCGGCGGCACCAGTCAACCGTTCGTCGGATTCAACTACCCAGTGACCCCGGCCATTTGCGCCGCGCCGAGCTCGTTGGTTCAGCTCCAACAGTGCGGGCTACAGCAAAAGCTATCGGCGACCCCGACTCAGCCGGGCACGACCTACACGTCGGTTGCAAACTTCCCCAATGTCAATTCACAGGGTGTGCCGCAATTCAACTCCGATTCGGTGTGGGATTATGAGGTGGGTACCAAGAACGAATTTTGGCACCACCGTGCACTGTTCAACTTGACGGCGTATTTCGAGCGATGGATGGATCCGCAGGTTTCAACCAATATCGCCGGCTTCGGATTTACCGTAAACGGCGGTAACGCCAACATCTACGGTCTGGAGACGGAATTCCGCGCCCACCTAGGCGATGGTTTCGATTTCGCAACCGACTGGGGCTATACCCACAGCGCTTTCCTCAGCAACAGTGCGATCGACGGCATCCCGAAGGGCTATTCTGTTCCGGACACGCCGAAGCTCACTGGATCCGCTTCGCTCAATTATCGTCATTCACTTACTGATGACATGACGTTCATCGGCAACGTCAACTACAGCTACGTGGGTTCGCGATACGATTTGCCCTACGGCGTAACCGTATATCTGAACAACATTAGTCAGACCGAGATCAATCTGCCTGCCTATGGCATCATGAATCTGCGTGTCGGACTGCGCACGGCCAACTGGACGGCGGCTTTGTTCGTCGACAATGCGTTGAACAAGCAGACCTTGCTCGATCCGCTGCCTCAGATCAACCTCGCCACTCCGGAGTTCACGCGCTTTATCGTCAACCAGCCCATCACCTATGGCTTGGATGTGAGCTACAACTTCGGGAAATAACCACTACGGCGACAATACTCAGAAGTCCCGCCCATACGTAAGCGGGCGGGACTTCTGAGGGTCGGCGCGGTTTGGCGCCGGTTTCGTCGGTCAATCAATCGAAAACACGCCGGGGAAAATAGAACGATACGATCCAGTTCGGCAGGTCGACGATCTCGCTGATGCGCAGATCACCGCAGACGCTGCAGAGCATGTAGGCGTCGATCGCCGGCATGTGATGCTCTCGGGTCAGCCAGTCGATCATTGAGCGGACTGCATCGCGGGCCGCGACCATCAAGTCAGGTCCTATGCCAGTGCTGACGAGGTAACCGCGCCCATCGAGATGGCGTGTCACTGGCCCCGGGGTAATCAAGCGAGGGAATGTCAGTGGCTGCTTTTTGATGAGGTCGAAGCGAAATGCGGCGCGCATCGGGCTCTCGAGTGCCGTGCCACAGACCTCTCCGTCACCCTGCGCGGCATGAGTGTCGCCGACAGAAAACAGTGCACCCGGAACCTCGATGGGTAAATGCAATTCCGTGCCGACGGCGATATCACGCAGATCCATGTTTCCGCCGACTCGGCGCGGCGGGACCACGCTGTGACAGCCGGGCTCCGCTGGCGCCAAGCCGATTGTGCCGGCAAACGGTTTGAGCGGTACGCGCGCCCAGGAGCCGAATGCGCATCCGATATCCGCATTCACGTCGTAGTGCCACTGATGCAGTGCCGGCAGTGGAAAGTCTTCGGCGAGCAATCCGAAGCCTGGGATATTGGCGGTCCAGCCCCATCCCGAGGGACTGAACGAGAGCACGGTTACCCGCAGCACGTCGCCCGGCTCTGCGCCTTCGATAAACACCGGGCCCGTCACCGGATTGACCCGGGAGAAATCCAATCCGGTGACGTCCGCGTCGCCGGAGTCGGGTGTGATTTGCCCGCCGGAGGCGTCCCGCACCTCAAACTCAAGCGCCTCGCCCGGCTCGATGCGCTGAACAGGAGCAAGGCGGTTGTCCCAGCCGAAATGCTGCGCGTGGATGGTGTGGTGGTGTGTCATGAATCCGCTCACAGCGACGTTGATCTGCACTTTACCATGGGCCGCGCCGCCCATAGACTGAAGGTGACCACCAACTGACCGCGAAGTACCAGCATGTCACTTGAGCAATTCGGCTATGAGGACCAGCTCGACCGCGCGCTGGGTCTCGGCGATCTGATCGTCTACGGCATGATCTTCATGGTTCCGATCGCGCCGTTCTCGGTCTTTGGGTTCGTGTGGCAGGACGCCCACGGCATGGTGGTCTTGGCGTACCTCATTGGCATGACCGGCATGCTGTTCACCGCCCTGAGCTATGCGTCCATGTCGTACGCGTTTCCGCTTGCCGGCTCTGTGTACGCTTACGTACAGCGTGGGTTGCATGAAACGGCTGGCTTTCTCGCCGGCTGGCTCATTTTGCTTGATTACATCCTGATCCCAGCCTTGCTGTATCTGTTCTCCGCGGTCGCTTTGCAGCCTCTGTTACCGAGGATTCCGGTATACGCATGGTTGATTGGCTTCGTCGTGGTGAACGCTGCGGCCAACCTGCTTGGCGTTCGCTTCACGGCGCGCCTGTACAAGGTGCTGCTGGCGCTGGAGCTACTGATTCTCCTGATCTTCGTGCTCGCCGGTGCCTGGGCGCTCCACGCCGGGGCGGGTGCAGGCGCACTGACGGTCAAGCCGCTGTTCGATGCGCGCCACTTCACTCTGGCCACCGTGGCAGGAGCGACCTCCATTGCCGTTCTTTCCTTTCTCGGATTCGACGGCATCTCGACGCTTGCCGAGGAGAGCGTAGGCGCTCGCCATTCCGTGGCCAGAGCCACACTCATCTCTCTGGGGTTGATCGGCACGCTGTTCGTGGTGCAGACCTGGATCGCGGCGGATTTGGCTCAAGGGATGCGATTTCATGCCACCGCGACTGCGTTCTATCAAATTGCGGCGCGCGCTGGCGGCAACGCATTGCGGGTGGCCTCCATCCTGGCAGTCGTTATCTCGTTCGGAATCGCCAACGCCATGGCCGCTCAAGCGGCTGTCGCTCGCGTACTGTTCGCGATGGCTCGCGATCGCAAGCTGCCTGCCGCTCTCGCGACCGTGCACCCGCGCTTCAAGACGCCATATATCAGTACGCTCCTGGTCGCGGCGGTCTCGCTCGTGGTCGGCCTGCTCTTCGATCATCATATTGATGACCTTAGCCGAGTCGTCAATTTCGGTGCGCTGAGCAGCTTCGCACTGTTGCATATTGCAGTGGTCTATCATCTGTACTTCAGACAGCGATCGGGCGCCTGGATCCGTCACCTGATCTGTCCGCTGGCGGGTCTCGTCGTGATTCTCTACGTGCTGGCGGGAATGGATCGTACGGCAAAAATCCTCGGCGGCTGCTGGATTGCGTTAGGCATGGTCTACTATCTGCTATTGATGCTCCTGGGCCGAAGCCGCACTCAGACAGCGGGGATTCCGCCTGAATGATGTCACCTGAATGACACCGCGACAATCTGAGTGTAGAGGGAGCGGTGGGCGCACCGACGCGCGACAGAGGGCGGACTGACGCGCAATTCTGGGCGGGGGATGCGGTATCTCTGGGAAATCACACCGGTGCACTGACCGTTACGATGCTCAGTGCGCGCTCGACCCTGTGCAAGGTAGTTTCGGATGGACCACGCGGTTACGTCGCCGGACCATTGCGGCCGGTACTCTGGGTATCCAATAAAACGGGTGCTCGTTGCTCCGTCATGAAGCGCACCACTGCAACAATGAAGCTGAGCAATACCGGACCGAGGATCAAACCCAGGATTCCGAAGGCGGTCACACCGCCGACGGCGCCGACGAACACCGCCAGTGTCGACACCTTGGCTCGATGAGCGGTGAGCAGTGGACGCACAATGTTTTCGAGCAGACTCAAGCCGGCACTCCACAGCGCTAGGAACAGAGCGGCGCCCCACTGACTTTGGACCGCGAGATACAGTACGGCGGGAACGAGCACGACCGTTGCGCCGGCCGGAAGCAAGGCGGTGATCATCGCCACGACCCCGAATACCATCGGCGAGGGTAGGCCGGCGATTGCAAAGCCGGCCGCAACGAATAGTCCCTGAACGATTGCGGTGATCGTAGAGCCGTATACCACGGCGCGGGTCACATCACCCAGGTACTGCAGAAGCGATGTGCGGCGCTCGGCGGGCAGAGGCACGAGGACCACGCACTGTCGAAGATAGGACTCCCCATCGCGCAGCAAAAAGAACAGCAGGAACAGCATCATGAAGAAGCTGAGCACGGTCCCGAAGAGAACGAACGCGACGTTGCCGCTTGCTGCAGCGGCGGAGCGCAGGATCCCGGAGGTGGCCGTCGCGATCCAGTCGTGCACATTGATGGTCCCGGCCGGTAAGTAACGGTTGATCCAGTGAATCGAGGCGCCGAACCCGGGAAGTTGTTCAAGGCGAACGATCAGCGCTGGAAAGCCGATAAAGGGATGTGCGCGCAGATACCGCAGTACGCCCAGGGATTGCTCGAAGAAAATGACAGACAGCAACGAGACGGGCGTAAGAACCACGAACGGTGTCGCGATGGTCAGAATTCCAGCCGACAGCGTCGCATGGCCCCTGAATGCGGTCGTCATCCGCTTGTGCAGCGGATAGAAGAGGAACGCCAAAACGGTGCCCCAACCGAGCGCGTCCTTCAGTGGTGCTAGGATTTCGAGCAGCAAATAGCCGAAGACGACGGTGGCGGCGACCGCGAAGAGTCTCCGATAGAACGCAGAATCGGTCACGGCGGAGGAGTCCATTATCGTACCCCGGGGGTGGCGCATTGAGGGCTGCGGTACATGGCTTCGAAATCTCATTGTCTGTACGGCGTCATTGCGCGCCGAAGGCTGTCTGCTCGGTGGTGCTCCCTGATGGAATCATTCCGTGGTGCGCGCAGCGGACAGAGCGTAACGCAATCCGGTGCTCAGCAAAGCCGACCGAACCGGGCTTTATATGATTCCCGGCGAAGCGCTATGGCTAGACGTGATACCGTCTGCCGAGGCGCTCTCGAACTGCTCCTACGAAGACTGCGACCACTAGCAGGGCGCATAAGCCGACGACCAGGAAGCTGACTGCGGCATCCACCATCGCCGCCACCGAAGCCGGCAGTCCGAGCGAGACGAATATCAGCACGCTGAGAAAGCCTAGCGCTAGGAGCACGTAGTCGACTGCAGCCCTTACCCAGCCGAGCGCCAGCGAGCCACCGACGAGGAGCACGCCAAGCCCGACGATACCTAGGGTGACCGACCAGCCGCCATACGCTGCGATCATCGGCTGCAACGAGCCCTGAAATGCGCTGTTCCACCTAGGGACGCCCCACACCAGACCCCAGACCAGCGACCCGCCGGATAGTAGCAGTGCCAGGAGCGCGAATCCGACGGCGCGCGGCGTTCGCAGGATCATCGGCATTTTTCCCATCGTCGTGCCTCACGGCAAAGCCATTGTGACGAACAGCGTCGCGACGCACGCTCTGTGCGCATCGCGCCCTTGGGGGCGATGGTACTATGTTCGCACGGATGTTTGGCTTGGTGCCCATAATGCCCCACCGTCGGACCCCAAGGTCATACCCGCCATGGGGGAGGTTTGCGCGTGCACCCCTGAGTGTGCTGCTAGCGAGCCTGCTCGGTGCGTGCGCGACCACCCGGCTGGCGGCTCCGCCGAAGCTGATCGACCAGGTGTCGCCGCCAGGGTTTCCGCGTGACGTACGCTTCCTCAGCAGCGATCGCGGCTACCTTGAGGCGCACCTGGATCGCGCCGTGCGCAGACTCAGTGCCGTTGCACATGGCTCGATCCGTATCCTCGCGTTGTCGGGAGGTGGCGCGGGCGGAGCGTTTGGAGCCGGCGTGCTCTACGGGCTCGCGTGCACCCGGCAGCGAACGGATTTCCAGGTGGTCACCGGGGTGAGTGCTGGAGCGCTGCTCGCGCCTTTCGCGTTTCTGGGGCCATCCTGGTATCCGCAGATGGAGGATGCCTTTGACACTCACCGCACCGACGACTTGCTACAGCGACGCCCGTGGCTAGGCTTTTTGTTTCACCCAGGAATCTACAGTCGCAGACCTTTGACCGCGCTGGTCACTCATTTTGTCACGCCCAGAATGATCCGCGCCGTGGCTGCGCAGTCGCGCCACGGGCGTGTGCTGCTCGTGGCGACGACAGATCTTGATAAGCAAGAGTCGGTCATCTGGAATATGGGCCTGATCGCTCAGCACGGCGGCCCCGCGGCGCGCAAACTGTTTACCCAAGTGCTGATTGCATCCGCGAGCATTCCGGGTGTATTTCCTCCCGTCTTGATCCGAGTGCAAGGTGGCGGGAAGACATACGATGAAATGCACGTCGACGGCGGCACGACACTGCCATTCTTTGTCGCGTCGAACATCGCCGATGTTCTGCCTCTGCGGCTGCCACAGCTGAAGGGCGCAAAGGTCTACGTCATCGTCAACGGGCAGCTCAGTACGTATCCGAAGACCACGCCAGCGGAGCCGATGGCAGTCCTGTCACGAAGCTTTTCAGCGGCTCTGATGCATGCATCCCGCCGCGCTTTGGTCATCTCCGCAGTCTTTGCTCGGCACTTTGGCATGCATTTTCGCTTTACTTATCTGCCGATGACATACCCGTTCGACGGATCCTTGGATTTTAAGTACCAGAACATGCATCGGTTGTTCCAGTACGGCGAGAGCTGCGCGCAAGCCGGTCTGATCTGGACCACATTGACTCAAGCCATCGACGAGGGTCAGCGAGCGGCACACCAAATGCCCCGACTGTCCGATGATTGTCCGGGTGCGCCGGGCTCGGCGCTGCACTGAGTCCGACATGTTCCCAGTCCGGGGGGAGACCGGCGTGCGGTCGTACAACCGCACGCCAGTACATCGGGTCTGCGTCTACGCAACACGCTTCCGCCGAACTTTGTTCAAATCGAATCGGTCCAGATCCATCACCTTGCTCCATGCTGCGACGAAGTCATGGAGGAATCTCTCCTCGGCATCGGCACTGCCATACACCTCGGCGAGGGCGCGCAACTGCGAGTTCGAGCCGAAGACCAAGTCGGCACGCGTCGCCGTCCAACGCACCTCGCCTGTCGAACGATCGCGCCCTTCAAACAGATCCTGAGATCCGGGTATGACCGTCCAATCGATGCGCATATCGAGCAAATTGCGGAAGAAGTCGTTGCTCAGGACGCCCGGCCGATCCGTGAACACCCCATGGCGGCTCTGCGCGAAGTTCGCGTTCAGTACCCTGAGGCCACCCACTAGGACTGTCATCTGCGGTGCGGTGAGTGTGAGTAATTGCGCCCTGTCAACCAGCAGAGCCTCCGCCTTGACGTCGAGTCCGCTGCGCATGAAATTACGAAAGCCGTCTGCCGTCGGCTCCAGCACTGCGAACGATTCAATATCGGTCTGATCCTGAGTCGCATCCATTCGACCCGGCGAGAACGGCACACTGATCCGGTGGCCGGCGGCCCGCGCTGCCTGCTCGATGGCGGCCGCCCCTCCCAGCACGATCAGATCAGCGAGCGAAATTCGCTGACCTCCGTCTGTCGCGGCGTTGAACGCCGTGCGCACGCCATCGAGGACCTTCAGCACCCCGGCGAGACTCTCAGGTTGATTGACCTCCCAGTCTTTCTGAGGGGCAAGTCGGATCCGGGCCCCATTCGCTCCGCCCCGCTTATCCGATCCCCGGTAGGTCGAGGCGGAAGACCACGCGGTATAGACCAGCTGCGGCACTGAGATTCCACTGGCCAAAATCTGTCGCTTCAATGCAGCCACGTCAGATTCATCGACCAGACGGTGATCGAGCGGCGGTATCGGGTCCTGCCAAATCATGACTTCCGCCGGAACTTCAGGGCCGAGATAGCGGGTGCGTGGACCCATGTCGCGATGGGTGAGCTTGAACCACGCACGTGCGAAGGCCGCTGCGAATTGCTCCGGATGCGCGTGGAAGCGCCGGGAAATCCGCTCGTAGTGTGGATCGAACCGCAGCGCGAGGTCTGTCGTCAGCATTGCCGGAGCGCGGCGGGCGCTCGAGTCATGCGCGTCCGGGACGGTATTGGCCCCAGCAGCGCCTTTCGGCGTCCACTGATGGGCACCGGCGGGACTGCGCGTGAGCTCCCAGTCATAGCCGAACAGATGGTCGAAGAATCCCGAGCTCCACTGAGTCGGCGTACTCGTCCAGGTCACCTCCAGCCCGCTGCTGATGGTGTCGGCACCCGTTCCGCTGCGATAGCTACTACGCCAGCCGAGGCCCTGTTGCTCGATCGATGCCGCTTCCGGCTCCGGCCCGACGTGGCTCGCTGCGGCCGCGCCGTGAGTCTTGCCGAACGTGTGACCGCCTGCGATCAGTGCGACAGTCTCCTCGTCATTCATGGCCATTCGTGCAAACGTCTCGCGGATGTCCTTGGCGGCCGCTAGCGGATCAGGCCTGCCGTTGGGTCCTTCGGGGTTGACGTAAATCAGCCCCATCTGGACGGCCGCAAGCGGATTCGCGAGCTGTCGATCGCCAGAATGTCGTTCGTCGGCGAGCCATGTGCTTTCCGCGCCCCAGCTCACCGATTCGTCCGGCTCCCACACGTCGACGCGCCCTGCGGCGTACCCGAACGTTTTGAAGCCCATTGATTCCAGCGCGACATTGCCGGCGAGGATCAGCAGATCTGCCCAGGAAATGCACTGACCGTACTTTTGTTTGATTGGCCAGAGAAGTCGGCGTGCCTTGTCGAGATTGACGTTGTCCGGCCAGCTGTTCAGCGGCGCAAAGCGCTGCTGCCCCGAGCCGGCACCACCACGTCCGTCACCGACGCGGTACGTGCCCGCACTGTGCCACGCCATGCGCACGAACAGCGGCCCGTAATGACCAAAGTCAGCGGGCCACCAGTCCTGCGAGTCGGTCATCAGGGCCAACAGGTCGCGCTTGACGGCGGAATAGTCCAAGCGCTTGAACGCTTCGGCGTAATCGAATTCGACGGCGAGAGGATCAGAGAGGGAAGAATTCTGGTGCAGGATCCTCAGGTTGAGCTGGTCGGGCCACCATTGCCGGTTCGATGTGCCGCCGCTGGCGGCGTGGGGGAACGGACATTTTGAATTCGTCGACATGAGGTATCTCCTGCAATTCAGCCGCATTGTTCGTTTCTTGCGCACACCGACCCAAGGCGTGCGCCGATGCATGGGACTTTAGATCAATTCCCATGAGGCGAAATTCGATTCGCTCTATGCCGGCCATAGGCTGCGCCTATCAGCCGTGCTGGTGCGCACCGCAACTCCTCGCACCGTGTGGGCTCTGACCGGTACAATTGCCGCGTGCTCTCGCATCGCCGCTCAATGCGCTCCTATCTGCCGATTGCGGCAGTCGTGGCGGCCATGGTGTCAGTCCAGAGCGGGGCATCGCTCGCGAAGTCTCTCTTCCCCATTGCGGGACCGCTCGGAATGGTCACGGTCCGCATCGGCTTCGGCACTCTGATCCTTTGTGCCGTTCTGCGCCCCTGGCGGGCCCGCCTGACGCGTCGTGCGCTCGCGCCTCTTGTCGCGTATGGGCTTGCGCTCGGAACGATGAATGCCCTGTATTACCAGGCACTCGATCGCCTACCGGTCGGTGTGGCCGTGGCGATCGAGTTTCTCGGCCCGCTCGCGGTCGCGGTGCTCTCGTCCCGGCGCCCCGCCGACTTTCTATGGGTACTGATCGCCGCCGTGGGCTTTACGCTTCTCCTGCCGGTGTTCTCGTACGCGCGCCCAGTCAATCTCACCGGTGCGCTATTCGCCCTGGGTGCGGGCGGCTGCTGGGCCCTCTACATCGTCTTCGGCCAAAAGGTCGGCTATCACCTGGGTACACAAGGCGTAGCCCTCGGCAGCATCATCTCGGCCGCGCTGGTCGTACCCTTCGGTATTCTGCATGCCCCGCCCACACTCTTTACCGCCAAAGTTCTCTGGCCCGGACTCGCGGTGGCCGTGCTCTCAACTGCGCTGCCGTACACGCTGGAGATGACGGCGCTGACGCGCCTGCCGACGCGTACCTTTGGCGTACTGATGAGTCTAGAGCCAGCTGTCGCGGCGCTCTCGGGGCTGATCTTCCTCGATGAGGCCCTGACGGGCGCGCAGTGGATTGCAATCCTGCTGGTCGTGGTCGCGTCCCTGGGGGCCACGGCGACGGCAAGCCCGCACATGCCAGCGCCGGTCCCGGATTGAGCGCTCTCGGCTGCCCGCCGTGCGCCCCGTTCAGGTTGCCGAGACGGGATCGATCCCACCGACACACAAATATTTCAACTCCGTGTACTCCAGGATTCCGTGCCGCGAACCTTCGCGTCCGATGCCCGACTCCTTGACGCCGCCGAACGGCGCGACAGCCGTCGAAATCAATCCGGTATTAAGCCCCACCATGCCGTACTCGAGTGCCTCGGAAACGCGCCACGCGCGCGCCATGTCCCGGGTATAGACATAGGACGCCAAACCGAATTCGGTATCGTTCGCCAAGCGGACCGCGTCGCCTTCAGATGTGAATCGGAACAACGGGGCGAGCGGACCGAACGTCTCCTCGCGCGACACGCGCATCTGGGCGGTAACATCAGTGAGTACCGTTGGCTCAAAGAACGTGCCACCGAGCGCGTGCCGCTTCCCCCCGACGGCGAGCTTCGCGCCTCGCTCTATCGCATCGGCGATCTGTGCCTCGACTTTTTGTACGGCCTTGGCGTCGATGAGCGGACCTTGGTCAACAGAGGTGTCCATTCCGTTGCCGACCCGCAATTGTGCAGCTGCAGCGCTCAGTTTGGCGGCGAACGCCTCGTAGATTCCCGCCTGCACATAGAATCGGTTCGGACACACGCAAGTTTGCCCTGAATTTCGGTACTTCCCCTCGATCGCGCCGCGAACCGCTGCGTCCAAGTCCGCGTCATCAAAGACGATAAACGGTGCGTTACCGCCAAGTTCCAATGACAATTTCTTCAACGTATCGGCGCACTGGCGCATCAGCAGCTTACCGATACGAGTCGAACCGGTGAACGAGAGCTTGCGCACCCTTGGATTCGTGGCCAACTCCCCGCCGATGACCTCGGGCGGGCCCGTGACCACGTTGAAGACGCCGGGAGGGAAACCCGCACGCTGAGCTAGCTCGGCGAGCGCAAGCGCGGAGAACGGCGTCTGTGCTGCGGGCTTACAAACGAACGTGCAGCCTGCGGCAAGTGCCGGGGCTGCCTTGCGGGTGATCATTGCGGCGGGGAAGTTCCAAGGCGTAATGGCTGCCACAACCCCGATCGGCTGACGCAATACAAGCAAGCGCTTGTCTGTCGCATGCGTCGGAATGATCTCTCCGTAGACACGCCGAGCTTCCTCCGCGAACCATTCGATGAAGGACGCCGCGAACGCGATCTCCCCGCGCGCTTCCGCTAGCGGTTTGCCCTGTTCGGCCGTCATCAGCGTCGCCAAGTCGCCCTGATGAGCCATGATCAGCTCGAACCAGCGGCGAAGCAGATCGCTACGATCCTTGGCGGTACGCGCGGCCCATGCGGGCTGCGCACGCGCAGCGGCATCGACCGAATGGCGTGCCTCATCGGCCGCCAGATCTGGAACGGTCCCCAATTCCTCTCCGGTGGCGGGGTTGACGATGGTTGCCACAGCGCCGCTTTGCGCATTGAGCCAATGGCCATCGATGAGGCATTGCTGGCGCAGCAGCGCCGCATCCAAAAGTTTCATATCTTTGCTCCAAAGTCACACATCGGCGGCGCGCGCGGATCTGTCATGTGGCTAGCAATGCATCGCGTACGGTGCGCGCAATCATCTGACTGACGCGGATATTAGACTCTGCGGTGACGCCAGCGATATGAGGTGTTAGAATTACGTTGTTCAGGCCCTGCCAAGCCGTGCCTGCGGCAGCGCTCATGGGCTCACGCTCGAAGACATCAATTGCCGCTCCACCGAGTCTACCGCAGCGCAGGGCGGCCACCAGCGCTTCTTCATCGATCACGCCGCCGCGGGCCGCGTTCACGACAAGTGCACCTTGCTTCATTGTGGTGATCGCGGCTGCGTCGATTAGATGACGAGTTTGCGGCGTCAGGGGAATATGAAGACTGATGACATCGCTTGTCGACAGTAGCGCCGGCAGGTCCAAGCATTCGGTGCCAAGCCACGCGGCATCATCGGCTGGAACAAAAGGGTCGTATGCTGCGACGGGCATTCCTAGTGCGCGCGCCTTGCTGGCCGTGAGCCGCGCGATCGCGCCGAAGCCAATCAGCCCAAGTTTCTTCGCGGCAAGCTCTTGACCGATCAGCTTCTCGCGCGGCCAAGCGCCTGAGGCAACCTCGGCGCTCGAGAGCCACGCGCGTCGCAATAACATCATGGTCGCACACAGGACGTACTCTGCCACCGCAAGATCGTTTGCGCCGGTCGCCGGGAAGACCTTAATCCCTCGTGCAGTGCATGCCGCCACGTCAATGTTGTCCAAGCCCACGCCGAGTCGGCCGACGACGCGCAAACTCGAGGCGACGTCAATAACGGCGGCGCGCACCTGCGTCCGATTGCGCACAATGAGTGCGCGACAGTCACTCAAAGCGTTGAGCAATCGTGGTGGATCGTCCACCAACTTGGGGTCATACAGCACCGAGTAGCCGCCCAGGTAGTCCTGCACGGCCGCTTCATCCATGAACTCGGTGATTACGATGTCAGTCATCGCCGACCTCCGTTGCGCTCGGCGAGCTTTGTGAGAGTGGCGTGCAGAGTCTCGCTGAGGTCAATTCCGCTCGACTCGGCGCGTGCTCGGTTTGCCAAGCGACGATCCCCAGGGATGCGAACGCCCTGCTCGCTCTGTAGGGCGTCGACCAATTGAACCATGCGGCCGGCGAAATTACCGGCCGACAGCGGTTCGGCGTCGATGGCGAGCAACAGTTGGCCCACGCACGGTGAAGGGCCACGATCGTCCAGAAACGAGCTCGCTTCCCAGCCAAAATGTCCATTCGCTACTGCACCGCAGAGAATTTCGACGATCAGGGCGAGCGCCGCGCCTTTGACGCCACCGGCGGGTGCCAGCGATCCGGCCAAGGCCGCGGTCGGGTCTGTGGTCGGGTGCCCTGCGCTGTCCATCGCCCAGCCGATTGGTATGACTTCGCCAGCCTTCTCAGCCGCTACGATCTTGCTGCGGGCGACCGCAGAGAGCGCCATATCGACCACCAAGGGCGCTCGCCCGTGCAGCGGAGCTGCAAAGGCGATCGGATTGGTGCCCATCATGGGTCGAACACCGCCGGCGAACGCCATGGCGTGCGGGGTGTTCGAGCACACGAACGCCACACATCCCTCCCGAGCGAGTCGCTCAGCGGTATAGCCGGCGGCACCGATGTGATGGGAGCGAAAGATGGCGGCAACTGCGACACCACAATCACGAGCCATGGCGGGCAGCGCGTGGATGGCCAGATCTAGGGCGGGATAAGCGAATCCGCCTGCTGCGTCGATCCTCAATGCGCCGGCACGCAGCCGCCGCAGGCTCGGCTGCGCCCGGCCATCGACTTTGCCGGCCTTGACCTGAGCGGCGTAACTCGGGACGCGGCCGAGTCCGTGACCCGTCTGGCCATCAGCCTCTGCAGCTACCAGAGCGTGGGCCGTGGAATCACTCGGTCCCTCCGCTGCACCGCTGGCTTCCAGTGCTCCCTGTGCGAGTTGCACGCACTGCGCAATGCTTAATCGGGGCATGCTGGAGGATTATGCACTGCGATAGAGTTTGGTCATTACGAACTCACGATGGCCGAGCGCCTCGGCGCAGGTATAGCGTCCATTCGCGGTTTGCACGATCGCATCGATCAACGCGTCGCCAGCCTGCTCAATCGTCATTTCACGGCGCACGATCCCCGAGACATCCAAATCGATGTGTTCACTCATCGTCCGCACCGTGCGCGGATTACCGCTGATCTTGATGACCGGCATGATGGGGTTGCCAATGACATTGCCCTGCCCGGTCGGGAAGCAATGCACGACATATCCGGCGGCTGCCTGTAACGTGCAACACTCGGCTGCTGCCGATGAGGTATCCATGAAATAAAGGCCGCAGCCTCGGGCTGGGGCCTCGGCCGGCTCCAGCACATCAATGAATTTGACCTGTTTGCCAATCTTTTCCAGATTGCCGAGCGCTTTTTCCTCGATGGTGGTCAGACCCCCGGCGATGTTGCCCTTGGTCGGCTGGCTGTCCGAGAGATCCGAGGTCTTGTGGGCCTCGATGACGTCCTTCTGATAGGCCATCCAGGTGCGCATGAACTTCTCGGCGATCTGCGGAGTTGCGGCCCGCGCGGCGGCTAAATGCTCCGCGCCGGTGAGTTCCGATGTTTCTCCGAAACAGCCATACAGACCTCTCGGGATGAGCTTGTCATACATGTTGCCTACGGTGGGGCAGGAAGCGAGACCGGTCGTGGTATCGCTTTCACCACATTTTGCTGCCACCCACAGATCCGTCAGCGCGCATTCTTCGCGCACCTTTGCAGAGGCAAAATGCACGAATTCCTTTGCTTTACGTGACGCCGCGGCAATGGTTGCGATGTCGCCATTACCTTCGATCGAAAATCCCGCTACTGGCTTGCCCGTCTTGGCAATTCCATCGACCACCTGCTGTGTCCACTGCGGTTCGATGCCGATGACGATGCAGGCGCCAACATTCGGGTTTGCGCCAGTGCCAATCATGGTGCGGAAATGCAATTCGAGGTCTTCGCCGAATTGCAGGCGGCCGTAGGCATGCGGTAGCGCAATTGTGCCCTTGATATGTGCGGCGACGGCTTCGCTGGCGGCGTTGGAGATGTCATCGAGCGGCAATATCGCAACATAGTTGCGCACGCCGACGCGACCGTTTTCGCGGCGATAACCCCAAATGGTTCGGTTTGCAGTTGCCATGATCCTACCAGCGCTTGGTTTTAAGGTTGTGGGTGTGTACGTGGTCGCCGCGCCGGATCGGTGCTACGACTCGGCCGATGTCCTGGCCGTACTTAATCACGGAGTCGCCAACCGACAGGTCACACAGCGCGACCTTGTGACCGATGGGAACTTCCTGATTGCACGCGGCGCGAATTTCGCTGTTATTCTCGGTAACGACGCCCAGGATGTCGTTTCCCGCGGTGAGATTCTCGACCACGACCACCCCGACGTTGTCGCGGTGATCGTGGACGAGCAATTGCGGTTGTCTCGGCATGACGGAGATTCCTCGGTGGCACAGCTCTTATATAAGATATAAGATTACAGAATATGAAGACCAAGACAAGCCCCCTCCCGGGGCAGGCGGCTCGCCCGGGAGACGGTTCGCCACCCCCTCTGCGCAGTGCTCGATGGTACGAACGGGACGACATGCGTGGCTTTGCGCATCGACAGCGGACCCAGCAAATGGGGCTGCGCCGCGAGGAGTTTCTCGGACGCCCGGTCATTGCGATCATCAATACCTGGAGCGACATGAGCCCGTGCCATGCCCATTTGCGTGAACGGGCCGAAGCGGTCAAGCGGGGTGTGCTGCTCGCGGGCGGGTACCCGGTGGAGTTGCCCGCGCTCTCCGTGGGCGAGGTCATGGTCAAGCCGACGACCATGCTTTACCGGAACTTCCTCGCCATGGAAACCGAAGAACTGCTTCGTTGCCATCCGATTGACGGGGCGGTTTTGCTTGGCGGGTGTGACAAATCGATCCCTGGCATGCTGATGGGCGCTTTCAGTATGGATCTGCCGGCCATCGTGTGCCCTGCTGGGGCGATGTCGACCGGGCAGTGGCGAGGTGTACGCACCGGAGCCGGAACGCATACCAAGAAATATTGGGATGAGCTTCGCGCGGGCAATATTACCGCCGATGACTGGATCGATCTCGAATCGCGCATGACTCGTTCGATCGGCACCTGCAACACCATGGGAACCGCTTCGACCATGAGCGCGATCGCTGAAGCACTCGGCATGACGCTCTCTGGCGCCTCATCGATTCCGGCAGCCGACTCCGGCCACGTGCGCATGGCGTCCGCGTGCGGCGCGCGGATCGTCGCGATGGTGCGGGAGGATTTGCGACCTTCTAAGGTCGCATCCCTGGCCGCGTTTCACAACGCAGCGGTCGTCTATATGGCGCTCGGCGGCTCGACCAATGCGGCGATTCATCTGCTGGCGATGGCCGGGCGGGCGGGCGTCGCTCTGACGCTCGACGATCTTGCGGCGATCGCGCGCGAGATCCCCGTGTGCGCCAATCTATTTCCCTCGGGCGACCGCCTCATGGAGGACTTCTACTTTGCCGGGGGACTGCCCGCGCTGCTGGCGAAGATTGCTTCTCGACTCGATCTGGAATGCGCCACCGTGGAAGGACGCACCCTGGGGCAGGCGATTGCCCATGCCGCATGCTATGACGATGCGGTGATCCGCAGCATGGATGATCCCGTAGTGCCGCTCAGCCAGGGCCGCACACTCGATCTGCTGCGCGGCAACTTGTGTCCGGACGGCGCAGTGCTCAAGTCGAGCTCCGCAGCGGCACGTCTGCTGCGGCACGAAGGCCCAGCCTTGGTGTTCGATTCCCCTGCGGAAATGACTGCTCAAATCGATGATCCGAATCTCGCGGTCGACGAGGACACCGTGCTCGTACTGCGCAATGCCGGTCCAGTCGGTGCGCCTGGCATGCCGGAATGGGGGAATCTGCCCATTCCCCGCAAGCTCCTCGCCCGAGGTGTCCGTGACATGGTCCGAATATGCGATGGGCGTATGAGCGGCACACACTACGGCTGCTGCATCGTGCACGTGGCACCAGAATCAGCGGTGGGTGGACCCCTTGCACTGCTGCGAAGCGGCGATCGCGTGCGCCTCGATGTGCCCGCGGGCCGGCTGGATATGCTGGTTCCGCAGTCCGAGATCGCTGCGCGGCGGCGCGCCTGGCAACCTCCGCCACGGGCTTACCAGCGCTCGTATGCGGCGCTTTACCAGCAGCACGTCACCCAGGCGCCGCAGGGCTGCGACTTCGATTTCCTCTCCGGTCGTGCGCCGACACCCGAACCGGATATTTACTGATTCTGATCAAAGGGTCGTCCAAATGAGTGCGAACGCGTTCAAGGCTTCCGTACTGAACCGCTCTGGTGGGCCGGCGGTCGGATCGTGGCTGATGTCGGCCTCGGGCACTGTGGCGGAGGCCTTGGGGCATTGCGGCTTTGATTTCCTAGTGGTGGACATGGAGCATAGTCCACTGCATATCGCCTCAACCCTCGAGCTATTGCGTGCGCTCGCGGCAACGCCGGCGGTGCCGCTGGTGCGGATTGCGCAATGTGATCAGATGCTCGTCAAGCAAGTGCTCGACGCCGGCGCTGCCAGCGTCATGTTTCCATTCGTGCAAACCGCTGAACAGGCCCGCGCAGCAGTGGCCTACACGCGCTATCCGCCGCAGGGCGTACGCGGCGTGGCGGCCATGCATCGAGGTTCACGTTACGGGTCCGCGCAGAACTATTTGAAATCTGCCAACGACGGCATCGCGGTCGTGGTCCAGCTCGAGACGCCTGAGGCCATTGAACGGCTCGCGGACATTGCTGCGGTACCGGGTGTCGATTCGCTGTTTGTCGGGCCGGGCGATCTGGCTGCTGCCATGGGACACCTCGGCGACATCGCGCACGCCCAGGTGCAGTCCATGATCGCACGCGCTGCAGAGGTCGCCCGGACCCTGGGAAAGCCGATAGGCATTGTCGGCGGTACGCCGCAAATGGTCCGACGGTTCTTCGAGTACGGCTATACATGGAGCGCGATCGCATCAGATCTGGCGCTTCTGACCGGACGAGCCACCGAATGGCTGGAGAGCCTCGGACGCGACGCACGCGGCGCGAACACCAAGCCGTCCTATTAGAATTGCAGGACATGGCTCGAATTGATCTGCGCGCGGCGCAGTGGCATGCGGTCATTGACGCGCAGCTCGGCGGCGCGCTGCTGGAATTGAGCCACGCTGCACAGCCCGTGCTGCGAGCTGCCACGGTCGAAGGGGTACGCCGCCTCGGAGTGCGAGGGTGTGCTTGCTATCCTATGGTTCCATTCGCGAACCGTATTGCATACGGACAGCTGAACGTCGGCGGACGCGATTACGCGCTACGCGCGAATTTCCCTCCCGAGCCGCATGCCATACATGGTCTCGGCTGGCAGCGCAGCTGGAGTCTGGTGGATCAGGCCGAGTCGTCGGCAGAATTAATACTGCGCCACGACGGCGGATCGCTGGGGGACTGGCCGTTCGCATTTGAGGCACGGCAGCGCTTCGAACTCAGTCCCGCCGGACTGCACATCAGTATTTCGCTGGCCAACCGCGATCGTGAAGCGTGGCCCGGTGGAATGGGCCTGCATCCGTATTTTTCCGTGCAGGGCGAGCAGGCCCTGCAGTTCGAAGCGGACGGGGCTTGGCAGAACGGGCCGGACCACTTGCCACGCGATCGGGTATTCGGCACGGATTGGGACTTCCGCCACGCGCGCCGGGTCGCGGAGCTGGATCTCGATCACGACTTTAGTCACTGGCGCGGCTGGGCCCGCCTATACGGTGGCGCTGCCGGTACCGTCCGGATCACTGCGAGCGAGGTGTTCCGAGTACTTCGGGTCTTCACGCCGCCGGGGCGCGGCTTCCTCGCCATTGAGCCGGTCAGCCACGGGGCAGACGCGGTCCACCGCGCAGGTGAGCCCGGCGTGGGCTTTCAACTCCTTGCCCCGGGTGAGGCCATGACCGGCCGGGTTGATATCAGCTTGGAAGAGAGCGCATGAAGGTATTTGAACAGGTTTGCGCTGCTCATTGCCGCCTTGGGGAATCTCCAGTGTGGTGCGCGGAGGCCGCCGAGCTGCTGTTCGTCGATGTCACCGGGTGCGCCGTGCTGCGCTTCGCGCCGCGCTCTGGCGCGCTCAAACGTCAGCCTGTGGACGAGGAGATTGGCTTCATTGCGCCGTGCCGCTCCGCTGGGTTCATCGCGGGATTTCGCTCGGGGATCTGGCTGCTCGATGACTGCGCGCGCAAGATCCGCTGCCTGGCGAGGAATCCGGCCGATGAGCGTACGGTGCGCTTCAACGATGGGGGTATCGATCCGCGCGGCCGATTGATTATCGGCACGATTGATCAAACGCGGCGCGAGGATCGTGCCGGACTGTATGCGCTCGAAGCCGATGGGCTCATTGAGATTACTGCAGGGCTACTGACGTCCAATGGCGTGGCCTTTGCGCCTGATGGACGGACGCTCTATCACTCCGATACCCCGAGATTCGTGATCTATCGGCGTGCTTACTGCCCGGACACTGCACGTGCGGGCGCCGCCGAAGTCTTTGCGCGCCTGGACCCGCAGGCGCTCGATCGTGCTCGTCCGGATGGTGCTGCAGTCGACTGCGCAGGGCATTACTGGTGCGCGCTGTATGAAGGAGGGCGAGTCCACCGGTACGATCCTCACGGAGAGCTCATTGAGTCGCATCGAGTCCCGACACGCATCCCCACCATGCCCGCTTTCGGTGATCCAGACTTGAAAACGCTGTACTTGACCACCGCCCGAGATGCCGATGGAACCGGCGGGGGACTCTATGCGATGCGCGTGGAAACCGCCGGCATGCTTCGGCCCGCATTTGATGAGGAGCTATTTCTGCCATGACCGAGAGTCGCTATTCGAGTGTGAGCTATCAGTCCTTGCAGGATCGCTCGGTGCTCATTACCGGTGGAGCCTCCGGGATCGGGGCTGAACTGGTCCGAGCGTTCGCCTCGCAGGGCGCACGAGTGACGTTTTTGGACATTGACGCGCAGCACGGTGACCCGCTGGCACGGGACACCGACAGTCAATTCATTCCCTGTGATCTTCTGGACATTGACGCGTTGCGGGCCGCCGTGGCGCGAGTCGAAGCGCAGTGTGGCGCCATAGACGTTCTGATCAACAACGCGGGCCGCGATGATCGGCAGAGCTTTGAGCAGATCGATCCACCGCAGTGGCACCGGATGCTGGCGTTGAACCTCGACCATCAGTTCTTTGCATCGCAGGCGGTTGCTGCCGGAATGGCCCGTCGCGGCAGCGGTTCGATCATCATGCTGGGGTCGATCTCGTGGATGCGGGGTCGACCCGGGATGGCCGGCTATACAACGGCTAAGGCTGCCATTAACGGCCTGACCCGCACCCTCGCGCGGGAACTCGGAGCTGCCGGAATCCGCGTCAACTGCATCGTTCCGGGCGCCATTCTCACCGACCGACAGCGAGCATTGTGGCTCACCCCCGAACTTGATGCGGAGTTCATCCGGCTACAGGCGCTGAAGTTCCGGCTTACGCCGGAACATGTTGCGCGACTTTCGCTGTATCTGGGTTCGGATGAAAGCTGCGGCTGTACGGGTGCGAATTTCGTCGTGGACGCAGGGTTAACCCAGAACTGATCGACTCACGTCAGCGTGACGGCGTAGACGAGATTTTTCGAGTGGACACGGCTCATACGCCACTCCACCTTTCGATCTGTCAGCCCGAGCGCAATGCGGTCGATGACCAGGATGGGGGCGGCAAGGGGAATTCCGAGCGCCTCATGGTCCTCGGCCGTCGCGCCCTGCGCACTCAATTCCTCGTGTGTCGCCACGATGGTGACGCCAAAACCGGACTGGTACAACGTGTACAGGCTATTCGGCAGAGGCATCTGCTTCTCGATGCCCGGGAATATGGCCGCCGGCAGGATGATCAGCTCGCGGATCGCAGCAACCCCTTCGACGTGTCGGACCCGCGAGATCTCGACGACGCGCGCGTCGCGCTCGAGCTCCAGGCGCTCGCGCTCGGCCGTTCGCGCAGCTCGCACGCGCGCGGTCTCTGTGCCCAGCTGCGGGGTCAGTCGCATCCCACCGGGTCTCGCCAAGCGAAAGAACCGAAACTGCGTGCGCTCCTGGGTACTCTCGGCGATGAAGGTCCCCTTGCCCTGACGGCGCTCGAGGACTTTCTCAGCCGTGAGGGCGTCGAGGACTTTACGCATCGTGCCCTGGCTGACCCCGAGCTCGCGAGCGAGATTCTGCTCGCTCGGCAGGGCCTCCCCGGGTCGCCATGCGCCGTCGGCAACGCGGCGCAGGACAATGTCATACACCTGACGATATAACGGCCGATATCCGACGGTCTTGCTCACTGACGGTCCTGTTCCACTGAGTGTGCACGGGAAATCCGCGCACCGTTACTTTAACCTGCTTTCTCGAATCCGGTCAGAAGGGGGGTAGCCCACAGTCTTGTAAAGCTCTTGCGCGGGCCGCCGAGTCTTATATAAGATATAAGTCTACTCTGCGCACACTATGAACATTATAGAGCTTGCCGATGGTTTTGATCTGGTACTGGGGGGGCGCACTTTGCTGCGCCACCGTGCCTTTGAGCCGTGCGTATTCGTCGGTACCGGGACGGGGCGATATCAGATGCGTCAGGGGCACTTCACCGTGCAGGACGACCTCTTTGCACGCTTGCCCTTGACCCATGCAACCGTCCGCCGAGGGAGCGCCGGGATATCCGTCCAGTTGGCACAGAGCCCGGGCAGTCCGGTGCTCCTGGAACTGCTACTGACCGGTGGCGATGCGCACGTGACGTGCTGTCTGCAATCGAAAGAGCCGAGTCTGAACAGGATGTGGTTCCGAATGACCGCCGAGGACACCGAGCAGGTGTGGGGCGCCGGCGAACAAATGTCCTATTTCAACCTGCGTGGTCGGCACTTTCCATTATGGACATCCGAGCCCGGCGTCGGGCGTGACAAGAGCACCGAGATCACCTTTCAGGCCGACCGCACCGCCGGCGCAGGTGGCGACTACTACACGACCTATTATCCTCAGCCGACGTACCTGTCGTCTCGTCGTTACGCGCTGCACGTTCAAACCACCGCGTACAGCGCATTCGACTTCCGCCAATCAGCGTTTCATGAGATCGAGGTGTGGGCGATTCCCGAGCGCATCGAACTCTGGGCGGGCGCTCACTTCACCGACTTGGTGGCGGCAATTTCGACTCACTTTGGGCGCCAGCCGCCGCTTCCCCAGTGGATCCTCGCCGGAGCGATCATCGGCCTGAAGGACGGTACGCGAAGCTTCGAGCGTCTGGAGAAAATCGAGGCGCAAGGCGCCGCCGTGGCGGGGCTGTGGTGTGAGGACTGGGTGGGCGTGCGCCAGACGGGATTCGGAACCCGCCTGTTTTGGGACTGGAAATGGAACGCCGAGCGCTACCCGCGGTTGCCAGAACGCATCGCTGAGTTGCGCAAGCGGGGCATCCGCTTTCTCGGCTACGTCAACCCCTATCTCTGTACGGACGGATCGCTGTACCCGCAGGCATCCGCAGCAGGATTTCTGGTCCGCCGAATCGATCGCGACGAGCCCTATCTCGTGGACTTCGGCGAATTTGTCTGCGGCATGGTGGATTTCACCCAAGCCGAAGCCTGCACGTGGTTTGCAGAGCACATCATTGGCCGCAATCTGATCGACTTTGGGCTGTCCGGCTGGATGGCCGATTTCGGCGAATATCTCCCGGTGGACGTACGTCTTGCATCGGGCGTAGCGGGGGAAATTGCGCACAACGCCTGGCCAACCTACTGGGCCGAAGTTAACGCGCAAGCTCTTGAGCGACGCGGTAAGGCCGGCGAGATCGTATTCTTCATGCGTGCAGGCTTTACCGGTGTGCAACGCTTCTGTCCGCTTCTGTGGGCGGGCGATCAGTCGGTCGACTTCACTCGTCACGACGGATTGCAGACCGTGATTTGCGCCGCACTTTCCTCCGGGTTACTAGGCAACGCGTACCACCACAGCGATATCGGCGGCTATACCAGTCTATTCGGCAACGTCCGCACCGCCGAGTTACTGCAGCGTTGGACGGAAATGGCCGCATTCACAGCCGTGATGCGCACCCACGAAGGCAATCGCCCACGCGAGAACCTGCAAATTGACGACGACCCGAACGTCCTCACGCATTTTGCCCGCATGACGCGCATGCACCGCCACCTCGCACCCTATTTGCGGGCGCTCGGCGAGGAAGCGACGACTTCGGGACTGCCGCTGCAGCGGCCGCTGTTTCTGCACTTCGAGGACGATCCGAAGTGCTATGAGACTCAAACCGAGTATCTCCTGGGACACGATCTGCTGGTCGCCCCAGTGATTACGGCTGGCGCGCGCACCCGGCGCACCTATCTGCCTGCCGGTGCACGCTGGCGACACCTGTGGACTGCGGCGGAATTTCTCGGCGGCACGGACGTGGACATTGCCGCCCCGCTCGGGGAGCCTCCGGTCTTTTATCGAGTCGACAGCATCTACCGTGAGCTATTTGAGTCATTGCCCGGCTGCTAAGCGGATATGACCGAAGCCCGTCGACGCTGGTTGCTCTTTCTGCTCATCGTATCCGGTGTCCTGAATTATGCGGACCGCCAAATCATCGCGGTTCTAAAGCCGATGCTGCAGCTCGATCTGCATTGGACGGACGTCGAGTACGGCAACATCACTTCGCTGTTTCAGCTGGCGACCGCGTGTGCCTATCTCGGTGCCGGACGGGTGGTTGACCGACTCGGCTGGAAGCGGGCCAACAGCTGGGGCGTCGGCACTTGGAGCCTCGCGGCCATGAGCCACGCGCTCGCCCGTACAGTTGCCCAGTTCACCGCCGCCCGCATTGCTTTGGGCGTGACCGAAGCGATCGGTACGCCCGCCGCTGTGAAGACCGTCGCCGTGCTGTTCGTCGCCCGAACACGCTCGGTGGCGCTCGGCGCGATGAATGCAGCCAGTAACCTGGGTGCGATCCTCACAGCGCTCGCGGTACCGCCGCTGGCGCTCGCAGCCGGATGGCAGCCGGCATTCGTCGTGATCGGCGGTCTGGGGCTGATCTGGGTGCTCGCCTGGGAGTGGGTCACCCGCAGGCACGAAGGGCTCGAACTTCCTGCTCCTTCACCGCAGAGCGGCTCAACGGAGCACCGGGAACGGGCGGCCTGGGGCGATGTGCTGCGTGACCGACGGACTTGGGCCGTGATCGGCGCAAAAATGCTCTCCGATCAGGTGTGGTGGTTTCTGCTGTTTTGGATTCCAGATTTCTTCCATGCCGAATTTCACCTCGACATGATGCAATTCGCCGCACCGGTGGCGGTGATCTATGCCGCCGCGGCGGCCGGATCGATCATCGGCGGATTCGCATCGGGGCGATTGATCGGGCGCGGGCGCAATCCCGTTGCCGCGCGCAAACTCACCATGCTGGTCTGTGCGCTGATCGTGATTCCTCTACCGTTAGCCCTGGCGACCCGTTCGCCCTGGGTCGCAGTGGCGTTGCTGAGCAGTACGCTCGCAGCGCATCAGGGTTACGCAGTGAACCTCTTCGCGCTGGCGACCGACATCACGCCGAATGAACGCATTGGCACGCTCATTAGCATCGCCGCACTGTGTGGAAACATCGCAGGCATTGCGATCCTCCAGGCGGCGGGCTGGCTGATTGGCGGAGGGTTCGGCTATCTGCCGCTGTTCTTGATTGCCGCGTGTTCCTACCTGCTCGGGCTGCTATGGCTGCAGTTGCTCCTGCCGCGAAATACCCCGGCGCTCGTGGAGGGGCTATGACGACCACCACAGCGTCTGTGTCCGCGGCCCCCCGCAGTGACGCGCCAATCGAAGATCGACTGTATGACATCGTGGTTGTGGGCGGGGGCATCAACGGCGTCGGAATTGCGCGCGATGCCGCTGGACGGAAGCTCGCCACACTGTTGCTGGAGAAACACGATCTGGCGGGTGCGACCTCGTCGGCCTCATCCAAACTGATTCATGGTGGCTTGCGTTATCTAGAGCAGAGCGAATTCCGCCTGGTACGCGAAAGCCTCAAAGAGCGTGAGGTCCTCTGGGCTGCAGCGCCTCACGCCGTGCAGCCGCTGCGCTTCGTCTTGCCGGTGCGCCAGGGCATGCGGCCGGCCTGGATGCTGCGCACCGGCCTGTTCCTTTACGATCACATTGGAGAGCGTAAACGTCTCGCGCCGACCCGCACGCTCAGACGAGGGCGAGACTCGGCGCTTGATCCGTTGCACGAATCCATCCGGCTCGCGTTCGAATATTCCGATTGCTGGGTCGATGACGCCCGCATGGTTGTTCTCAACGCGATCGACGCACAGGAGCGCGGAGCGCACATCTCGGTAGGCTGGGCACTGACCCAAGCGCGGCGCGAAGAGCACACCTGGCGCGTCGAGACCGAAGGGCCGGGTGGCGAGCGGGTTTCAGTGCGAGCGAGGGCTCTGGTAAACGCAGCGGGGCCGTGGGTAGAGGATGTGCTGGGTCGAACCGGGACGCGATCACGCAGTGCATTGCGGCTGATCAAAGGCAGTCACTTCGTCGTACCCAGACTCTACCCCGGGCCGCATGCCTATACGTTCCAGGGTGCGGACGGGCGGGTGATATTTACCATCCCCTATGAGCGCAATTTCACGCTCATCGGGACTACTGACGTGCCGTACGATGCGGACCCGGCCCAGGTGAAAATCAGTACGGATGAGATCCGTTACCTTTGTGATGTGCTCGCGCAATACCTGCGCAAGTCAGTCAGCCCGGAACAGGCGATTTGGGAATATTCTGGCGTCAGGCCTCTGTACGACGATGGCGGATTCAGCGCATCGACCGTGACGCGTGACTACGTATTCGACTTGGATGCACCGGCGGATGGCGCTCCGGTTCTCTCGGTCTTTGGCGGTAAGCTGACCACCTACCGTAAGCTCGCCGAGCACGCCCTCGGCGAGTTGCTGCCGAAGCTCGGCATTGCGAGCAGCGCTTGGACTCGCGCAGCTGTGCTGCCCGGCGGCGATATTCCCGACATGGACATCGGCAAATTTACGGCCGAACAGCAGAGTCGGTACGCCTTCGCGGAACCGGACATGATCCACCGCATGTGCAGGGCATACGGCACGCGCATCGAGCGCGTCCTTGGATCTGCACGCAACAGAGCAGATCTCGGTACGCCATTTTCCGCACAGTTCTACGAGGCGGAACTCGAGTATCTGCAGAATGCCGAATGGGCTCGCTGCGCGCAGGACGTTCTGTGGCGTCGCTCTAAGCTGGGGCTCACCGCCGCTCCCAGCGTCATCGAGGCGATCAACCGTTGGTTTTCCCAAAGATCGCGTTCGGCTCGCCCCCCCCGAGCACCCGGCGCACCGCACGATGCCAATCCCTGATCTGCTCGCCTCGAGTGTGCGCAGCCAGACGTGGCTCGAAGTCGGCGTCCGCGCTCCACAATCTCACCAAATCCTCTGTGGAATTGAACATGCCGCAGCCAAGCCCGGCAAGGCAGGCAGCGCCCCAGGCGGTCGCTTCGGCTACCTTTGGTCGGCGGATGGGAACGCCGAGGATGTCTGCAAGGCGCTGCAGGAACAGTCCGTTGCGCGCCATCCCACCGTCGACTTTGAGCAATCCCGGCGCCACACCGTCAGCGGCCATGGCATCGAGAAGATCTCGCGTTTGATAAACGACGCTGTCGAGTCCGGCGCGAACGATCTGCCCTCGCTCCGTTGCGCGCGTCAGGCCGAGGATCGCACCTCGCGCCTCGGGATCCCAATAAGGCGCACCGAGACCGGTAAACGCAGGAACCAAATACACCCCGCCGGTATCGATGACCGACCCCGCGAGGGCTTCAACATCTGCCGCACTCGTAACGAGTCCCAGCCCGTCGCGCAACCACTGGATGGTGGCGCCTGCCGACAGAATCGAACCCTCCAGTGCGTAAGTGGACCGTCCATTCAGCCGGTACGCTATGGTGCTCAGCAGACGATTCTGGGAACGCACCAAAATATCCCCGGTGTTGAGCATCAGGAACGCGCCCGTCCCATAGGTGCTCTTGACGTCACCGGCAGCCAATCCCGCTTGACCGATCAATGCGGCCTGCTGATCACCTGCAACCCCACGAATCGGAAGGGAAATACCGAGAACCCCCGGGTCAGTGCTGCCGAAGTCGGCGGTGCAATCCAAAACGTGAGGCAGGGATTGCGGCGCAACAGCGAATGTCGCGCAAAGTTCCTCATCCCAGCGGTTCTTCACGACGTCGAACAGTGCCGTCCGGCTGGCATTGGTCGCATCCGTGACGTGGCAGCGGCCCGCAGTCAGACGCCAGATCAGAAACGCATCGACCGTTCCGAACAACAGATCGCCGCGCTGCGCGGCCGAACGCGCCTCTGGAACGTGTTCGAGAATCCAATTCATCTTGGTTGCCGAAAAATAGGGATCGAGACGCAAGCCCGTCTTTGCGGTAAGCGCCGGCGCTACTCCGGCCGCTTCCAGTTCTCGGCACAGAGGAGCCGTACGTCGATCCTGCCAGACAATGGCGTTGTACAGCGGCACGCCGGTGCGCCGATTCCAGGCAATCGTCGTTTCGCGCTGATTTGTCACGCCAATCGCAGCAACAGCAATGCCTCTGGCGCGCAGTTTCTCCAAAACAGCACGCGTAGCAGACAGGACGGTAGCCCAGAGAACCTCCGGGTCGTGCTCTACCCAACCCGCCTGCGGGTAAATCTGCTCGAAGGGTGTCTGCGCGCTTTCCAATACAGCGCCGTTCGCGGCAAAGGCGATGGCACGGCTTGAGCTCGTGCCCTGGTCGATTGCCAGCAATGCTGCCTGAGTCATTTTCTGTCACTCCGCGCAATTCATCCGAGGTCACGCGAAGTTATGTCAGTATGAAGGTGCGGTCAACTGTAGCGAATGGAATTCGCAGTCAAATCCCGAATTGCGAAATTTATTGTGCCGTCAGTCGCATGGCGAAATTCATGAGGCGTCCGTCGCAAGCGTCATGAATTCGGCGGCCGAATCGGAAAATTTTGCGGGACACGGCAAGTCTGTGCGCATGAAGCTCGTTGTGCTGCTGTCGTTTGCCGGGATCATCAACTATGCCGATCGGCAGATCATTGCGATCCTAAAGCCCATGATCGAGCACAGCGTCGGTTGGACGGATGCGACCTACGGTACGATCATCGCTTCGTTTCAGCTCGCAACAGCGATCTCGTGTCTGTTTGCTGGCGAGCTCGTTGATCGCATGGGCGTCAAGTGGGCCAATCCGCTCAGCGTAGGATCCTTCAGTCTCTTTGCGGCAGCGCACGCCTTCGCTCGTACGACCGCGCAGTTCGTAGTCGCGCGCACTGGATTGGGTGTTACCGAAGCGTTGGCGACGCCGGCCGTGATCAAGACCGTCGGCGAGTGCTTTGAGCCGCAGCGGCGCGCCAGAGCGCTGGGCATCATCAATGCCTCGAACAGCCTTGGTGCCATACTGACGCCGCTGATCGTGCCGACGATAGCCGTTGCTTTGGGATGGCGCGCGGCGTTCGCGGTGGTCGGTGGGATCGGCCTGTTGTGGACCTTCGTTTGGCTTATCGCGATGCGCGAATTCAAAGCCAAGACACTCTCGAGCGTGCGTAGTGGAGCTGCGCGGGCGGGGCGCTATCGAACATTGTTGCGGCAGCGACGGACGTGGGCGATTCTTGGTGCAAAAGCGCTGATAGACCAGGTCTGGTGGCTGTTGCTGTTTTGGACGCCCGATCTGCTCCATCGGCGGTTTCACCTGAGTGTGTCGGCCATGGGGGTGCCGCTGGCGATCATTTACTCAGCGGCCATCGTCGGTTCGATCAGCGGCGGCTGGATCTCATCGCGCCTCATCGGCGGCGGCATGGCGGTTCAGGCGGCGCGATATTCGGTGATGCTCGGCTGCGCGATCATCGCCCTTGCGCTCTGGGGCGTGAGCAATGTGTATACGCTGGGGGCGGTTGTGACACTGCTCGGTCTTGGTATCGTTGCGCATCAGGGGTTTTCCGTGAATTTGTTTGCCCTGATTACGGATGTCATCGAGCCTGGTCTGGTCGGCACGGTGACGAGTTTGGGGGCACTGACGGGAAATCTCGCCGGGATGGCGGTAGTCTGGTGGGTCGGCGTGCATTTGGCCGCAGGCGGCCATTACGCTCCATTCCTGGTCTTCGCAGCGGTTTCGTTCGCGTTGGCGCTGCTTTGGTTGCGCGCGCTTCTGCCGGCGCCGCAGGCGGTGATGCGATGAACCGCCCGCAGGTGCTGCGCTGGGGTGTCCTCGGTGCCGCTCAGATTGCGCTGCGGCAGGTTCTGCCCGCATTCAGCGTCGCTGCACATGCGCAGGTGACGGCGATCGCGGCTCGCGATCCCGAACGAGCTCGAGCGGTGGCTCACGACTTTCGGATCGCGAAAGTGTTCTCCGGCTACGCGGCGCTACTTGCCGACCCGCAGATCGATGCGGTGTATATCCCACTACCCAATGACCTGCATGTCAGCTGGACGGTCCAGGCGCTGGAGGCGGGCAAGCACGTGCTGTGCGAGAAGCCGCTGGCCCTGAACGTCGCCGACGCGGAACGGGTAGCCGAGGCGGTGCACAGAACAGGGCGTCACGTCGCGGAGGCTTACATGATCCGCTTCCACCCGCAGTGGAGGTGTGCGGTACAGATAGTGCGCGCAGGCGAACTCGGCGAGCTGCGCGCCCTGCAATGCTGGTTCGCGTACGACAACCCGGCTGGGGAGAATTTGCGCAATAGTCCGGCGCATGGCGGGGGGGCGTTGTACGACGTAGGTGGTTACGCGTTGATGGCCGGGCGGCTGCTCTTTGGATCCGACCCGGGGCGCGTGATCGGGCTGTTCAGCCGGCCAAGCGAAGCCGCCGTTGATGCATTAACGAGCGGTCTGATGGATTTTCCGGGGGGGGCGCACCTGCAATTCGGTGTTTCGACCTGTCTGTCGCGGCTGCAGTCCGTCGTGGCGTATGGGACCCGTGGTCGGATGCACATCGAAGCGCCCTTCAATCCGACGCCAAGTTTGCCAACCCGCCTGCGAATCGATGATGGACGTGATTTATACGGCGGAGGAATGCGCACCGTATTGATTCCCGCCGCGAATCAATACGCTGAGCAGCTCGATACATTTTCCCGGGCCGTGCTTCGTGGCGATCCGCCGCCGTATGGCATTGAGGATGCCCTCGTGAACGCGCGCGTGCTGGATGCGTTGTTCCGCTCGGAGCATTCCGGCAAATGGGAGATCCCCGGCGAACGCACGACGGGCTTTTGATGCTTAACGAAGTGAGGAGAATCGAGTATGAATTTCAGGGGAGCGATTGCTGTCGTTGCCGCCTTGGCGTACGTCGGCGTCGCGGCGGCGCAGGTGCCGCACCAGTGGCCACCGAACGACCCGAACCGACCGCAGCCGCCGCGGATGGCGGTGGCCTCCGCGCCCATGGGGTCCCCGCCCCCGCCGGATGCGACCGTGCTGTTCGACGGTCATGGTCTGGGCCAATGGAACCTCAAGGGTGACCCCGGCAGCGGGTGGCATCAGATTCACGGTCTGATGCTGCCGGGGGGCAAGGTCTTCAACTGGCTCTTCACCCGTAAGCGCTTCGGGAGCGTACAGGTGCATTTGGAATTTCGTGAGCCCTACCCGGCGGGCGGCACGGGGCAGGAGCGGGGCAACAGCGGTGTGCGGCTGATGGGCGTGTACGAAGTGCAGATTCTCGATGCCTATCAGAATCAGACGTACGCAGATGGTGTGCTCGGGGCCATTTACGGCCAGACACCGCCGATCGTGGTGCCGGTGCGCCCTTCGGGAACTTGGCAGAGCATGGATATCCTTTTCGATGCGCCGCGGTTTTCAGGGGCAAAACTCCTGCGGCCGCCGTTCGTTACTGTTCTGATCGATGGCGTCGTCGTGCAGGATCATCAAGAGATTTTTGGCAATACCAGTGCCAATAAGGTTCCGCTGGGCTTCGTCACCCATGCCGAGCGCGGACCGCTCGGACTGCAGGATCACGGTCAGTCGACCTCGATGGTGGCCTTTCGTAATATTTGGGTTCGTCCCCTGCGGCCTCGTCATGAGCGTTGAACCGTTCGATGTCATCGTGGTGGGTTCCGGTGCCGCGGGCGGGACCGCTGCTTACGCGCTGACGAGAGCCGGCGCGCGGGTCTGTCTGCTGGAAGCAGGGCGTTTCTACGATCCGCAGCGCGAGACCCCGATGTTCGAACGCACCGCAGTAGCGCCGCTGCGGGATGCGGGAACTCCGGACAAGCCTTTCGGCTTCTACGACGCAACCGTTGACGGTGGCTGGGTTCTTCCCGAGGAGCCGTTTTCGACGGCGCCAGGAACGGAATTCCGCTGGTTTCGTGCCCGCATGCTAGGTGGCCGGACCAACCACTGGGGCCGAGTTGCGCTGCGTTACGCGCAACACGACTTGAAGGCATTTTCGCGCGACGGATATGGTGCGGATTGGCCGTTCTCTTATGCCGAGTTCGCGCCCTGGTACGACCAGGCGGAACGTCTGGTGGGGGTGTTCGGCTCCAATCCGGGACTGCCGGACCAGCCCGACTCGCCTCCAGGGTGTCTGCAGCCGCCTCCGGTGCCCCGCTCCTTCGAGCGGCTCATCATGGCCGGTGGCGCGCGGCTGGGCCGCCCGGTGGTTGCCAGTCATACGGCTGTAATCACTCGGCCCATCAACGATCGCCAAGCGTGTTTCTATGCCACGCCCTGCTTGCGCGGC
Organism: Steroidobacteraceae bacterium; assembly: GCA_049964755.1. Lineage (GTDB taxonomy): Bacteria > Pseudomonadota > Gammaproteobacteria > Steroidobacterales > Steroidobacteraceae > 13-2-20CM-66-19. The sequence continues at coordinate 10,024 of JBMFWZ010000003.1, read as the reverse complement.
TGCTCGATAGGGGCGAATTTCCAGTCGCCCACGGTTTTGCTCCCGCCGGCGCGCGCCACCGGTCGGTTGACAACGATCACCCATGCGCAGGCCTATGAGATCGAGCTGGGGCCGGACGGCAGGGCGCGGGGCATCCACTACGTCGATCGCCTGACCGATCAACACCATTTCGTTGCGGGACGTGCGGTGATGCTCGGTGCCAGCGCACTGGAATCGGTGCGCATGCTGTTTAATTCGAAGAATTCACACTTTCCCCAGGGTATCGGCGCGGACAGTGGATGGCTCGGGTGCGGCGTCATGGATAGCACCGGCAGCAACGTATGGGGCCAGTTTCCGCAAATGGAGAATTTGCCGCCATTCAATGACGATGGCGTGTGGCTGCCGCATGTTTACATTCCGTGGTGGGCGTGGCCCGAACAGCGCGCGGGCAAGCTACCGTTCGCACGCGGATATCACTTGGAGCTCTACGGGGGCCGCCTCGAGCCGTCCGCGGACACGTTTGATTTCTTCGACAACGTTTCGCCCTTTACTTATGGTCGAAAGCTCAAAGATGAGGCGCGCCGCTATTACGGCAGCTTCGTGCGTCTTTCGCAGCGAGGCGAGATGATTTCGCGACACTACAACCGCGTCCAGATCGATCCGCTGCTCCGCGATGCGTGGGGAATTCCCAGTCTGTGTTTCGACGTACGCTGGAGTGAAGAGGAGTTGCGCCAGACCGCGCATGCACAACGGAGCATGGCTGAATTCATCGAGGCCGCGGGCGGTAAGCTCGTGACGCCCCTGCCGTCGGATCCGGCTCAGGCGATTCTGCCCCCCGGGCGGATTATTCACGAGGTGGGCGGGGCGCGCGCCGGGATTGACTCGCGAACATCAGTGACTGACTCCTTTGGGCGGGTCTGGGGCGTACCCAACTTGTACGTCATCGATGGCGGGGTTTTCGCCAGCAGCGCCCACAAGAACCCCACGCTTACTATCGTGGCATTCGCCCTGCGGGCGAGCGCCCATCTGAAGCGGGAGCTTCATCATGCCTGATCGCCGCGACACCTTGCGGTGGCTCATGCGCGTCCTCACGCTCACGGCCTCGCCAGCGCTACGGCTCTCCCCGGTACGGGCGGAAATGCCCGCCGCGGCGCGCGATGCTCAGCCGCCGGCGGAACGAACGGGAAGCGCATCGGACGGTTACGGGCGGGACCCTGATCTGCTGCACCCGCATATTCCCTGGCCATTGACCCTGAATCCTGCCGATAAGGCGCTGGTGGCGCTCCTTGCCGATGTACTCTTGCCCCGGGATGGAGCTTCACCGTGCGCGAGCGACCTTGCAGTGCCGGAATTCCTCGACGAATGGATCAGCGCTCCGTATCCACAGCAACGCGCCGACCGCGCCACGATTCTGGCGGGACTTGCGCAACTGCGCTCTGAAGCGACGGGGTCGCTCCAGAGCCTCGACACGACTCAATCTGAAGCGGCGCTGGCGCGCCTTTGTGCACAAGCGGCGGCTGGAAGCGCCTCGCATGCACGTTTTTTCAGTCGATTCCGCGCGATCTGCCTGATCGGGTACTACACAACTATGACCGGGGTTGCCGAACTCGGCTACGTGGGATATCAGCCGTCGGCCACATTCTCCGGCCCCCCCGCAGAGGTCCTGGCCCGTCTGGGCGTATGACGAGCACCGCTCGGCGCATCTCGTGCAACCCAGGGGCTTGTGTCTTGCCCCCACCTCTTCTATCTTATATAAGACGTCTGGGTTAAATATCTGTAAGGGGGGGGTCATGATATTTCGTCGTCCCGGAGTGCTGCTTGCTGCAGCATTACTTGTTTGCGCGCCGAGCTTTGCCGCACCGGCTGCCGCGAATGCCGCCGCACAGCAGTCAAGCGGCGCCACGTTGGCGGAAATCGTTGTCACCGCGGAAAAGCGCCACCAGCCGCTTTTGGAGGTACCGGCTGCGGTCACCGTGGTCACGGGTGCGTCGCTGCAAAGCGCTGGCATCGACAGCGCCGAAAGTCTTGAGCAGCTCGTGCCGACGCTCACGTTCGAGCGCGGTTCGACGAACTCAAACGCGACCCTTGCGATTCGTGGCATCGGCACCCAATCCTTCTCGCCAGCGGCGCAGCCCAGCGTTGCGGTCGTTGTCGATGGCGTCGTCATGGGTCGTCCGGGCATGGCATTTGGTGCCTTTACCGACGTCAATCGAATTGAGGTTCTCAATGGTCCCCAGGGCACGCTCTATGGGATGAACGCCACCGCAGGCGTGCTCAATGTCGTGACACCGGACCCCACGCGCCATTTTGAGGGGAATGCGAGCATTTCGTGGTACGAAGGCCACGAATACCACGCCCGGCTGAATCTCTCCGGCCCGTTGAACGATCACATCGGCTACCAAGTTTCGATGCTTTACCAGGATTTCCCGGGGAACATCTACAACGTCTACAATCATCAGCAAACAAACGGGTACCGCCGCCAGGGCATTCGCGGAAAGATTGTCGATGACGTCAACGACGTTCTGAAAGTGACGCTCGAGGGCAATTACTATCATTCGGACGACAACTGCTGTGCGGACGTGCTGGGAGCCTACGTGCCCAACGCGGCATGGACGAACATCTTCCTGCCAGAGCTGCAGCCATCGGTTCCTGGTCCGAACGCGCTCAGCATCAATAACGATACCATTCCAAGCCAAATCAACACCAATTCGGGTGTTTCCGCCACCGTTGAATGGAGCCTCGGTAAGGACACTTTGACATCAATTTCTGCGTTCCAGCGCTGGTACAACTTCCAGGGCCGCGATGGAGATTTTCATTCCGGCTGCTGCAGCTACGTCAATCCGCTGGACATCAAGATGCATGACCGGGGCGGCTTGGACTACAAGCAGTACAGCGAGGAAATCCGTCTGGCCTCTCCCGTTGACCAATTTGCGAGCTACACCGTTGGGGCATTCATCTGGCACTCGGATGAGCAGGACTATTTCAGTCGCCACGTCGAGCAATGCACCGCCTCGACACTAGCGGCCGACGCCACCGGGTTTCAGCCCTGCGCGACAGGCGTGAGTACATTCCTGAATACAACGGGAACTGCGAATTTTGACACTCGGAACGACAATCAAGCCCTGTTTGGGCAAACGACACTTCACTTGACAAAGCGTCTGAGCTTGATCGCGGGCGGACGTTATACTCACGACTACGTCGCCTACACATTCGGGCGCGTTGACTCCCCGAGCACTGGTCCGGGCATTGCCCCTGGCTATACCGGCACGGGTAATACCGCCAACGACGGCTGGTCCGCGAAAGGCGGGCTGAAATTCTCTATCTCATCGAATTCAGTCGCTTACGCAACCTACAGCCGTGGGTGGTTGGGTCCGGCATTCAACGTGTTTTTCAATATGTCGGCGCTTAATGCCGCGCCGGTGGCGCCGGAGACCGCTAACGACTTTGAATTGGGGCTGAAAAACCAGTTCTTCGACCACACTCTGGTCCTGAATCTCGCCGCTTGGTACGAGACATTCAATAACTTTCAGGCGAACAGTTTCGTGGTCACAAACGGATCCGTAACAACAAGCCTGACCAACGCCGGAACCGTGCGCTCCACCGGCGTGTCGGCTGATTTTGATTGGCAGCCGACGCGCAGGCTTTCGATCTCCGGCGGTTATTCGTACGACAAGGCATATATCGTCTCGTACAACTGCGCCGGACAGGTCGGCGCGGCACTGACGAGCTGCCGTGACTCGCATCAGGGAGAAATGTTCCCATTTGCGCCAAAGAACAAACTGACGATCATGCCAAGTTGGCTCCTGCCGCTGCACAATGTCGGCTACACGGCGAGGCTCAACGTGACGTATTCATATACGAGCCAAACGAACTTCGACATTGATCCGAACCCGATGGCGCAGCAGCCGGCCTATTCGCTCCTGGGTGCGTCCCTCGTCATGGGGTTCGATGGCGGCAGGTACCATCTGAGCTTCATCGGGCACAACCTGACCAATCAGTTCTACACCGTGTTCATTACCCCGACTGGCAACGGAGTTGCGCCCGGTTCTTACCAGCGCCTGCAGATTCCGCGCGACGCGTTTCGCTACTGGGGCGTGAAGTTCTCAGCGAATTTCTAGGGATGGAGCAGAGCCGGCGTCCCGCGGGGACGCCGGCCATTCGCCGCGGAGGTTCCTTTGACGGCATGATGGGGCGCAATTGATCAGCTGATGGCGCTCGCCCCCATGGTCTGGCATCAGCGGCTCTGCGCCGCTTGGGTGAGGCGCGCGCGCCGGGCTCTGTCGCGGCGGACCCGGGGCGGCGTGTTACCATAAGCCCCCAAGCGTTCGCCCGGGGCTATAACGAAATGAAAACTGCGATTTCCGCCACCTGCCTGTCCGCGCTGCTTGCGGCCTGTTCCAGTTCCCATGCCGCTCATCCTCGAGCTCTGCATTACCCACAGGCGCGACGGGACAAGACCGTCGACGTGTACTTCGGCACACGTGTGCCCGCCCCATATCAGTGGATGGAGAATATGAAGAGCCCGGCGCTGCATCGCTGGGTGCGGGCAGAGAACCGACTCACGAATGCATATCTTGCCAAGATACCGGTGCGCGCCTGGATCAAGCAGCGGCTGACGCAGCTGGCAAATTACGCTAAAGAGACGACGCCGGTGCAGGTCGCAGGAACACGGATATTCTTTCGCCGTAACTCGGGGCTGCAGAATCAATCTGTCCTCTACGTGCAGGACGGGCCGACGACCACCCCGCGGGTGCTCATCGACCCGAACAAGCTCTCGCCAAATGGGTCGATTGCGCTGGCGGATTTCGAGCCTTCACCGGACGGAAAATATCTCGCCTATGCATTGTCCAGGGGCGGCTCAGACTGGGAGACGGTGCACGTCATGGATGTTGCAACCGGCAAGACCCTGCCCCATGCGGTTCGGTGGATTAAGTTCTCAAACATCGCGTGGACGAACGGGGATACCGGATTCTTCTATTCGCGCTACCCGAAGCCGCCGAAGAACGATCGGATCAACGACGCAGTCGTGAATCAGGCGCTCTACTTTCATGCGCTCGGTACGCCTCAGCGCGATGACAAGTTGATTTATCGACGACCCGATTTGCCGCGCTGGATCATCGAGGGGCAGGTGAGTGAGAACGGTCACTACCTGTTCGTAACCCTCGTCAACGGAACTTCGACGCACAATGAGCTTTACGTCGCGAATCTCGGCAATCCGCGGCGGCCGAATGTGACCGCACGACTCCGGCCACTCTATACAAAAAACGATGCCGAGTATGCCTACGTCGGAGTACTGGGCCGCACGGTGTACCTGCAGACGACCCTGGATGCACCGCGGGGTCGCATCGTGGCTGCGAATCTGCGCAGCCCCGCCCCTGTTCATTGGCGGACGGTTGTGCCGCAGGGCAGAGGTGTCATTCAGGGGGCGTCGCTCGCCGCCGGACACCTGGTGGTCGATGCGGAAGTGGTGGCGACCAGCCGACTGCGTTTATATGACTTGAACGGGAAGAAACTGCGCAGTGTGTCGCTGCCGACGCTTGGTACCGTCACCTCGGTGTCGTCGCGCATGGATTCGCCCGCCATTTATTACGGCTTCACGTCGTTTCTATATCCGGAGCGAATCTACCGCTATGAGGTGAGCAAGGGCACCGAAACGACCGTGTTCAAACCGAAGGTGAACTTCAATGCCGGGGCCTACGAAGTTCGTCAAGTCTTCTATCATTCCAAAGACGGCACCCGGGTGCCGATGTTCATCGTTTCGGCACGCGCAGTTAAGCTCGATGGACACAACCCGACCATTCTGTACGGATACGGTGGGTTCGATATCACGATCACGCCGTATTTCAATCCCATGCTGCCGGTGTGGCTCGAACTCGGCGGTATCTATGCCGTGCCGAACCTGCGTGGCGGTGGGGTCTACGGGCAGAAGTGGCACCGGGCTGGGATGCAGGGCAACAAACAGAATGTATTCAATGATTTCGCGTGGGCAGCGAAATACCTGATTAAGAACGGATATACGTCCACACCGAATTTGGGTATCCAGGGCTACTCAAATGGCGGGCTGCTGACCGGCGCTTCGATCACGGAACGGCCCAAGCTGTTCGGTGCGGCGTACATAGGGCACGGCGTTCTCGACATGCTTCGGTATCAGGATTTCTCCGGCGGCGCGCTGTGGGCGCCCGAATACGGACTTTCGAGCAACCCCAAGGCATTCAAGTGGCTGTACGCGTATTCGCCGCTGCAGAACGTCAAACCGGGCACCTGCTATCCGCCGACGTTGATCACGACCTCCTGGGACGACGACCGGGTGGTGCCGATGCATGAGTTCAAATTCACTGCGGCGATGCAGTACGCACAATCCTGTGCCAATCCGATTCTGCTGCACACCACCGGTGCGACCAGTCACATCTACATGCCGCTTGACAAGCAGATTGCACAATCGGCGGATGTCTGGGGATTCGAGGCCTATAATCTCGGCATCAAGCAGGTCCCCGTGCCACTGCAGAAGAAGACGACACCACCCACGGCGCAGTGAATTGCGCTCAAGTCCATCCTGCCGTATCGCTGCCGGTGTTCTGCTGGCAGCGATACGGGGCAGCACATGCGACGCCGCAAGTTCGATCATATTTTTATTCTCTCCCATTCGGCCGTGACCAACGGTTTGCAACGCTACTCATCAGTGTGAGGTGTACTCATGGCAGGCCCGGCAAAGCTCAGGCGCGACGCAGGATTGATTGGTCTTCTGTACGCCAGTCTCGGCAGTATCATCGGCTCAGGGTGGCTATTCGGCGCGCTGCACGCCGCAACGCAGGCGGGGCCGCGGAGTGTGTGGTCGTGGATTATTGGTGCCGTTTCGATCCTGCTTCTCGCCTTCGTGTTTGCGGAACTCGCAACGATGTTTCCGAATTCTGGCGCTTTGGTGCACATGACCCATGTCAGTCATGGCGACTTCGTCGGCAAGATCTGGACCTGGATCCTGTTTCTGGCGTTCGTATCCGTTCCGCCGGTCGAAGTCAGCGCAGTACTCACCTATGCGAATAACTATCTTCCGGGCCTGATTTACCCGCACTCTGGTCTGATGACCAGCCGCGGCATCGCGATCGCGGCATTCTTGCTCGCTGTAACGGTGGCGCTGAATTTCCTTGCAGTCCGCTGGGTCATTGCCATAAACAGTGTCGCCACGTGGTGGAAAGTGATTATCCCGATCGCCACCATCGGCATTCTGATGGCGTACTCATTTCACCCGCACAACATGGTGGCGCACGTGCACAGCACGCCGGTGAGCGGTGTGTTTACGGCCGTCGCAACGGCCGGCATCATTTTCAGCTTCTTTGGTTTCCAGCAGGCGATTGCGTTGGCTGGTGAGACACGCAACCCGAATCGGTATGTGCCCATTGCGCTGATCGTCTCGGTACTCATCGGCATGTTTATTTACGTCGGATTGCAAATTTCGTTCATCACGGCGCTGCGGCCTCAAGATATGAGCGCCGGGTGGAATCATCTGCATTTCACCGGAATGTTCGGTCCGCTGGCGGCGATTGCCGTGACGGTGGGTGCGGTCTGGTGGGCTGTGCTGCTGTACGTTGACGCGCTGATCTCGCCACTCGGAACGGCATTCATCTATATCACGGCAAGTCCGCGCATCATCATGGCGGCCGGTGAGATGGGAAATGCACCTCAGAAGGTGACGCATCTGAATCGTCACGGTGTGCCGTGGGTGGGTTTGGTGGTGACCTACGTCGTCGGAGTGCTGTTTTTCTTCCCATTTCCGTCCTGGCAGAAACTGGTGTCGGCGGTCTCACTGATCACCGTGCTCTCCTACAGCATCGGTCCGGTCATTCTCCTGCGCCTGCGTACCGCGATGCCGGATGCGCCGCGGCCGTTTCGCCTCAAGGCGGCCGGGATGCTTGCGCCGGTTGCCTTCATCGCCTCGAACTGGATCATTTATTGGACCGGATATGCGGTCGCGAAATGGATGTTCAGTGCGGTCTTCGCCTACATCATCGCCTACCTGTTGTGGTTCTTCTTGATCCGTCGTCGCTCTGCGCGCGAGCTCGGCTGGCAACAAGCGTGGTGGACGATTCCGTATCTGGGCGGTATGTGGCTGGTGAGCTACCTCGGTCCGAGCGGGGTCATGGGAGGAAGCGGGGTGATTGGGTTCTTCACCGGCATGTGGATCATCGCGGCGTTCAGTCTCGTTATGTTGTGGTTCGCGCTGCGATCAGGTCAGAGTCCGCAGGAAGCGCAGCGCTGTGCCGATCGGGTCAAGACGCTCGGCTCAAGCGGCGTCGATTCGCGTATTCCTCTGCAGCAACTCGAACCGGCACCGTAGAAGAAAAGGGCCGCAATCGTTCGGAGTGCCGAGGTGCCCACGATACAACGCCGGGGCCTCGCCCCTTCGGCGCCGCGTCGATCCTGTTCGCACTCCACCGTATCTTCGGTGTGTGTGACACGTATGGAGCGAGTGGGGGAGGAGGCCTGAGGTGAACCTGAGTCTCGATGCCGCCGCCTGCGGCCAGTTTGTCCTCGGCGGGGACCTCGCCATCAACCGCTTGGGATTCGGGGCGATGCGCATCACCGGGGCGGGCGTTTGGGGCGACCCGCCCGACATTTCCATGGCGGTGCGTGTGCTGCGCCGGGCGGTACATCTTGGGGTCAATTTCATCGACACCGCGGACGCCTATGGTCCGGAGGTGAGCGAAAATCTCCTGACCCGCGCGTTGTATCCGTATCCGGCCGACCTCGTCATCGCCACCAAGGGAGGACTGGTGCGGCCCGGCCCTGGGGATTGGGTCCGGGACGGTCGGCCGGTGCATCTGCGCGAGGCCTGCGAGGCAAGCCTCAAGCGGCTCAGACGCGATCGGATCGATCTGTACCAGCTGCATGCTCCAGATCCGGCCGTACCTCTCGAGGAGTCGGTGGGCGAACTCGCCCGGTTGCGCACCGAGGGGAAGGTGCGCCACATCGGAGTCTCCAACGTGAGTCTGAGCGAGTTGCAGCGCTGCGAGCGCATCGTACCGGTGGTTGCGGTGCAGAATCGCTTCAATCTCCGGGATCGCACCGGCGAGGACGTCCTCGAGCACTGCGCGCTCCGGGGTACGGCATTCCTGCCCTGGGCGCCCCTGGGCTCAGGTAGCCATGCGCAGGGCAAGGAAGCCCTACCGGCGTTGGCGAGTCTCGCCGAGCGGCGTGGGATATCCACCGCCCAGGTCGCGATCGCTTGGCTGCTGCAGCGAGCGCCCGTAGTGGTGCCGATTCCGGGTACGGCCTCCATCGCACATTTGGAGGACAATATCGCGGCAGCGGCCATCGTGCTGACGCCGGACGAGCTGCGCAGCGTCAGCTGATTTCGCAGATCCTCATCTGCGGTGCAGGGGGGGGGCAGCGCTTCGTGCACGTCTAGGTAGTTTCTCTGATGCGCCGTCCTACGGACAATAGGAAAGTGCATCATGCAGGGTGAGCGCCGTGACGCGGCGTCCGATCGAGGGCACCTGCGCCACGCCGGTGAACTGGGCGGCGATCCATTTCGATTCCGGAGAGACTCATGGCACTGAAACCCTTCGGGCGAGCCTTGCACAGTGCAATGCTCGCCGCGTGCGTGCTCGGTGGGATGCAGAGCGCAGCCTTGGCGCAGGTGAGCATCGGTGTGGGTGTTGCCGTGCCGGGGGTGAGGATCGGGATCAACGTCCCGGTCTATCCCGATCTGGTGCCGGTGCCGGGATATCCGGTCTATTACGCCCCGGATCTGGACGTCAACTTGTTCTTCTACGATGGCTTGTACTGGACCTTCACGGATGACGCATGGTATTCGAGTACCTGGTACAACGGACCGTGGTATCTGGTCTCGCCGGAACGCGTGCCCGACTTCATCCTGCGCATTCCGGTCGGCTTCTACCGCCGCCCGCCACCGTATTTTTTATACTGGAACCGAAACGAGCCGCCGCGATGGGGGCAGCACTGGGGACCGCGCTGGCAGCACAGCCGCCCCGACTGGGATCGCGGGAACCACGGCGCGCCGCCAGCCCGTGCACCACTGCCGCGCTAT
>JBMFWZ010000002.1:0-78930 GCA_049964755.1 Steroidobacteraceae bacterium | reverse complement strand
CCGCTGCGCTGAGCGGCGAGACGCCGCGCACGCTCGAGGCGCATCTGTGGTTCGGGTACGGTTTTCTCTCCACGGGCGAGCCGCGTGGACGCGCCGTGCCGGCGTTGCGCCGTGCGGTCGCGCTGCTGCGCGAGTCCGGCGAGCCGCTCGATCTGGCCCGGGCGCTCGCATTTTACGGTCTGAACCTGGCGCGCACGGGGGCGCTCGAGGAGGGTCTGGCGGCGCTGCAGGAGAGCCGGCGGATGCTCTCAGCCGACGCGCAGCCGAAGAGTTTTGCGCTCTGTCTGACCAATCTCGGCATCGCGCACACCGTGGCCGGGCAGTACGAGGCGGCGCGCGCGCGACTCGATGAGGCGCTGGCCGCCGGGTTGCGCTCCCATGCGGACTTCTGGGCGTGGCGGGCCATCATCTACAAGGCAGAGGTTCAGTTCGCCGAAGGGCGCATCGAGGCGGCCATTGCCAGCGCTCGCGAGGTGATCGCGCTGGCGCGCGCGGCACGGCAGACCGGGCTGCTCGGGCATGCGCTGTGCAACCTGGCTGGATACCTTATCGCCCATGACGAAATCGACGCGGCGAGCGCCGCGCTGCGCGAGGGGTTGCCGCTCGCCGAGGACAGTGAACTCGATACGGTGCTGATCGCCGGCGGCCTGCAGCACCTCGCCACCATCGCGGCCCGCCAGCAGCGCTTCGAGCGCGCCGCGCAGTTCATCGGCTACGCGCACGCATTCTTTTCCAAGGAATTTGCCGGACGCAGCCCGGCGAAGCTCATGATCGAAGCGGGGATTCTGCGCCAGCTCAGCGGCGTGCTGGCCCCGCAGCGGCTCGAGGCGCTGATGGACAGCGGGGCGCGCTGGAGCGAAGACGAAGCCATGACGGCCGCGCTGGAAGCGTGACAAAAATCACTTCACAGGCGTATATACGCGCCGGCGCAGATCGGCCGCAAGCCCTACGGGCATCGATTAAGAACGATTAAGCGCAATTCAGGGAGGGCTAAGGATTTGGCCGGGCCCGAGGGGCATCCTCTGGCCGTTCGAAACACGGCTGGTATTCGCCCTCACATGATGCGCAACTTCTGGTCTGGATTCTGTCGTCTTTTGCCGCTGGCGGCAACCATGCTGCTGGCCGGCTGCCATGGCGCGCTGCTGCATCCGGCAGGCCCCATCGGCATGGCGGAGCGTTCGATCATCTACACCGCGACCGGCCTGATGCTGGTGGTGGTGGCCCCGGTGATCGTGCTGGTCGTGCTCATTGCCTGGCACTACCGGGCCACGAACACCAAGGCACGGTACGAGCCGGAGTGGTCGCATTCGACTCGCATCGAAGTGGTCATGTGGACCATTCCGGTCATCATCGTGTCGATCCTCGGTGTGATCGCGTGGCGCAGCTCGCACAAGCTCGACCCCTTCCGTCACATTGCCTCCCCCGATCAGCCGATCCACGTCGAGGCGGTGGCCATGAATTGGAAGTGGCTGTTCATCTACCCGGACCTGCACATCGCCTCGGTGAACGAGGTGGCGATGCCGGTCGGCGTGCCGGTGGTGTTCCACATCACCTCGGCGACGGTGATGAACTCGTTCTTCATCCCGCGCCTCGGCAGCCAAATCTACGCCATGGCGAACATGCAGACCTCGGACAACCTGGTCGCGAGCCGCACCGGTACTTTTCGTGGCATTTCCGCGAACTTCAGCGGCGACGGCTTCTCCGGCATGACCTTCAAGGCGGTCTCGATGACCCCTGAGGACTTCAAGCAGTGGGTCGCCAAGGTCTCAGCCTCGAGTGAGCATCTCGACGCCGCGCACTACGTTGCGCTCGATAAGCCGAGCGAGAACGTTCCGGTGACGTATTACTCGCAGGTCATGCCGAGTCTGTTCGAGCAGATCCTTGCGGGCAAGTTCCGGTCCGGTCATCTGCTGGCGCGCGCCGCTGTGCCTGCGCGCGGGAGTAAATGAATATGTTCGGTAAGTTGACGCTCAGCGCCATCCCCTTCAACGTCCCGATTGTCATGGGCGCAGTCGCGTTCATGGTGCTGACGGTCGTGGCGATTCTCGCCCTCGTCACCTACCTGGGTAAGTGGAAGTATCTGTGGACCGAGTGGCTGACCTCGGTCGATCACAAGAAGATCGGGATCATGTACATGATCCTCGCCTTCGTCATGCTGCTGCGCGGCTTCGCCGATGCGATCATGATGCGCTCCCAGCAGGCGCTCTCCTACGGCAGCAACATGGGCTACCTGCCGCCGGAGCACTTCGACCAGATATTCAGCGCGCATGGCACGATCATGATCTTCTTCATGGCGATGCCTTTCATCATCGGTTTGATGAACTGCATCCTGCCGCTGCAGATCGGTGCGCGCGACGTGGCGTTCCCGCTGCTGAACAACTTCAGCTTCTGGCTCACCGCCGCTGGTGCCGTACTGGTGAACGTCTCGCTCGCCATCGGCAATTTCTCGCGCGCCGGCTGGCTGGCCTACCCGCCGCTCTCGGAGCTGCACTTCAGTCCGGGCGTCGGGGTCGACTACTACATCTGGGCATTACAGATCTCCGGTATCGGCACGACGCTCACCGGGGTCAACTTCATCGCGACGATTCTGAAGATGCGCGCCCCGGGCATGTCGATGACGCGCATGCCGGTGTTCGTGTGGGCCTCGCTCTGCGCGAGCGTGCTGATCGTGGTGGCGTTCCCGATCCTCACCGTGACGCTCGGATTGCTCACCATGGACCGCTACCTGGGGATGCATTTCTTCACGAACTCCCTCGGCGGCGATCCGATGATGTACATCAACCTCATCTGGATCTGGGGTCACCCGGAGGTGTACATCCTCATCCTGCCGCTGTTTGGCGTGTTCTCCGAGATCGTCCCGGTGTTCTCCGGCAAGCCGCTGTTCGGCTATGCCTCGATGGTGTACGCGACCATGGCGATTGCCGTGCTGTCGATGCTGGTGTGGCTGCACCACTTCTTCACCATGGGCGCAGGACCCGCCGTGAACGCCTTCTACGGCATCACGACCATGATCATTGCCGTGCCGACGGGGGTGAAAATCTTCAACTGGATCTTCACCATGTACCGCGGCCGGGTGCGCTTTGACACCCCGATGCTCTGGACGCTCGGGTTCCTGATCACCTTCACCATCGGTGGCATGAGCGGCGTGCTGCTCGCCGAGCCGCCGGCGGATTTCGTGCTGCACAACAGCCTGTTTCTGATCGCGCACTTTCACAACGTGATCATCGGTGGAGTGGTGTTCGGCATCTTCGCCGGCGTCTCCTACTGGTTCCCGAAGATCACCGGCTTTCGGCTGCACGAGGGCCTCGGCAAGCTCGCGTTCTGGTTCTGGTTCGTCGGCTTCTACGTGGCGTTCATGCCGCTGTATGCGCTCGGCCTGATGGGCGCGACTCGGCGCATGGACCATTACAACGTGGCGGCCTGGCATCCACTGTTCATCATCGCGGCCATCGGCGCCGGCATCATCGCGCTAGGCATCGCCACGCAGGTGTTGCAGCTGGTGGTGACGTTCCGCCAGCGCGAGCAGCTGCGCGACACGACGGGCGATCCGTGGAACGGGCGCACCCTGGAGTGGTCGCTGCCCTCGCCGGTGCCGGCCTACAACTTTGCGCGGATTCCCATCGTGCGTGAGCGCGACGCGTACTGGGACATGAAGAAGCGCGGGGTGGACCTGAAGAGTGCCACGTTCGTGCCGATTCATATGCCGCGCAACAAGGCGACCGGCTTCATCATGGCCGGCTGCATGTTCGTGACGGGTTTCGCGCTGATCTGGCAGATTTGGTGGCTCGTGATCGCCGGCTTCGCCGCGACCGTCGCCACGCTGATCCGCCATGCCTTCGATGACGAGCGGGACTATCACATCGGCGCTGATGAGGTCAGGAAGTCCGAGGCGCTGTACGGCCGCGTAAAAGCGGGGAGCGTGTAAGCGATGTCCAACGAAACACTTCTCATGCAGAACGGCGCGGCGGCCTTGAAGCCGGGCTACGCGGATCACGCGGCCGATGCGCTGCGCGGGCTGCGCCAGTCGGGCGATGCCGTCGACTTCCAAGTCGAGCACCATCACGATACCGCCTCGACGATCCAGCTCGGGTTCTGGATCTACCTGATGAGCGACTGTTTGCTCTTCTCAGGGCTGTTCGCCACCTATGCGGTGCTGCACGGTCATACGGCCGGCGGGCCGAGCGGGGCACAGCTGTTCGATCTGCCGAACGTGCTCACCGAGACGATGTTCCTGCTCTTCAGCAGCTTCACCTGCGGTCTGGCGACTCTTTCGATGAATGCCAACAATCGCAATGCGACGGTGGGTTGGCTCGGTGTGACGTTCCTGCTCGGCGCAGGTTTCGTCACCATGGAGGTGCGTGAATTCGCCCACATGGTGGCGATCGGTGCGGGTCCGAGCCACAGCGCGTTCCTCTCGAGTTTCTTCACCCTCGTCGCCACGCACGGACTGCACGTGACCTGCGGCCTGATCTTCATGGTCGTGATGATGGTGGCGGTGCTGCGCAAAGGGCTCACGGAGACGAATCGGGCGCGCCTGAACTGCCTGAGCCTGTTTTGGCACTTCCTCGACATCATCTGGGTGGGAGTGTTCTCCCTGGTCTACCTGTTCGGAGTGGCCCACTGATGAACGTCGCAAACGAAGCACTGGCCGGGCACGGGCCGCACGGCGCGAACGGCGCGCACGGTTCGGGTCACGCTCCCTCGCAGAAGCAGTACATCATCGGCTTTGTTCTGGCGATCCTGCTCACCGCGGTGCCCTTCGCTCTGGTGATGGGCCATTCGGGCATCGGGACGGGCATACTGATCGCGGCCTTCGCCGTGGCACAGATCGTCGTGCACGTCGTGTACTTCCTGCACGTGAACCGTTCGCAGGAGCAGCGCTGGAATCTGACGGCCCTGCTGTACACGGTGCTGATGGTGGGGATCATCATGATCGGGTCGCTGTGGATCATGCATCACCTTTCCAGCACCATGAGCCCAGGGACCATGCATCACATGGTCTGGTCCGCACAGCACTGAGTCGACGGGTCTCGCTCAGACGCCTGGTGCGACCTCGCGGTCGCACCAGGCGTTTTCATTTCCAGGGGCGGGTGGCACACGCTGCTCACCCGGGTTCGGCTGCCGGTGTGCGTGCCGGAGGGGCGCCGTGCGTGGCGAGCCACACGCTGAGCAAGATCAGGATGAGTCCGAGCGGCCCCGACCAGCCGATTCGCTCGTGCAGCACGAGTACTCCGAGCGCCGCGGCGATGATCGGGTTGATGTAGGTGACCACCGCGGTGCGAGCGGCACCGGCAAGCTTGATCAGGTAGAACATCCCGAGCATCGATACGGCGGTGCAGATGGCCCCGAGGAAGGCGACCGAACCGAGTGCGAGGGCGCTCGGTATGTGCGCAGGCAATGTCAGTGCCGCCGGAATCGCGAGCACCCCGCTCGCCACGAGCAAGCTGGCGGCGAGCGCGCCGAGGGAGTCCACTTCGTGCAGGTGGCGCTGCACGACCATCGGGCCGGTCGCATAGCAAAGTGTGACGAACACCATGCCCGCCACAGCGAGCCCGCTGCGCAGGCCGGTGATGCTTCCGAAGCCGATGAGCACCGCGACCCCAAGCACGCCCCCGAGCAGCCCGCTCAAGCGTCGTGCCCCGAGCGGCTCGTGCAGGCCGAACCATCGTGCGGCCGGCACGGTGGCGAGGGGTACACCGCAGATCAGGATGCCGGCGACGGAGGAGGGGATCCAGCGCTCGCTTGCGGCGATGAGCCAGTACGGCAGCACGAACTCCAGGAGTGCGAATGCGCAGATGGCCGCGGTGTGCGTGCGCAGCGCGGTGAGCGTGCCGCGCCGCCATGCCAGTGGCGCGAGCAGCAGCGCTGCGAGCGTGATGCGGCCCCAGGCGACATCGCACGGGGAGAGCTCGCGAACGGCCAGTTTGATGAACAGATACGGCAATCCCCACACGATACCGAGGCCCAGAAACACGAGCCAGGCGCGCGCGGTCATGCCTCGAGTGCGCCGTGGATTCCGCGCTGCGGATGCCGCGTCGCGCATCGGCTAGGAGACAGGCGCGGGGTGTACGAGCGGGGTGTATCGGCCGGGGGGCGGGATTGAATGAGGGTCGCTATACTCGCGATCCTTTGCGCCGGCATTGCGATCATGTGGTTTAAGAATCTTACTGTGTACCGGCTGCCGCCGGAGT
This sequence comes from Steroidobacteraceae bacterium, assembly GCA_049964755.1. Classification (GTDB taxonomy): domain Bacteria; phylum Pseudomonadota; class Gammaproteobacteria; order Steroidobacterales; family Steroidobacteraceae; genus 13-2-20CM-66-19. The sequence goes on along the minus strand of JBMFWZ010000002.1, from coordinate 72,739 downwards.
GGAATTGGTCGGCGGCGGATCTGGAGGCCGCTCTCGGACGGATGCCCCTGCAGCCTTGCAGTGCGCTGCAGATGCGCAGTCGCGGCTGGGTGGCGCCATCACCTTCCGGCCGATTGCTGCACACCGTCGGCACGCAGCATCTGCTTGCGCTCGGCATCGACCAGAAGCTGCTGCCGGCGTCCATCATTCGCCAGGAGGCGGAGCGGCGCGCCGCCGAGCAGGCCGAGACCCAGGGCTTCCCGGTCGGCCGCCGGCAGATGCGTGCATTGAAGCTGCAAGTGGCGGACGAACTGAGGGCCCGCGCACTGACGCGCCGAACCGTGACGCGCGCGTGGATCGATGCGGATGCTCGCTGGCTGGTGGTCGACAGTGCCAGTGCCACACGGGCCGAGGAAGTGATCGAGACACTGCGCGATACGCTGGAGAGTCTTGCGGTGCAGATGTGGGACACCGAGCGCTCGGTGAGCGGTTCGATGGCCGTGTGGCTGCAGCGCGGTGCGCCGGGCCCGTTCGCGCTGGAGCAGGATTTGGAATTGCAATCCTCCGATGCGCAGAAGTCGACCATCCGCTACCGGCACCATCCGCTCGACGGGCAGGACATCCGTACGCATCTGAGCGCCGGTAAACGCCCGACCCAGTTGGGGTTGACCTGGAATGGCAGGATTGCCTTCGTGCTCACCGAGAAGCTCGGCATCAAACGACTGCAGTTCCTCGAACTCGCCCCGGAGCGCGAGGATGGCGGGCAGATCGATCCGCTCGAGCAGTTCGATCTGGACTTCACCGTCATGGCCGGAGAGCTCGGCAAGCTGCTGGTCGATCTGTCCGGGGAACTCGACGGGCAGTCGGCGCGCGCGGCCGCCTAGGACGGCCGGGTCGAGGCGACCGAGGGGCGAGCCCTGAGCGGTTCATGCCAGGCGGTGAGCTGGGGCCGACCCTCGCGCCAGCGTTCCTCGGGAAAGCGCAACTCCAGGTAATCGAGCGCACACACGAGCGAAATCGCACCGATGTCGAACGGTCCGGCGAGCGGCTCGGCTTCGAGTGCATCCAGTGCAGTGCGGATCTTCAGCTGCTGTCCGTCGAGCCACTCGCTCCAGCGCAGTGCCTCGGGTCGGATCACCCGTTCGTAGCGCATCAGAATCGCCGCATCGGCGAGGCCGTCGGCCAGCGCCTGCCGGCGCAGCGCGCGCCAGCGTGCCGCGCCGGCGGCTGGCCACAGGAGACCCGCACCGGCGAGCGTATCGAGGTACTCGCAGATCACCGGGGAGTCATACAGAGCCTCGCCGGCATCGGTGAGCAGCGCTGGAATCTTCCCGAGGGGATTGTGCGCGCGCAGTCCGTGGTGCGGCTGCACCGGGGAGAGCGTCACTTCGATCAGCTCAATGCGCTCGGCGAGGCCGAGCTCGAGTGCGCTGATGCGCACCTTGCGGGCGAAGGGGGAGAGGGTATTGAAGTAGAGCTTCATCGTTCAGGGCTCCCCGGCGCTGCGCTTCAGCGCCCCGCGACGCCGGGCACGCTCGAGCGCCAGATCGATCAGCCTCGTCACCAGCGCGCGCGGGGCGATCCCGGACAGCTCCCAGAGCTTCGGGTACATCGAGATGGCGGTGAAGCCCGGCAGCGTATTGATCTCGTTGACCCGCAGCGTGCCGTCGGGTTCGAGGAACAGATCCACCCGTGCCATGCCCTCGCACTCGAGCACTTCGAAGCTGCGCACGGCCATCGCCTGAGCGCGCGTCAGCACCTCGGGCGAGAGGCGCGCGGGTAATTCGAGGCGCGCCCCGCTCTCATCGAGGTACTTCGCGTCGTAGGAATAAAAGCCGTCCGGGTGTCGCACCACGATCTCACCGGCGAGCGACACCGCCGGCGGCGTGCCGCCGAGCACGGCCAATTCGATCTCGCGGGCCGTGACGGCCGCTTCCACGAGCACTTTGTCATCGAACTGGAACGCGTGGCGGATGGCCGCCTCGAGGTCCGCTCGCGCCGCGACCTTGCGCACGCCGATCGAGGAGCCGGCATTGGCCGGCTTGGTGAAGACCGGCAGACCAAGGTCGTGCACCTGGGCGAGCGCGGCCGCCGGATCTGACTCGAAGCGCTCGCGGCGCAGGGTGTGGAAGGCGGCGATCGGGATGCCCGCATCGCGCAGCAGCCGCTTGCTGACATCCTTGTCCATGCCGATGGCCGAGCCGAGCACGCCGGCTCCGACATAAGGAATGCCGGCGAGCTCGAACAACCCCTGCACGGTGCCGTCTTCGCCCATCGTGCCGTGCAGGACCGGGAAGATGACATCGATGGCACCTGGGGCGGCGCCGGCGAAGAGTACCTCTTTGCTCACCACCGGACCGTCCTCGATGCGCACCCGACGCGGATCGCGCGCGCTCTCGAGCAGCCGCGCGGCATCCTGGCGCACCCACCGTCCCTGCCGGTCGATGCCGACCAACACGGCCTCGAAGCGCTGCGGATCGAGGGCCGCGAGCACATTGCGAGCCGACAATATGGAGATTTCGTGTTCGGCCGATTGGCCGCCGAACAGGAGCGCGACGCGAAGTTTCGCTGGACGGTTCATGCGCGGATCTTAGCACCCGGACCCAACGCTGCGTCGAGCCGTTCCTGACAGGATGCGGGGTGTCTCAGTCGCGCTCGGCGCGCCCGAACGGGGTTTCGCCACCGCTTCATGAGCGCACCGTTGCGCCGCGCACGGCCTCAGAGCTTGAACGTCGAGAGCAGCAGGCTGGTCTCGGTGCTGGAGACTCCGGGAGTGCGGCTGACACGCGCCAGGACGCGGTCGAAGGATGCGAGTGAGTCGGCGCGCAGTTCCGCCACCAGATCCCAGCGGCCGTTGGTGCTGTAGAGACTGGCGACCGCTGGGTCGCCGCGCAGCGTCTTGACGACGGCGTCGACCTGGTTGCCCTCCGCGGCGATGGTCATGAAGGCGCGGATCTGATCCTCCTTCACATCGGGCTTCAGCCGCACGGTGTAGCCGACGATCGTGCCGTCGGCCTCGAGCTTGTTCATGCGGTTTTGAACCGTGCCGCGCGCCACGCCGAGTTGCTGGGCGAGTGAGGCGATCGAGGTGCGCGCATGGGCACGCAGCAGTGAGACGAGGCGGTGATCGAGATCGTCCATCGGGTCCTCCCAGCGGCATGACGGGCCTCAGAGTCTATCAAAGTGCACTACGAGAGTGGCATTTTGATCAAAATGGGTCACAGTTTTGGTAGATATCTGGCTATTCTTTGGCTGCGGAGCCGTGGATCATGGTCTCCCCGGCCGACGCATCTGCGGCGCGCCGGGCACTGACAGGAGAGAGACCATGGTCGACTTCATCGGCACTCGTCGGGTCCAGGAACTCGTGCGAGACCTCGGCACCGCCGCCTTCATCGCCGGGATGGCGCGCGAAATCGAAGCGGATTACCGCCGCTGGAGCGCGTTCGATAAATCCCCGCGGCACGCCACCCATTCGCCCGTCGGGGTGATCGAGCTGATGCCCGCAAGCGACGGCCGTCAATACGCGTTCAAATACGTCAACGGGCATCCGAAAAACACGGCCAAGGGTCTGCTCACCGTGATGGCCTTCGGCATGCTCGCTGACGTCGAGACCGGATATCCGTTGGCGCTCGCGGAGATGACGCTGACCACCGCGCTGCGCACCGCGGCGACCTCGGTCATGGCCGCGCGCGTGCTCGCTCGCCGCGACAGCCGGGTCATGGCGCTGATCGGCAACGGCTCGCAGTCAGAGTTCCAGGCCATCGCCTTCCATGACCAGCTGGGCGTGCGCGAGCTGCGACTCTATGACGTCGATCCGCGGGCCACCGATAAACTGGTCGCGAACCTCACCCGCACCCATTTGCCGGGGTTGCGTGTGGTGCGGTGCCGCTCGGCGGGCGAGGCCTGTGTTGGGGCGGATATCGTCACCACGATTACCGCCGACAAGTGCAACGCAATCATCCTCACCCCCGAGATGATCGCGCCGGGCATGCACCTGAACGCGGTGGGGGGGGACTGCCCGGGCAAGACCGAATTGCACGCGGACATCCTGCGGCGCGCCGACGCGCGGGTCGTGGTCGAGTTCGAGCCGCAATCGCGCATCGAGGGGGAGATCCAGCAGATGCCCTCGGACTTCCCGGTGACGGAACTGGCCGCCGTGCTGAGCGAGGGCCGCGGCGGGCGCACCGGCGAGCGCGACGTGACGATCTTCGACTCGGTCGGTTTTGCGCTCGAGGACTTCGCGGCACTACGCTACGTGCACCGGCTGCACCGCGAACGGCGGGGCACGCGCGCCACCATCGATCTGATCCCCGATCTCGCCGACCCGAAGGATCTCTACGCCATGATCGCCCCATCGCGCACCGCGCGCGAGGCGGTTGTCGAGCTCCCCGAGGCGCTGAGCGCATGAGCGCACCGCGACGTACAGTAGCGCTGATCGGCGCGCCGACCGACGTGGGCGCCGCTGAGCTCGGGGCCTCGATGGGCCCCGAGGCGATGCGGGTCGCCGGGGTACACGCGGCGCTCGAAGCGCGCGGCCTGAGCGTGCTCGACCGCGGCAATCTCGCCGGACCGGGCAACCGCGCCGAGGCGGCACGCGAAGGCTACCGCAATCTGCCCGCCGTGGTGGCGTGGAACGAGCGGGTGCACGAGGCCGTGTACGGCGCTCTCGGTGAGGGTCATCTGCCGATCCTGCTCGGTGGCGATCACTCCCTAGCGATCGGCTCGATCAGCGCGGCGGCGCGGCACTGCCGCGACACCCATCAGAAACTGCGCGTGTTGTGGCTGGATGCGCACGCGGATTTCAACACCGGGGAGCTCTCCCCGAGCGGTAACCTGCACGGGATGCCGCTCGCCTGCCTGTGCGGTCTCGGTCCGCGGGCGCTCACCGGCATCGGTGGACAGACCCCGGCCATCCATCCGCAGTGGATCCGCCAGATCGGTATCCGCAGCGTTGATGAGGGTGAGCGGCGCTTGGTGCACGAGCTGTCCGTGGAGGTGTTCGACATGCGCTACATCGATGAGATGGGCATGCGCGCCACCATGGAGCAGGTGCTGAGCGACATCGACGCCGACACCCATCTGCACGTGAGCTTCGATGTCGACTTTCTCGATCCGGACATCGCCCCGGGTGTCGGTACGACGGTGCCGGGCGGTCCGACCTACCGTGAAGCACAGCTGTGCATGGAAATGATCGCCGATACCCGCCGCGTCGGTTCGCTCGATGTGGTCGAGCTCAATCCGGCGCTCGATGAGCATAATCGCACCGCGAAGCTCGCCGTCGATCTGCTCGAGTCGCTGTTTGGCAAGAGCACCCTGGTGCGCCGTCAGCAACCCGGTCGCACGCTCGATGTGGTCGGTTCGCGCAGCGCTACGCGCTAGCCTGCCGGGTCTCCAGCGGCGCCGGGGCGCCGCGCGACTCATTCCGCGGCGGCCCGGCAATGCTCTTGGATGAAGGCCTCGTGCGACGGTAGCGTCGCGGCGCAGCTCGCGATGACCGCGCGGATGTCATCGAGCGCAGCCTGCGGGTCCGGGCCGACGCTGTCGGCGAAAGGATCGTAGCCGGCGCTCTGCGCGCCCTGGCCGATCAGCATGTGAAACCAGCTTTGCACCGAGAACAGTTCGTTCTCATCGCGCATCAGCCGTCCGTAATTGGCAAAGAGCTCGAGGCGCTCACGCAGACTGTCGGGCAGCTCCGTGGCCCGACAGTGCGCCCAGAACGGCCCGGCCCGCTCCGTGAAATGATAGTGCGCGATCAGAAAATCCCGCGCTCGCTCGTAATCGAAGGCGAGTTGCTCGTTGTACTCCTCGATGTCCCGGGCGCGGAAATTCCGGTCGGGGAAGAGCTTCAGCAGCACGAACAATCCGCGCTGGATGAGGTGGATGCCCGTGGACTCCAGGGGCTCGAGAAATCCCGCCGCGAGCCCGATGGCCACGCAGTTGCGGTTCCAGAACTTGCGGCGCCGGCCGGTCGTGAAGCGCAGCCGCAGCGGCGCGCGCAGCGGTGCGCCCTCGAGACTCCCGAGCAGCGCCGCCTCGGCCGCATCATCGTTCATGAACCCACTGCTGTAGACGTAGCCGTTGCCCACCCGGTGCTGCAGCGGGATGCGCCATTGCCAGCCGACCTCCCGGGCCGTGGCGAGGGTGTGCGAGGAGAGCGGGCCGGTGCGCTCGCAGGGGAGCGCAATCGCCCGGTCGCACGGCAGCCAGCGCGTCCACTCCTCGTACCCGGTGTGCAGCGCCCCTTCGATCAGCAGGCCCCGAAACCCCGAGCAGTCGATGTACAGATCCGCGCCGATGCGCTCGCCACTCTCGAGCGTGAGTGACTCGATGAAGCCGTCCTCGCTGCGCAGCGCGACACTGCGGACCGTGCCCTCGGTACGCCGCACGCCGCGCGCCTCGGCGTACGTGCGCAGGTAGGCGGCAAAGCGCTTCGCATCCAGGTGCAGTGCGTACACGATGCTCGCGAGCGGAGAGTGCTGTCGGGGCGTGGGTCGAGCGAAGCGTGCTTCCCTCGCCGCCATGGCCTGCAGTGAGTACAGCTCGAGCGGCTCGGCCGTTCCGGCCTGCGCGCACTTGTGCCAGTAGGTGTAAAAGGGGACCCCGCGAAGCGGGGCCCCCGTGGGTCCGAACGGATGGATGTAGCTGTGGCCGCAGCGCCGCCAGTCCTTGAACTCGATGCCGAGTTTGAAGGTCGCGTGCGTCTTGCGGATCAGCTCGTTCTCGTCGATCCCGTGCGTGCGCAGGTACTCGATGATCGGCGGGATGGTCGCCTCACCGACGCCCACCGTGCCGATATCGTCGGACTCGACGAGCCGAATGCTACCGCGCAGATGCGGGAAGGACTGAGAGAGAGTCGCCGCGGCCATCCAGCCGGCGGTACCGCCGCCGACGATGGCCACGCTGCGAATGGGCTGATTGGTCACTCACTTAGTTTAGTACTTGCAGTGCCGCGCGATAAGGCTCTCGGCAAGCTCCTGCTTGCCCGAGCGCACCGTCGGCTGGAAGTCCGAGGCGATGGCGAGGTCCGCGAGCGCGGCCAGATCGAGTGCGCCGCTCTCGATGCGCTGGCCGAGCGGTCCGTCCCAACCCTGATAGCGGCTCTTCTTCAGCTGCGCCAGCTTGTGCTCGGTGAGGACATCGGCTGCGCCGAGCAGCGCCCGGGCCAGCGTGTCGATGCCGCCGATGTGCGCGAGGAACAGATCGGCCGGATCGACCGACTGACGGCGCAGCTTGGCGTCGAAGTTGAATCCCCCCGTGGAGAAGCCGCCGCCCTCGAGCAGCGCGACGAACGCCGGAACGAGCTCCTGCGCATTGTTCGGGAACTGGTCGGTGTCCCAGCCGTTGCGCGCATCGCCGCGGTTGATGTCGATCGAGCCGAAAATGCCGTAGGTGAACGCCGCGGCCACTTCATGCTCGAAGTCCAGTCCCGCGAGCGTGGCGTGATTGACTTCGATATTGACCTGCACCTCCTGGGCGAGGTCGTAGCGCTGCAGGAAGGCGTAGACGGCCGCGACGTCGCGGTCGTACTGATGTTTGGTCGGCTCGAATGGCTTCGGCTCGATTAGAATCGCGCCCTTGAAGCCGATGCGGTGCTTGTGCTCGACCACCATAGAGAGGAAGCGTCCGTAGTGATCGAGTTCGCGCTTCAGATCGGTGTTCAGCAGCGAGTCGTAACCTTCGCGCCCGCCCCACAGCACATAGTTCTGGCCGCCGAGCCGATGGGTCGCCTCCAGACAGCCGCGAACCTGCGCGGCGGCCCAGCCGTAGACCTCGGGGTCCGGGCTGGTCGCCGCTCCGCCCGCATAGCGCGGGTGGCTGAACAGGTTGGCCGTGCCCCAGAGCAGCTTCACGCCGGAGGCGGCCATCTTCGCCTCGATGTTCGCCACGATGGTCTTCAGGTTGCGATCGTGCTCCTGGGCGCTCGTCGCAGTGGCCATGGCGTCGACGTCGTGGAAGGTGAAGTACGGCAGCCCGAGCCGAGTGAGGAAATCGAAGGCCGCTTCGAGCTTCGCGTCGGCCATTTCCTGGGTAATGGTGGCGCCGAGCCACGGGCGCGGCAGCGTGCCGGCGCCGAAGATGTCCTGACCGGGCCAGTTGAACGAGTGCCAATAGCACACTGCGCCGCGCAGCCAGTCCTCCATGCGCTTGCCGAGTACTTGGCGGTCCTTGTCGTAGACGCGGAAGGCGAATTCGTTATCGGTATCCGGACCCTCGAAGCGAACCGGTGCAATCTTGGAAAACAGGCTCATCGGACAACTCCGTGCAATGAATTCGGGATCGCCGTCCCCTCACGCGTGAGCGCGAAGGCGGCCGGAAGAAGAGGGGAAATCTTGGCGCGCACACACGGTGCAGGTCAGTCGGCCGCGAGGGGCGGTCGCCGTGTGCAGAGTCAACTGTGAGGTCACGCGCGCGTACATTTGAAAAAGATCTCTACCGACATGGTAGCGGTATCAGCGTGGCCGCGTCAATGGTGCTCGGCCGCCGGCGCAGCCGTCAGCGCAGGGGTGCGCAAATCCATGCGGTAACCGGCGGTGTTCTGTGCCGCGCAATGCTGTGATGGCGTACCAGGTGCAGCTCGACGTGGTGCGCCGAGAGCAAAACCTGCCGCCCCTCGTGGGTCCGATCGCGTTCAGGCGCTGCACAACACGCCCGCGGCCGGCGCGTCCGACGAGTCGATCGACTTGCGAAATGCTGGCGATGCCGGTGTCGACATCCAAGTCCCGAAGCACGGTCACCGCGAGGCCCAGGCCGAGCAGATTGAAGTCGCCCGCGCGCCGCTCGATGAACAACATCGCGCCTGTGTGAGGGAGCGGCCGGCCGCTCTTGCGGTCGCGCGCAAACGTGGCCCGGAAGAAGTCACCGCCGAGTGCGAGCGTCTGCTCGGGCTGCGGACTGTCCAGATGCGGCATCGGCGCGCCGGTTCGATCGGCGCGTTGCGCGCGAAGAAGTGCGCCGGATCGATTTCGCAACGCCTCGTGCACGTCCGCGAGCGCACGCTGCGGCCGATCGCCGTGCACCGACGGTTGATCGACTGCGAACGCCGAGAAACCAAAGCCGCGTGCTTGTCCGAAGACGCACAGCGCATCGAAGGCCGCGACGGAGCGGCGCGATTCGGGGACGAAGATGGGGTTGCCGGCGCGGCGGTAGCGATTCACCCAGTGCTCGAAGTGCAGCCAGCGGACGTCCGGCGCATCGGCCCGATCGATCGGCTGCATCAGCCGGTCCGGGCCGCCGCTCGGGTTCTCGCCGGCGCGTTCGCGCGGCGCCGGCAGCGTCGGTGCTTCCGCCGTGGCCGTGCCGGCGGAGGAATGGGCGAGTTCACCGCCGAGCAGCACCAGCGGTTCCCCACGCACCCGCACCTTGGTGTGCCCGGCGGGTACGCAGCCGTTGCGCAGACAGAAGTGGTGGTGCCGGTGGTGTGGGAGCGCCCGCACGGGTGCACCGCCAAAGCACTACCGCTGCCCACGCGCAAGGACGGCAGGTCATGGTGCTGCCCCGTTCCGACGATCAGTCAGACTCAGCTTAGGGCGGCGTGGAGCACATCAGCAAGATAACGCTACCAGAGTCGCACCGGCGACCGCTATCGGCTCCCGGGCTACGGTATTCCACAGTGAGCGGGCGACATTTTTCCAGCAGAATCAATGCGTCATGACAGCGTTGTCAACGCGATCGGTCGGCGGCAGTCTTGCGGCGGTGTGGTGTTCTGCCAACGTTCGGGGCTGCGCGTCGCGACGGTAAGGGTGAGGCCGGTGAGCCTATTCCGGAGCACAAGGCTCGTGGCTCTGGTCGCGCAATCAGGTTCGAGTGAGAGGGTCGGTGGCGCGTCGCTCCCGGCGGCGGCCGGTCGCGTGTCGGACCCACCGGTCGGCGCCCCAACGAAGCCGAAAAACACTGTGTCCACCGAGGCCGTGGCGGGCCGCGACCGTCCTGTTGACATCGAGCCAACCGCAGGAACATACTCGGCCAGTCGTCAGATAGCGGTACCATAACACCAAGGGGGCTGCCACTCACCGCCGAGCGGGAATTCCAGGGCTGTCGCCGGTTGGGTCGGTGCGGCAGCTGCCGATGTCGTTGTTAATTCACAACATTTGGTTTGGGACAGAGGGGGTTTCTAATGAGTCGGAAGACATTGCGTAACGCATCGAAGAGCGCGTTCAAGAAGAACGCCGGGCTCGGTGCGCTGGGCCGATCGGCCTACGCCAAAATCGGGTTGTCGGGGCTCGCGCTGGGGTCGATGACGCTGGTCGCGCAGGGCGTGGCGCACGCTGCGACCGCCTCGGCCGGCAAGGGTACGGATCAGCCGGCGGTGCCGGGAGCTGCCGCGAAGACCAAGCGCCTTGGTCGGCCGGCGACGCCCATGGCCTCGACCGGGCTCTTCGCGCGCAACGGCGCGGGTCTGCTCGCCATGAACACCGGGCCGGCGCAAAACGCCGCCGGCAGCGCGAGCATTCAGGCGGCGGCGAACTCGGCGACGGAGCTGCAGCCGATCGTCGTGACCGGTATCCGCGGCTCTCTGATGCGCTCCCTCGAGATCAAGAAGGCCTCCATCGGCGTGGTGGATGCGATTTCCGCGGAGCAGATCGGCCAGTTCCCGGACGCCACGATCGGCGGCGCCATTTCGCGCATCCCGGGCGTCACGGTGGATCGCGGCGACCTGAACTACGCGAGCGCCGCGGGTGCTCCGACCGCCACCGGCCAGGTGCAGGGTGTCACGGTCAACGGTTTCGGCGGCTCATTCAACAAAGTCCTCGTCGAGGGACGGCAGATCGCCTCGGGTAACGGCCAGACCTTCAATTTCAGCGATTTCAGCGCCGTGTACGTGGGCGAAGTCGATGTCTACAAGACCCCTGACATGTCCCTGTCCGGCGGCGCGATCGGGGCGACGATCAACGTGAAGTTCCCCGATCCGTTCGACAATCCGGGCATGCACTCCCAGATGCAGGTCTCGGAGAACATGAACAGTCTCGACGGAGGTGCGCGGCCGAGCTTCGCAGCGCTGTGGAGCGATACCTTCGATCACAACAAGTTCGGCATCCTCGTCGATGGCGACTACATGGATTCGCACATCCTCGGCCACCATCAGGACATCGTCGGCTGGAAGGGCAATACCGCCTTCCCGTGCGCGAGCCTCGCGGCCAACTACACCACGGCCTTTGGCAACACCGGTTGCGCAAACGTCGGCGCCGGTGCCACCGGCAACAGTCAGGTTCCGGTGTGGTACCCGCAGGACATGGCGATGTATCTCGAGCGCACCGATTCACGCCGCAAGGACGGCCGCGTGGCGCTGCAGTGGCATCCGGTCAACTCCGTGATGGTCACTCTCGATGACAATTACTCCTCGGATGACGAACACACCACGCGCTGGCAGCGCAGCACCTGGTTCGGCAACTTCCCGGGTGCGACGCTCGATGGCAACGGCACGATCACCAATTTCAACTACAACGGTCCGACGGACTTCAACTCGTTCGTTGCGATCAACTACATCACGACCAACACTACCGGGTTGAACGTGTTGTGGGATGCGAACGCAGATTGGACCGTGCAGCTCGATGCCGATCAGTCGGTCTCGAAGTTCAATCCGAATGGTGGCTACACCGACATCGATGCTGACGTTGGATACGGCAACACCGCCGCGAATAACTACACTGGCGGCTTGGCGCTGAATAACAACAGCAACGTGCTGCCGTACTGGAGCGCATACGGTCCCGGCGCGGTCGCCTCCGGCTCCTCGGCGGTGGCGTCGGCGAACTACAACGGCCTGAATCCTTACATCATCGGCTCGCACGTATTGCCGCTGCAGGATCAGCAGAATAACGACCAGGTCAATGAGGCGCAGCTTGCCGCGACGTGGCACAAGGATTCGACGCGGGTGAAGTTCGGTGCCCAGTTCATCGACGATGACTGGAACAGCAAGGAGATGGATACCTTCACCAATAACTACTGGGAGCTGTGGTCGGGCTATGGCGTCTCGCCGGGCAACGGCGTGTCGCTGCCGCAGTCGCTGTTCACGCAGGCGAACGTGCAGCCGTGGATTTCGGGGTTCAGCGGCCAGAGCAATCTGCCGGCCTCTCTGTTGATGTACAGCCCGTACGCGGTGCTCAATTACCTCACCGGTCAGCCGGTCAATGCGAGCGCCAATGCGACTGCTGTGGCGGACGGCTATCCGGCCTACACCGGAGGCATTCCGGCGCTGGCGCTCAGCCCCTCGTCGGTGCAGCACGTGGCGCGCACGAACTACGATCCGTTCGTCACCATCGAGCACAACTTCCGGGTGGCCGGCAAGAAGCTCAAGGTGGGCCTTGGTCTGCGCTATGACAAGACCCGGGAGATTATCGCGGGTCTGGCGGCGCCGTTGCTCGCCGTTGGCTGGAGCGGATCGGGTGACCCCACCGCCTATTCGTTCAAGCTCGGTTCGCCCACCTGGACGCAGACCACCAACTCCTACGGGTATTTCCTGCCTTCGTTGGACCTGAACCTCATGCTGACGCGTGACCTGAAGGTGCGGGCGGACATCTCGCGCACGGAGAGCCAGCCGCCGAATGGTCAGCTGATTCCGAACACGTCCTATGGCGGACGCGTCAATGCGCTCACGGCCACGGGCAACAATCCGAATCTGCTGCCGTATCTGTCAGATAACTACAACCTCGGTGTCGAGTGGTACTACGCGCATAATGACTATGCCTCGCTCGAAGGCTTCATGAAGCGCGTGTCGAACTTCCCGACCTCGAGCGTCAGTTCGCTGCAGATTCCCGGCGTGACCGATCCGGCGCCTTGCACCTACAACGGCGCGCCGCTGTCGAATACTTGCGGTCAGCCGCTGACGTTTGCTGAAACCACCTACACCAACCAGCTCTCGGCGACCGTGACCGGGGTGTCGGTGGCGTGGCAGCAGATGTTGAAGTGGGGCTTCGGCTTCCTGATCAACGGCACCTACGCACACAGCAACGCGAACTTCAACTCGTACAGCACGACGTCGAACCAGTTCGCGCTGCCTGGAGTGGGTAACTCGGCCAACCTGATCGCGTTCTACCAGAAGCACGGGTTGCAGGCGCGCGTGGCGGTGCAGTGGCAGGGTTCACAGCTGCTGTTCCTCGGTCAGGAGCAAAGCGGTGGGGCGTTCGGCGCCGAGCCGGTGTACCTGGCGGCGAACACGGAGGTGGATTTCAGCACGAACTACCGCATCGACAAGCATCTGCATGCGTATTTCGAGGCGCTGAATCTCACCGACTCGATCTACCACACCTACGGCCGGTTCTCGAACCAGACGCTCAATCTGGTAGACTATGGCAGTACGTATACCGTGGGATTGCGTGCCAACTTCTAGGTGACCAAGCCTGTTAAGGCGGTAGTCATCGTCGGCGGAGGAACCGCTGGCTGGCTCACCGCTGGCATCATCGCCGCCCGCCATCAAGCTCGGATGAAGGCGGGCGGCCTTTCGATCACGCTGGTCGAATCTCCGGAGATCCGGACGATCGGCGTGGGGGAAGGCACGTGGCCGACGATGCGCTCGACGCTGGAGCGGATGGGCGTATCGGAGACCGCGCTGTTTCGCGAATGCGATGCGGCATTCAAGCAGGGGGCGAAGTTCGTCGGCTGGACCACTGGCGAGGCCGACGACGCCTACTATCACCCCCTCATGGTTCCGCAGGGTTTCAGCCGAGTAAACCTCGTGCCGCACTGGCTGAAGGCGGGCGGGACCGTCAGTTTCTGCGATTTCGTGACCCCGCAAGGCCGGCTGTGCGACGCCGGGCTTGCGCCAAAGACCATCGCGCACGGGGAGTACCGGGCGCCGGCCAATTACGCCTACCATCTCGATGCCGGCAAGCTGGGCGTGTTTCTCGCACGGCACTGCAGCGAGAAGCTCGGTGTCCGTCATGTGCTGGCAGATGTCGAGTCCGTGCGGCAGAGCGAGTCCGGCGACATCGAAAGCCTCATCACCCACCAGGCGGGAGCGGTCGAAGGGGATCTGTTCATCGACTGCACGGGCTTCTCGGCCCTGCTGATCGGCAAGACCCTAGGGGTCGGCTTTCGCGAGTGTGGGGACATTCTGTTCTGCGATACGGCACTTGCGGTGCAGGTTCCGTACGAAACCCCCGATGCACCGCTCGCCTCGCAGACCATCTCCACGGCCCACGAGGCGGGCTGGACCTGGGATATCTGTCTGCCGACGCGCCGCGGCGTCGGCTACGCGTATTCGAGCCGCCATACCAGCGAGGAGGCGGCGCGCGAGACTCTGCTGCGTTACATCGGGGCTGAGCACCGGGATTTGCCGGTGCGCAAGATCCCGATCCACGCCGGACACCGCGAGACGTTTTGGAAGAACAATTGCGTGGCCGTGGGACTGGCGAGCGGCTTCCTCGAGCCGCTCGAATCCTCGGCCATCGTGCTGGTGGAGCTGTCGGCGAAATTACTCGCCGAGCAGCTGCCGGCCTGCCGCGAGGTCATGGACCTCGTGGCGAAGCGGTTCAATGAGACCACGATGTATCGCTGGGGCCGCATCATCGATTTTCTCAAGCTGCACTATGTGCTCACCCGGCGCACCGACACCGCTTTTTGGCGCGACAACTGCGATCCGGCGACCATGCCGGAGCGGCTACGGGAGCTCTTGACGCTCTGGCGCTACCAGTCGCCGTGGTTCTACGACGAGTTCGATCGGCTGGAGGAGGTTTTCCCAGCGGCGAGCTATCAGTACGTGCTCTACGGCATGGGGTTTAAGACCGAAGTGGCGCCCGAGGAGACCGTCGATACGGCTGCGACCGCGCTGCGCTGCGTGCAGGATAATGAGAAGATGATCGGCGAGCTGAGCATGCGGCTGCCGACGAACCGCGAGCTTTTGAATAAGATTCACCAATACGGACTGCAGCCGATCTGATTGCCGCCGCCATGACGAACATCGTACCGCTCAGCAAAGATGCCCACCGCGAGCTGAAGATCGACGCACGCGCCTCGGCCGCCTACGGCGACAACCGGCATTTCGTGCAGGTGATCGTCAATGAGTTCCCGCATCTGCTGGTGCACTACCCGATCCTCTTTGGCAAAGAGGCGCAGACCGGCCAGTTCTTCTGCGGTGCGATGCTCGGGTTTGTCGAGGGGGAGAATCAGTTCCTAGAGGACTGGCAGCGCGATGCGCAGTTCTACCGGCCGCTCAGCCTGCAGCGCGAGCCGTTTTACGCGCAAGGCCCGGGGCTCGCCGTCGACCTGGATCACCCGCGGGTGGCGGCCGGCGAGGGCAATCCGCTCTTCAGCGCGCAGGGCGAGCCGAGCCGCTATCTGCAGAGCATCATCTGGACCTTTCAGGACTTGGTGCCCGGCATCGAGCGCACCCGGATCTTCATCGCCCGTCTGCTCGAACTGGCATTGATCGAGCCGATCGACATCGAGGTGGAATTCGAGGACGGCACACTGCGCAAGTGCGAGGGCCTCTACACCATCAATCAGGACACGCTCGCGAGGCTGCCCGATACGGTGGTGGTCGAGCTGTTCCGGCGAGGCTACCTGACGCTGATCCAGCTCATGATCGCCTCGCTGAAGCAGGTGCGCGAGATGGCGCGAGTGAAGAATGCGCGCCTGCTCGAGCACACGGCGGGGCTGGCCGTCACACCCGACGCCGCGGCGCGCTGAGCGCGCGGTAGGCCCGGGGGATATCGCATGGCACGCGCCCCGCGGGAAATACCCGGCCGCGAGCTGAGCGGCGCGGCTCAGTTCCAGCGGGACATCCTCGAACCGTGCCAACCCGTCGTGCTGCGCGGACTGGTCGATGCATGGCCGGCGGTGCAGGCCGCGCGCGGTTCGCTGCGGCAGCTGCAGCAGTATTTTGCGACTTTTGATGTCGGCCTGCAGGTCGAGGCGTTCGTCGGCGATCCGGCGATTGCCGGCAAGTACTACTACACCGCGGATCTGAAGGGATTTAACTTCGAGCGGCGGCCGATGAGGTTTCTCGAGGCCATCGGGCAGATGATCGAGACGCTCGAGCGGCCCGAGAGCGCGACGCTCTACGTCGGTTCGGTGCCGGTCCCACAGTGCATGCCGGGATTCATGGCGGCCAATCCCACGCCGCTGCTGCCGCAGAGCGCCGGTGCGCGCATCTGGATCGGGCACCGCTCCAACGTCTCGAGCCACTACGACACCTTCGATAATCTCGCCTGCGTGGTGGCCGGCCAGCGCCGCTTCACGCTGTTCGCCCCGGAGCAGATCGGCCGGCTCTACATGGGGCCCATCGATCACACCATGGCCGGCCCGCCGGTGAGTCTGGCAGCCTCGGCGGACGTACCGGACCCGAAGCGCTTTCCGCGTTTCGAGGAAATCCGCGCCGAGGCGCTGGTGGCCGAACTCGAGCCCGGGGATGCGCTGTACCTGCCGAAGCTGTGGTGGCATCAGGTCGAGGCGGTGGCGCCGTTTAACGTCATGGTGAACCATTGGTGGGACGCCTTCAGCGCCGGACCGGATGCGCCCTATACGAGTCTGTTGCTCGCGATGATCAGCATTGCCGAACGTCCGCCCGCGGAACGGCAGGCCTGGCGGGCGTTCTTCGATCACTTCGTGTTCCGCACGGAAGGCCACCCGCTGCGTCATTTGCCCGAGGCGCAGCACGGATTGCTCGGACCGCTGAAGCCGGACAATTATGGGCATTTACGGGCGCGGATCATGCGCTTGATGCGCGGCGGTTGACGCGACCGCGCGCGCCGATCGAGCACTGCCGGAGGCGCCGGGAATCTCCACCGGCCCCATAGCGCGCGAGGACACCTTGCCGGTGCGACTGGAGGAGTGTCCGCTTGCAGTTCTGGACACGCTGCCCTGTCCCCGGCCGTGGTTCGGCAATGCCGTGAGAGCGCCGAGGCATGAGGACCATTCCGATGGCATCAACTGGGCGGTGGCGGGACGCAAGCGCGTCACCTCCATTCCGCCCGAGCCGTCCCGCACTCTGTACATCGGCCTGCTCAAACTCAAGTTCGACCGAGCGCCGCAGAGCCCGGCGATGCGCTCCTCATCCCGAACCTCTGGTGGCACGACGTCGAGTCGCTCGAGTCGGTGAACCTGTCAGTGAACGTCGGGTGGTGCGATGCCGGGGACTGTGCCGCGGGATGTTCGAGCACGAGGCGCTCTGCACCGACGGGAGAACGGGGCGGACCCATACCTTCCCGTGCAACGGCGCGGTATCCTCGCTCCTCTCACCGAAAAGAATCAGGAAAACATGGGCGCGCAGGTGATCCGGTCGCTGACCCTATGCATGGCCGCGCCGCTCGGGGCGGCGATCGGCCGACGGCTCTGGGAGGCGCGCGGCCCCGAGGAGGCGACGCTGCTGGGCGCTGATCGATCGGCTGCGCGGCCAGCCGTCCAGAGCGCAGGAGGGTGTCTCGATCATGCGTGAGCCGGGCCAGATTGCGTGTTTCGGCGAGATGCTGCTGCGACTCGCCGCGCCGCGCGGGGAGCGCTTGAGCGAGACCGATGAGCTGCGCGCCTACGTGGGCGGTGCGGAGGCGAACGTGGCGATCGGGCTCGCCCACCTTGGGGCCCCGAGCGCGATGATCACGGTGTTGCCGGACAACCCGCTCGGTGAGCGAGCGCTGGCGGAACTGCGCCGCCATGCGGTGGATACGGCCGCGGTACGCCGTGCTGCGGGCCGCATGGGCCTGTATTTCCTCGAGCGTGGCGCGGGTGCGCGTGCGGCGCGGGTGGTGTATGACCGCGAGGATTCGGCGTTCTGCCGGGCGTTGAACGTCGAGCAGCCGTGGGCGACGTTACTCGAGGGGTGTGCGTGGCTGCATGTGTCGGGCATCACCGCTGCACTCGCTCCTGCCGGCGGCGCCTCCGTACTCGCCGCGGTGCGCGCCGCGCGCGAGCTGCGGCTCGGGGTGTCCTTTGACTGTAACTACCGTCCCTCGCTCTGGCAGGGCCGCGCCGCGCAGGCCGGTGAGCTGCTCGCGGGGATCGCCGCGCACGCCGAGGTGCTCTTCGCCAGCGAATTCGATCTGGCGCTGATGCTCGGGCGAGCGGTCCCGGCGGCGAGCGATCCGGATTCGTATTCGAGCGCCGCCCGCGCGGCGCTCGATCACTTTGCGCACTTGCGCCAGGTGGCGTGTACTTTTCGGCTCGAACGCGGCCCGGATGAGCAGACGCTGTCGGCCGCCTGTGTGGCGCGCGATGGGGTGTTTCGCTCCCGCACACACGAGCTGCGGGGCATCGTCGAGCGGATCGGCAGCGGGGATGCGTTTGCCGCCGGTCTGCTCTACGGCCGACGTCGGGGCTTCGATCCACAGCACGCCGTAGAGTTCGCGGCGGCCGCCGCGAGCCTGAAGCACTCGCTCAGCACCGATTTCAATCAGGCGACGGCCGAGGAACTCGAAGCGCTGCTGCGCGGCGGCTCAGCACTGGTACGCTGACCCGCCGCGCACCGCCTCAGCGTACGCGGCGGGTCTGCGGGCGGGTGAGCGCCTGGTTGGGCACGAATGGATCGCCGTGCGCGAGCTGTGCGAGCAGCTCCTCCGAACGCGACAGCCACGCGTCTTGCTTGTCGGGCGTGATGTTGTTGTGCGCCGAGTCGATCATCGGGACCGCTTCCTTTGCCGCCGGGATCTCATCGAGCTCGGTCCACAGTCCCGCCGGTGGCGCCGTGGTGTCGATGAATCCCATGGCGAGGAGGGTCGGTGCGGTGATATACGGCGCGAAGTTGACGGTGTCGAAGTACGCCGCGGTGTGCAGCACGGCGGGGTCCTGGGTCGTGTAGAACGGATAGCCCGGCCGGCGACCGTGCGCCAGTCCGTTCATGTCCGCGCCGGAAGGCTCATTGACGATCACGGCGGTTTCCTCTCCGGGGTTCAGTCCGGCCGTGGCCAGGCTCTGTTGTCCGCCCATACTGGTGCCGGTGAGGACCAGCGTCTGGCCGTTCCACAGACGATTGTGGCGGATGTACTGAAGCGCCCGCGTATCGCGCAGGTACATCTTCAGGAAATATGAGGTCTGCGGGCTGTCCTCGCCGAGGGCCGGATAGTCTTGCGGCACTCCGGTGCCGCGACTCGGCGCGATGTCGTGCGAATCGACGTCGAACACCAACCAGCCCTCGGCGGCGCGATTGGTT
Organism: Steroidobacteraceae bacterium; assembly: GCA_049964755.1. Taxonomy (GTDB): domain Bacteria; phylum Pseudomonadota; class Gammaproteobacteria; order Steroidobacterales; family Steroidobacteraceae; genus 13-2-20CM-66-19. The sequence continues at coordinate 53,685 of JBMFWZ010000002.1, read as the reverse complement.
GCCCACGCTCGCTTGAGCGGATAGACACCGGCCCACTGGTAAATGATGAGTGCCGGAAAGCGCCCGGTCCGCGTCGGCATCGCCAAATAACCGCGCACGTCGGAGCCGAGGCTCCTCAAGCGAACGCGAAAGAGCTTCACGCCCGCCTGGGCGCTCGGGATGGGCGTGAGCTTCGCGTGCATCGGTACTCGCCGCAGCGCGGCGAGCTGGCGGGCCCAGAACGCCTTGAAATCTCGCGGCGGCAGGAGCGACGGGCGCAGCCGCCTCGGGGCGACCGCCGCGCCGAGTGTGGCGACGCGATGCTCGGCGTAGGCGCCGAACGGGAACTGCGGGGCGAGTGGCTGGTAGTGAGGGTAGCGGGCAAACAGCCGCTGCAGCGCCGGATCATCTTGGCTCAGCAGCGCCTTCAGGCTGCGATTCAACGTGAGGTACTGCGCGCGCGAGAGCGCCGAGGGGGTCGGCTCGTAGTCGACCGTGACGTAGAGCATGGCGGGTGTATCGAAGCGCAGGGCGAGTCGCGCGTGACCCGAGGCGAGCGAGAAGCTGCCGGTCTTGACCACATCGAGATCGTTGCGCTTGATCGTATAGGCGAAGCGGCCCCGCGGGTCTGGTGCGTCGGCAGGCACCGAGACGGTCCAGCCGACCGTCTGGCCGAGGCGGTAGATGCCATCGGCATGCAGGGGCGTGAAGTGCACCTGCGGGAGTGCGGCGAGTGCCGCCAGCGGCAGCAGGCTCGCGGGGAGTGTCAGGCCGAGGGCGCGTGTGATGCGGTGGGTCGCAGTCATGCGGTTCATCGGGGGAGGTCCCTGCGCTGCGCAGCGTGGTAGTGAATGAAATGATCGACCCAGGCGATGAAGTACTTCATGTTCGGAGCATCGGTATGGCCACCATCATCCTGACGCCAGGCGAGCCGTCCTGAGAGCAAACCGTGGTTGACCGGTGGCATCGGCGCGCGCAGTGCGTTGCCGCGTACCGGCAGCCCCTGGACGCCGAACAACCGATAGACGGCGCTCGCGGTGAGCGCCGCCATGAAACTGCCGCGCTGATCGAGCCAGCGGGCATCGCCCATGGCCGGAATGCCGTAGCTGATGAACACCAACCGCGGCGCGCACAGCGCGATCAGTTCGTTGGCGTCGACCGGCAGATCCCCGGGCGTACGGGCACCGAACGCCGCCTGAGCGGCGTCGTAGCGCAGGAAATTCCCCGCCATCCAGTGATATTCGCCCGCGCCGGCGAGGTTGCCGACGGTCTCCCCGAAGTGGCGCCGCAGCGGCGTGGCGCCACCCTTGCAGGAGGAGCCGATCAGGCCCATGGCGAAGCGAGGATCGAACGCCATGGCCACCAGCGCCGCCTTGCCGAAGCGCGACACGCCTTCGATGCCCACGTGTGCGGCATCGACCGCCGGGTCGGTACCGAGTTCATCGAGCACCTGGCTCGCCGCCCAGGCCCAGGCGCGCAGCGCGCCCCACTGTCCCGGTGAACGCGGCCGGCCGTGGTTGGTCAGACCGATGATCCCGCGCGTCAGTCCGGCGCCGTCGTCGGCCTGGACGGCCGTCGGATCGAGCGAGGCAAAACCCCACCCCGCGGCAATCAGTTGCACGATCGAGGGCGCTCCGCCGTCGACGTTGCGCGCTCGTGCGGAAAACATCGAACGGGTGATCAGCGCGGCGTGCGGGTCGCGCTCGAGCACGGCTCGCGCCTGCGCATCATGACGCGCCAGTGCGGCGCGTAGCGCCGCATTGAGTGCAGCGAGCTGCTCGCGGTCCGGTCCACTGCGCGGCAGGGGTGCGGCGCCGTAGGTGAACATGATGAGCACCGGCACCGGATGATGCCGGTCGGCCGGCAGTACCAGCGTCACGGGGATGTGCACCGAGATGAGCCGATAGGCGCTGTTGTTCACGGTGCCGATCAGGCGGCGGTAGCGAACAGGATAGCCGCCGAGGCGGGCGTGCCCGCGGGCCGTGACTTTCCAGGTGACCTTCGGCACGGTGCGCGGGATGCGACCATACACATCGCGTTCGAAGGCGGCGATGAGCTCGGGTCGCCGCACCTGCCACCAGGTGCGCGCAGTGTTGACCTCGCGGCCGTCCGTGAGCCGCAGAGCATCCGGGAGCGCTCCGTAGGGATCGGCGAGTGCCTCGTCGTAGTTGGCGTGATGGGGCGAATTTTCGTTGCCGCTCGCCCCCCGCCGCAGCGCCTCGATGCCGAGCTGCTCCATCATGTTGCGATGGTCTTCGGCGGTGGTGAACGTGACCGGAGCGCGCCAGCGGGGCGCGGGCGCGGCCCGTGCGACCGCCGGTCCGCAGGCGAGGGTCGCCGCTGCCAAGGCGGCGCACCCCCCGCCGACGCGCGCCCTCATCGGTGCGTGCCGGCGGGGCGCTTCGCGGAGCTGAACAGCGACAACGGGATGGCGGCCGCCATGGCGCGATAGCCGGCGGGGTTCGGGTGCAGATGGTCACCGGAGTCGTACGCGGGATTCAGCCGCTGCGGATGCTGCGGGTCACGCACGACCTTGGCGAAATCGACGACTGCATCGAAGTGTCCGGGCGCGCGGATCCAAGCATTGATCTCGCGACGATCACGTTCCGTCGCGGCGGAGGGGTGGTAATAGGTTGAACCGCCGAACGGCGTGATGGTGCCGCCGATCACTTTGATGCCGTGCGCGTGAGCTCGCAGGATGATCTGGCGGTAGGCGCCGATGATGTTGCGCACCAGCGCGGCGTGCTGTGCGGCGGAGATCCGCCCGTGCATGGTGGCAACGCCCAGATCGTTGACGCCCTCGAGCACGATCAGGTAGCGCACGCCAGTCTGCCCGAGCACGTCGCGGTCGAAGCGGGCGAGCGCATCCGGGCCCAGTCCGTAGCGCAGCAGACGGTTGCCGCCGGTACCGACGTTCAGCACGCTCAGGTGGCGCGTGGCCGGCGAGGCCTGCAGCCGGCGGGCCAGGTCATCGGGCCAGCGAGTGTCGCTGTTATTGGGCGTGGCGTGCCCATCCGTGATCGAGTCCCCGAGCGTGACGATTGCCGCGGCCGGTCCATGCACCTTGACGTCGACGCCGGAGAGGAAGAACCAGTGGTTGAAACGCATCGCGCCCGGCAGGCTCGCCGCCGCGACGTGCTCGCCGTGGAGCAGGAAGGACGTCTCGCGCGAGCCTGGATGACTGGTCTGGCGCAGCGGGGGCTTGCGCAGGTAGATCGTCACTGCCAGGTCCGAGAGGGCCTTGGCGCGGAAGGCAACGGGGTCCGAGTAGTAGGCGGCCCCAGGGGGAATGCGGATGCCGGGGCGGGCGCCGAAGGTCAGGCGGGTGTCGGTGGCCGGATCGATCGCCCCGGTGGTGCGTGAGACCGGGACGGCGATGTGCGCGGCGAGGATGTGCAGGGGCGTGGTGCCGAAGACGTTCGAGAAGCGCACGCGCAGCTCCCGTCCGCCGACGCTCAGGTGCACGATCTGGCGCAGCGTCGCATCGGTCAGAGCCCCGCTCGGCAGCGTGTTGTGCGGTTCGGGGATCTGCTGCGAGGCAGCCCAAGTTCCGAGCCAGTGCGCCGCGGCTTGAGTGTGTGCTTGCGCCGGGACGGGCGCCGCGGCAGGGGTGGGGTGCTCCCCGCTCCCGCAGGCGGCCAGCGCCGCACAGACCGAGAGCGCGAACAGGCGCGGCAGCAGGCGTTTCATCATCATCGGCATGGCAATCCCCTCATTCTTCGGCGCGGAGCCCGTGGGGATGGTAGCGATATCACGCCAACGCGACAACCATAGAGCCGCGCTGAGGCTCTGTGTTTTTGAGAGTACGCAAAATTGACACTGCGGAAGTGGTATCGCTACCATCCTCGGACAGTCACGACGGGAGCAGCGCTCTGTACCTCGGAATTGATATCGGCACCTCCAGCGTCAAAGCGGTGCTGCTCGATGAGCACGGCGCCATCGCCGCCCAGACCTCCGCACCTCTGGAGGTGAACCGTCCCGCACCGGGGTTCTCCGAGCAGGATCCGCGCGCCTGGTGGCAAGGCAGCGTGCAGGCGGTGCTCGCACTGCCAGCTGAGGCGCGCGCCACGGTGAGGGCGGTGGGCCTCTCTGGGCAGATGCACGGCGCGACGCTGCTGGATGCGCGCGATCAGCCGCTGCGTCCGGCGATTCTCTGGAACGACGGGCGCTCGGCCGAGGAGTGTCTGGAACTTGAGCGGCGCGAGCCGGCGGCGCGCACCATTACCGGCAATATCATGATGCCGGGATTCACCGCCCCGAAGCTGCTCTGGGTGGCGCGGCATGAGCCGGACGTGTTCCGCCGCACCGCCCGCGTGCTGCTGCCGAAGGATTACGTACGGCTGTGTCTGACCGGTGAGCACGACAGCGACATGTCCGATGCCGCCGGTACCGGTTGGCTCGATGTGGCGCGGCGCGAGTGGTCGGATGCGATGTTGGCGGCAAGCGATTTGACGCGCGCGCACATGCCGCGTCTGGTGGAGGGATCGAGTCCCTCCGCCACACTCACCGCGGCGGCTGCCGAGCAGCTCGGACTGCCGCGGGTGATCGTGGCCGGCGGCGGTGGAGACAATGCCGCGAGCGCCGTTGGACTCGGCGTGGTGCGACCCGGCCAGGCGTTCCTCTCCCTCGGCACCTCCGGGGTGCTGTTCGTCGTGACCGATCGGTTCCGCCCCAACCCCGAGCGGGCGGCCCACGCATTTTGTCACTGTCTGCCCGACCGCTGGCATCAGATGTCGGTGATGCTGAGCGCGGCCAATACGCTCGACTGGATCGCCCAGGCGGTCGGCAGCACCGATCTCGGCGCGCTCGCGGCGGCCGCGGAGGCCCGGGGCCTGACGCGCCATTCCCCACTGTTTTTGCCGTATCTCACCGGTGAGCGCACTCCGCACAACGACCCGCACGCCCGCGGAGTGTTCTTCGGGCTGCGGCCGGACACGGCTCCGGCGGAGCTCACCGCCGCGGTCCTCGAGGGGGTTGCCTTTGCCTTTGCGGACGGACTCGACGTACTGACCGAGAAGAGCGATCAGGTCGGGGAGATCAGCGTGACCGGCGGCGGGGCACGCGTGCCGTACTGGGGCCGACTGATCGCCGCGGCGCTGCGCCGGCCGCTGACGTATCGCGAGGGCGGGGAGGTCGGTGCCGCACTGGGGGCGGCGCGTCTGGCTCGCCTCGCGCTCGGTGAGGGCGATGAGGCAGAGGTCTGTGCCGCACCGCCGGTGGCGCGCATCGTGCACCCGGATGCCGCCCTGGCGGCGCTGCTGGCGAGCCGACGCCGCACATTCCAGCGGCTCTACCGCGACCTCAAGGGGGCATTCGCGGAATTCGCCTAGCCGGGGGCGACGCACCACTCGGTGTGCAAGGCGCGGGTGCCGACAGGCCCCGCGCCCTCCGTTGCGATCTCGATCGCCGTGACCACGGCGCAGGGTGGCGGCTGCGCCGACGCTTGTCCAGGAGCAGCGCCTTGCGCATCTGAAGAAGATGCGGCTCGGGCCGTGGCAGATGCAGCCTGGAACGGTCGGCCGGGAGCTCGCCGCCAAACACCCGCCGGTGATCCCCTGTCGGGCCGGGGAGAGATAAGCCCGAGGGGATCACCGGCGAGACAAACCGATCGATTAGCTCGCCAGGTGCAGCATCGCGGACTTCAGGTGCACCGAATCGGCCCCCACCATCACGCGGACCGTGCCGGGCTCGACGACCTTGCGCATGTTCTCGTTCCAGATCGCAAAGACCCGCGGCTGCAGCGTGAAGTGCACTTGCGTGGCCGCCCCGGGCGCGAGCCAGACCCGCTTGAAGCCCTTGAGTTCCTTGACTGGCTCGGTCACCGAGGTCACCAGCTCGTGCACGTACAGCTGCACGACCTCGCTGCCGGCGACCTTGCCCGTGTTGCGCACATTGACCGTGACGGTCACGGTGCCGTGCGCGGCCAACGTCGGTGCGGACAGGTGCGGTCGACCCACGTGGAACGTTGTGTACGACAGTCCGTAGCCAAACGGGAACAGCGGCGAGTTGTTGGCGAACAGATAACCGCGATGTGCGCTCGGCTTCTCGTCGTAGTTGTAAGGCACCATGCCGACGGAACGCGGGATGGTCACCGGCAGCTTGCCGCCCGGATCGGTCTTGCCGAACAGCACATCCGCCATCGCGGTGCCCCCGGCCTGACCGAGATACCAGCCCTCGAGCAGGGCGTTGGCGCGCGGCAGGATGCGGTTGACCGTCACCGGGCAGCCGTTGATCAGCACCACCACCACCGGCTTGCCGAGGGCGAAGAGGGCGCTCGCGAGGCGGTTCTGGTCGGCACGCAGGCGCAGCGTGTCGCGATCTCCCAGGTGATAGTCGGCCCAGCCCTCCCGGCACATCGCCCCGCTGGTGCCGAGCACCAGCACAATCGCATCGGCGCCTCGGGCCACCGCTACGGCATGGCGAATGCGCGGCAGGTTCGCCGAATTCGGCTCGAGGACTTCGCGGTTGGTGTCCTTGTTGCCGTAGGCGAGCAGCTTCACGCCGCGGGCATAAACCACGTGCACGCGCCGACCAACGTAGCGGCGGATGCCCGCCAGAATGCTCACCGGGTGTTTCGGGATGCCCGAGTAGCCACCGAGGCGCACCGGCGCGGCGTTCGGGCCGATCACGGCGAGTGTCTTCAGCCGACTCACTCGCAGCGGCAGCGTGCCGTCGTTCTTCAGCAGCACGATCGCTTCCTGCGCCGATTTCAGCGCGAGGGCGCGAGCCTGCGGGTCATCGGTGATCGCGCGCGCCTTGCGGACACTGGCATAGGGATGGTCGAACACCCCGGAGAGGAATTTCAGGCGCAGCACGCCGGCGACCGCCGAGTTGATCTGCGCCATCGTCACCTTGCCCTGCGCCAGGGCCTGCGGCAGGTGCGCGAACGCCTGGCCGTCGGGGAAATCGACGTCGACACCGGCATTCAGCGCGCGGGCGGCGGCATCGGTCAGATTCGGCACGACGTGATGCAGGGTCATGAGCTGCTCGATGCCGAGGTAGTCGCTGACCACCACGCCCTTGAAGCCCCAGTCCTTGCGCAACACCTGCTGGAACAGCCAGGGATTGGCGGTGCACGGGATGCCGCCGATTTCGTTGTAGGCGGCCATCACCACCTGGGCGTGGGCCTGGTCAATCGCCATGTGGAACGCCGGCAGATACATCTGCCGCAGCGTGCGGCGCGTCAGCTCGACCGGGCCGACGTTGGTGCCGGCCTGCGGCACGCCGTAGCCGGCCATGTGCTTCAACACGGCGAGGACGTGGCCCGGGGTCAGGGGCAGCGCCGGGCCTTGCAGGCCGCGCACCTCGGCGACGCCCATCCGGCCGACCAGGTACGGATCCTCGCCGAAGGTCTCCTCGATGCGCCCCCAGCGCGGATCGCGGCCGAGGTTGATCACCGGAGTCAGCAGCATGTCGACGCCGCGGGCGCTCGCTTCGCTTGCCACCACGCCGAACACTCGGGTGATCAGCGCAGGGTCCCAGGTGCTCGCCAGCGCGATCGCCTGCGGGAAGCTGGTCGCGCCCCGCGCCACGTAGCCGTGCAGTCCTTCGGAGTGAAACAGCGTCGGGATGCCGAGGCGCGTATGGTCGATGTCGTAGCGCTGCACGGCATTGACGAACTGGATCGTCTGCGCGAGGGTGCGCAGACGGAACTGATCGGGCGCGTAGTCGCCCGGTCGGGCGAGCTGGCCGATGCCATAGGGGTAGTTGCGGGCCGCCTTGGCCGGATCGAAGTCCCCGGCGGCGTTCTCGATCTGCGGCTTGTCGTCCCAGAGCGAGGTGATCTGCGCGATCTTCTCCGGCAGGGTCATGCGGCTCAGCAGATCCTTCACCCGTTCGGCGATCGGGGCGTGCGGATCTTTGTAGAGCGGGGCGCCGGCGGCGTGCGCGCCCGGTGCGGGGAGCGCGGCGAGCAGCGCCGCGGCGGTCAGGGCGCCGAGCACGCGCGCGCGAGTAATGTGACCCTTCACTGGATGATCCCCCCGAAACCCATGACTGGTATCGCTATCATAACTGACCGCTCCGATTCGTAAACTAAATTTGCGTGACTAAGACCGCTGCGCGGAATCCGGGGCGAAGTTGCGAGCCGAAAATGGGAGCGTTACCATCGCCCACCCCTTTGCTACGGGACACGCCCGAGTATGGCCGTCGAGCCTCAGTCAGTGCGGGACTCCACCGGTCGCGTCGGCGCGTATCGGTGGCGCATCTGCGCGCTGTTGTTCTGGGCAACCACGCTCAATTATATCGACCGCCAGGTGCTCGGCGTCCTCGCCCCGGCGCTCGGTCATACACTCGGCTGGACCCAGGTCGACTACGGCTACATCGTCGCGGCATTTCAGATCGCCTACGCGCTCGGCCTGATATTCGCAGGGGCGCTCATCGACAAGCTCGGCACGCGGCTCGGCTATGCACTCGCCATCGCGTTGTGGAGCTGCGCGGCGATGAGTCATGCGCTGGCGCGCACGGTGTTGGAGTTCGTTGCGGCACGCTTCTTGCTCGGGCTGGGCGAGTCGGGTAATTTTCCGGCCGCCATCAAAACCGTCTCAGAGTGGTTCCCGCGCCGCGAGCGGGCGCTCGCTACCGGGTTGTTCAACGCCGGCTCGAACATCGGGGCACTGATCGCCCCTCTGTTGGTGCCGATCGCCGTCTCGCTGTGGGGACTGCGTTCGGGCTTTCTGTTCACCGGAGTGCTGAGTGCGCTGTGGCTGATCACCTGGCTCATCGTCTACCGCCCCCCCGGTGAGCATCGGCGAGTCAGCGCCAAGGAGTTGGCCTACATCCGCGCCGATGGCGCCGAACCGAGCGGGCCTGCGCGCCGGGTGCGCTGGCGTGAGCTGCTGCGGCACCGCCAGACCTGGGCGTTCGTGGTCGGCAAGTTTCTCACCGACCCGGTCTGGTGGTTCCTGCTGTTCTGGCTGCCGAAGTATCTCAGTCACCGCTTTGGGCTTGATCTGACCGAACTCGGCCCGCCGCTGGTCGCGGTTTATGTGATGGCTGATGCCGGTAGTGTCGCGGGCGGTTGGCTTGCGGGTCGCTTGATGCGCCGCGGCTTCAGCCTCAACGGCGCGCGCAAGGGCGCGATGCTGGTGTGCGCCCTTGCGGTCGTACCGGTGGTGTTCACCTCGGTGGTGCACTCGATGTGGGCTGCCGTGGGATTGATCGGCTTGGCAGCGGCGGCGCATCAGGGTTGGTCGGCGAACCTCTTTACGCTGACGTCTGATCTGTATCCGAGCACCGTGGTCGCCTCGGCAGTCGGGCTCGGCGGATTTGCCGGTGCGCTCTCCGGAGCTCTGGTCTCCGCGGCGGTCGGCTACCTGCTGCAAGCGACCGGCAGCTATGCGCTGCTGTTCACGCTTGCCGGTGGGATGTATCTCATCGCCCTCAGTCTGATCCAGCTGCTCGCACCGCAGCTGACCCCCGTGTCCCTGGCGGACGCATGAGGGTTGCTGCGGCTGCGGACCTCTCACCTGCCGATGCGCCTAGGGTGCGGCGGCCCCGTTCGTCTTGGAGATCGCATCGATGACCGATCAACCCTCTGCTGCGCACGGCTCGCACCGCGACCGGGAGATCATTTCCGCGCGAGTGATCGTCACCTCGCCGGGGCGCAACTTCGTGACGCTCAAGATCCAGACGCGCTCGGGCGTCTGGGGCATCGGCGATGCCACGCTCAACGGTCGCGAGCTCGCGGTCGCCGCGTACCTCGAGCATCACGTGATCCCGAACCTGATCGGCCGTGACGCCGGCCGGATCGAGGACACGTGGCAGTTCCTCTATCGGGGCGCGTACTGGCGTCGCGGACCGGTGACCATGACCGCAATCGCGGCGGTGGACGTTGCTCTGTGGGACATCCTCGGCAAGATGGCCGGACTGCCGCTGTACCAACTGCTCGGCGGGCGCAGCCGCGAGGGCATCCTCGTCTACGGACACGCCAGCGGACGGGATATCGAGGAGGCCAGCGCCGAGGTCGGTCGGTACATCGAGCAGGGATACCACGCCGTACGGGCGCAGTGCGGAGTGCCCGGACTTGCCAAACCGTACGGAGTGACGCGGCTGAAGAACGCCTACGAACCTGCGGAGAGCGAACTGCCGGTCGAAACGGTGTGGTCGACGCCGCCGTACCTCGAGATCGTACCTAAACTGTTCGAGCGGCTGCGTGCCGACCATGGCCCCCAGATCGAATTGCTCCACGACGTTCACCATCGCCTCAGCCCGATTGAGGCGGCGCGTCTGGCCCGTGACCTCGAGCCGTTCCGGCTGTTCTGGCTCGAGGACGCCACGCCGGCGGAGAATCCCGAGGGGTTCGAACTGATCCGCCGCCACTCGGTCACGCCGCTCGCGGTGGGCGAGGTATTCAACTCCATCTGGGACTGCCGCGCGCTGCTCGAGCGGCAGCTGATCGACTACATCCGCACGACCATCGTGCACGGCGGAGGCATCACGCACGTGCGCCGCATCGCGGATCTGGCGGCCATGCACCGGGCGCGCACCGGCTTTCACGGTGCGACGGATCTCTCGCCGATCACGCTCGGGGCGGCGCTGCACTTTGATACCTGGGTGCCGAACTTCGGTATCCAGGAGTACATGCGTCACACCGAGCAGACCGACGAGGTGTTCCCGCACGACTACACCTTCCGGGACGGCTGCCTGCATTGTGGGGAGAGTGCCGGTCACGGTGTCGGGTTCGACGAGGAGCTCGCCGCGCGCTTTCCGTACGAACCGAAGCAACTGCCCGTGGCGCGACTGACCGACGGCACGATGTGGGACTGGTGAGCCGGGACACAGGGGCAATTCAGTCTGCGCGCCGAATTGTTTTTAACAAAAGAGAGGGGATCGGCATGATGAGGCGAATCCATCGAGCAGCGGGCCTAGTGGCCGCACTGTGCGGGATGCTGTGCGCGGGGACAGGTGGCGCGGCGAGCGCTCCCACCGCGCAACGCCCGTACAAGAACTTCAGCGTCGCGGTGTACATCCCCGTGACCTCGACTCGGCAACTTGCCAATCCGCAGACGTTGCGCCGGCAGTTCCAGCGCATCTGGAGTCAGGTGCACTTCAACAAGGTGTACCTCGAGGTGTACCGAGATCAGGTATTCGCAGATCCGGCGACGCTCGATAGGATCGCGGCGTTCTTTCGTCGACGCGGCATCACGGTCGATGGTGGCATCACGCTGTTCGCAGGCCGCAACAAATATAACCAATATAACTCATTTGACTTCGAGAATCCGCACGATGTGGCGATCTGCGAGCGCGCCGTGCGCATGGCGGCGCGCCATTTCAACACCATCATTCTCGATGACTTCACCTTCTTCAATACGCGCAGCAACGCCGACATCAAGGCCAAGGGCTCCCTCAGCTGGACGCAGTACCGGCTGCGCAAGATGCGTTGGGTGGCGCAGCATCTGATCATCGATACGGCGCACCAGGTCAATCCGCACGCTAAAGTGATCATCAAGTACCCGAACTGGTACGAGCACTTCCAGGGCCTCGGTTTCGACCTGGACCGCGAGGCGAAGATGTTCAGCGGCATCTACACCGGTGATGAGACCCGCGATCCGGTGCACACCGCGCAGATGCTTCAGCAGTACGAGAGCTATCTGATCTATCGCTACTATCACAATATCCGCCCGCACGGAGACAAGGGCGGCTGGGTCGACACCTTCGGCGATCGGTACGTGGATCGCTACGCCGAGCAGCTCTGGGATACGCTGTTGGCCAAATCGCCTGAAATCACGCTGTTCAGCTGGCCGCAGCTCGCCGTGCCCGAGGCGGTGAGTCCGGGGGCGCGCGATGCCTGGGCGGCTGATCGCACGAGCTTCGACTGGGACGCCATGGTGCGCCAGTTCAAGGCGCCACCGGGCAGCGAGGCGGTGCCGGGCTGGGCCAGCGTTGCGGGGTTTGCGCTCGGCAAAATCGACAAGGTCCTCGGCAAGCTCGGCCGTCCGATCGGCATTGCCAGTTACAAGCCGTTCCAGTCAAGTGGTGAGGACTTCCTACAGAACTACCTGGGCAATATCGGCATTCCGATCAATCTTGAGCCGCACTTCCCGGCGCACGCGCCGGTGGTGCTGCTCACCGCGGAGGCGGCGGCGGACCCGCATCTCGTGGCGAAGATCGAGTCGCGGCTGAAGGCCGGCGGCGACGTGATCATCACCTCCGGGCTGCTGCACACACTCGAGCAAGAGCATCGCGGCATCCGTAACGTCGCGGACATTACGTACACCGGGCTGCCGATCGCCGTGCGGCACTATCTGGGCAGCATTGCCGGTGGCACCACCGCGGGTTTGGACGTTCCGGGCCAACGCGCCGCGCGGATCATCTTCCCCGAGGTGCGCTTCTATACCAATGACAGCTGGCCGGTCGTCGAAGGAGAGGCGGCCGCTCATGGAGTGCCGCTGCTGCTGATGAGCGGGTATTCGCACGGGGAGCTCTACGTGCTCGACGTTCCGAGCAACATGGGGGATTTGTACCGCTTACCTGAGCCGGTGCTCAACACTCTGCGCGGGTACCTGATGGCGAATTTCCCGGTGCGCATCAATGCGCCGGCGCACGTCGCGCTGTTCGCTTACAGCAATCACACGTTCGTCATCGAGTCGTATCTGGCGCGGCCCGTGACGGTGCGCGTCTTTGTGCACGCCGGGGCTCACGAGCTGCTCGATCTGGCCTCCGGGCAGGCCGTGCTGCCATCGCCGCTCATCACGCCGAATCCCCTGCCGAGCGAGAAGGGGCAGACGAGCTTCGTGGTCAGGCTTGCGCCGCACTCCTACCGCGCGTTCGCGGTGAAGTGAGCCGAGTCGCACCGCGGTCGTGATTCGACCCGCCCGGTTGGCGCCGCGATTTGCGCGGCGCCAACCGCGTGCGGGCCTGGGTTCGGTCAGAGCCGGTAGGTCTGCTTCGGCAGCCGATAGGCCAGATCACGCACCACTTCGAGCGCTTCTTGCTCGGGCAGGCGATGTTCGGCCACCAGCCGCGCAAGGAACGTGCAGTCGATGCGCCGTGCGGCATCGTGTCGTGCCGGAATCGAAAAGAATGCACGGGTGTCGTCGTTGAAGCCCACCGTGTTGTAGAACCCGGCCGTCTCGGTGGTGTGTTCGCGAAAGCGCAGCAACCCCTCCGGGCTGTCATGGAACCACCACGCCGGCCCGAGTCGCAGTGCCGGATAGTGTCCGGCGAGCGGGGCCAGTTCACGGCTGTAGCTCGACTCATCGAGCGTGAACACGATGATCGTGAGCGTCGGCTCATTACCGAAGCGATTCAGCAGCGGATGCAGTGCGGTGACATAGTCGGTCGGCGTCGGGATATCGGCGCCGATGTTCGCGCCAAAGCGACGGTACAGCGGCGTATTGTGGTTGCGCCAAGCACCAGGGTGGATCTGCATCACCAGGCCGTCCTCGAGGCTCATGCGCGCCATTTCGGTGAGCATCTGGGCGCGGAAGGTCTCGGCGTCCTCGGCGCGCAGATCCCCGGTACGCGCGGTCTGCACCACGCGCATGAAGAGCGCCTCGGCGTCGCGTTCTGCTAGGTCTGCCGTGCGCGCAGTCGGGTGGCCATGATCGGTCGAAGTCGCCCCGCAGGAGGCGAAAAACGCGCGTCGCGAACGGTGGGCGGCGAGATACCCGCGCCAGGTGAATGGATCGGTGCCGGCGAGCGCGCCGAGGCGCTCGAGGTGCGTGAGGAATCCGGGAGTATGCGGATCGATCACCGGATCGGGCCGATAGGCGCTGATCACGCGACCGGGCCAACCGCTTGCGCGGATGGCCGCATGGTGTTCGAGCGAATCGAGCGGCGACTCGGTGGTGGCGAGCACTTCGATGCCGAATCTCTCGAACAGTGCGCGCGGTCGGAAGGCGGGCGTGGCGAGCCGAGCACAGATGCGCTCGTACGTTTGTGCGGCGTTGGCGCTCGTGAGCGGGCAGTCGGCGCCAAACACCTCGGTGAGGACCCAGTCGAGCCACAGCCGGGTGGGGGTGCCGCGGAACAGGTGGTAATGCGCGGCGAAGGTGCGCCAGATGGCCTCGGGCGAGGGCGGTGCGTGCCGCTCGCCATTCGGTTCGACTCCGAGCGCCTCGAGCGTCACGCCCTGACTGTAGAGCATCCGGGTGATGTAGTGATCCGGGGTCAGCAGCAGCGCGGCCGGATCGCTGAACGGCGCGTTGGCCGCGAACCAGCGCGGATCGGTGTGGCCATGCGGACTGATGATGGGCAGGGCGCGCACTTCGGCGTACAAGCGTCGGGCGATGGCCCGGGTGGCCGGATCGGCCGGAAACAGCCGATCCGGGTGTAGCGCAGGGGGGGCGAGGTCCGTCATGGTCGCGGCTCGTGGGCTGCTCTCGGCTCAATGGGGGTGGAGGGAGTGACGATGCACCCGGCGGCACTGAGGGTCAACGCGGCACCGGCGCGTCGTCGGGCGGACAGGCCGCGCCGGTCCCGGGCGTCCCTTCGAGGTACGGGATGCAAAACGCCTCGTAGGCCTTCAGGCTATCGGGCGGCGGCGCGACGCCGGCGGGCAGCGGCAGATGGGAGATCGATTGGAAATAGGCGATGCTCGCATCGCGCCACCATCTGGCCTCATGGACCTGGATCGTCAGGAAAGCCGCGGTCAATTGGAAGCGGCGCGGGTCGACATATCGAGCGAGTTTCAGCCAGGAGCGGCGCATCCATTTGACGGTGTCGACGCCCCGCACGTAGTGCAGCACGAGTGAGTCCCACAGCGTATGGCCCGAGCGTAGGCGGTACGTCCACGGGACGTGGTGAAACCACAGCAGCAGGTTCTCAGGGCAGTGCTTGAGGCTGGCGAACCGGGCCGCCACGTGCGGGGCGTACTGCGCGACGGCATCGCTGCCGCTGGCGGTGCGGTTGAAACCGATGCCCGTGGCGTTGGCGTGACTGTAATAGGTGCTCGACCAGTCCGGGGGGACGTGGCGACTCGGAGCGATCCAGGGGCCGGGGCCGTAGTGCGTGCCGGCCATTTGACTGGCGAGCCCCAGAGGATCGCTGTAGTCGACCACCGCTTCGCGCGAGACCATCATCATGTGCACCACCGGGCGGACGAAAGCCGGGTTGTGGGTGAAGGTCATGCGGACCCACTGTGCGGCGATGGTGCGCGCCGAGGCGTCGGGATTCCAGGCAAGCCGTCCGAACACATACCAATTCGACTGGTTGAAGATCGAGCCGCACCAGTTGCGGTCCGAACCGATGTTGGCCACCCCGGCGATCGCAGTGTCGTGCTGGCCGTAGAGCGAGCCGTCGATCACCCGCGCCACGGTCGACCCGCGGCCGCGCGCCCAGGTGTCCGCGCGCAGCGCCTCCTGGAACAGCGTGCCGAGGTACACGAGGCTCGTTTGCTGCCCGAGATATTCCTTGGTGATCTCCAGCTCGAGCATCAGGTGGGTGTGCGGCATCGCGCCGAACAGCGGATGAAACGGCTCGCGCGGCTGAAAATCAAGCGGCCCATTCTTGACCTGCAGAATCACGTTGCGGTCGAACTTGCCGTCGAGCGGCTTGAAGATGTCGTAAGACTGCTTGACCCGATCCTCCGAGTGCGGATTCGTCGAGTAGACGAACGCGCGCCACATGACGATGCCGTGATGGGGCGCGAGCGCCCGGGCGAGCAGATTCGCCCCCTGGGCCTGGGTGCGGCCGTAGTTTTCAGGTCCTGGCTCGCCTTCGGAGTCCGCCTTCATCAGAAAGCCACCGAAATCCGGCACCGCCCGATAGATCGCTGCGACCTTGTGCCGCCACCAAGCCTGGACCGCCGGATCGAGCGGGTCGGCGCTTGGCAACTTGCCCACCGTGATGGGCGCACTGAAGGGCACGGACAGGTAGACACGGATCCCGTAGGGTCGCAGCACATTGGCGAGCGCTGCGACCTTGGCCAGATACAGAGGTGTGAGGATCCAGGGGCTGGCATTGACGTTGTTCAGCACGACACCGTTGATGCCAATCGACGCACATGCGCGCGCAAAATCGGTGTACCGCGGAGCGAGGTACTCGGGCAGTTCGCGCCATTTCCAGATCGAGTCCCCAGCGTAGCCGCGCTCGACGCTGCCGTTGAGGTTGTCCCAGAAATCAAGCACGCGGCGGCGGATCTTCGGCCGCGAAGCAATGGCGAGCGGCTCGAGCGGCTGGCGGGTCTGCATTTGGCGCAGGAAGCGGAATACTCCGTAGAGCACGCCGATATCGGTATTTCCGGCGATCACCGTGACGCGCAGTCCATGCATGTGAACGGTGTGGATCACATACCCCTGGGCGCCGAGTCCATGCAGCCTAAGGTGCAGCGAGCGCAGCAGCGGCAGATTGTGCGGCGTACCGAACACGATCGCGCCGTTGCGGGTGATGGTCGGTGCCTTGGGCACCGGGCGCGAGAGCATGCCCGCGAGCCCGCGTTCGAGCTCCGCGGTCGCTGCACGCAGCGTGGGGGAGTGTGACCTCCCCGGCACCAGCTCACTCGCCCCGCGGCGATAACGCGTGAGCCACGCCCCGTGCACCGGCACGTAGCGTAGCCAGAGACGGTAGCCGTCCTCGGCATGCGCCGCGGTGGACAGCGTCGGTACCGCACAGAGGAGCGCCGCGGCGAGCATGATGGCGCGGCGTCGTGCGGCCTGGGTCAACTGCGACATACGCCCCCCGGCGACAGTGATTACGTTGCAAAATGATAACGCTACCATTAGGCTGCCGGCAATGACATCGGCGCGGTTGAACGAAGCGACACTGCCGCATGCGCGTGCATCGGTGGCTCGTCCCCACTACACCCGCGCAGCTTGCCGGATCGGCTGGCTGCACTTCGGCCCCGGCGCGTTTCACCGCGCGCATCAAGCGTACTATGCCGATCGGCTGCTCGAGCGGGATCCGCGCTGGGCGATCAGCGCCGTTTCGCTGCACAGCGGCGCGGTCCGCGATGCGCTCGCGCCTCAGAATAACTTGTATTGCTTAGCTGAGCTCGCCGCGGCGACGCCACTGCGCGTGATCGGTGCGCTGCGCGAGATCCTCGTGGCACCGAGTGAGCGGCCGGCGGTGTTTGCACGGCTCGAGGCGCCCGAGACGCATCTGGTGACGCTCACGGTCACCGAAAAGGGTTACTGTCTCGGGGGCGACGGGCAGCTCGATTTCGCGCACCCGGATATCGCACACGACTTGCGGGCCGATGGCGCGGTGCGCAGCGTGATTGGATTTCTCGCCGAAGGGCTCCGCCGGCGGCACGCGCGTGGCGTGGCGCCGTTCGCAGTGGTCAGCTGTGACAACCTGCCGGACAACGGACCGACGCTGCACGCCGCGGTGAGGGCGTTCGCCGCTCAGCGCGATCCGGCGCTGGCAGGGTGGATCGAGCAGGAAGTGTCGTTTCCGCGAACCATGGTGGACAGCATCACCCCGGCAACCGATGCGGACCTGATTGCCCGCGTCGCGGCCGAGAGCGGCCTCGATGATGCGTGGCCGGTGCAGCGCGAGCGGTTCACGCAGTGGGTCATCGAGGATGTGCCGGCGGTGCGGGTGGCCGACTGGAGCGCAGTGGGCGTGACGTTGACGCGGGACGTCTCGGTCTATGACCGTGCCAAGCTGAGAGTCGTCAACGGCGCGCACTCGACGCTCGCCTACCTCGGTCTGTTGCGTGGTCATGCCACGGTGGCAGAGGCGATGCGTGATCTGCCGCTCGCACGCTGTGTCGAGCGTCTGCTGCGCGAGGAAGTCGCACCCGGTCTGCGTGCGAGCGGCTCGTTTGAAGTCGGGGCCTACATCGAGGCGACGCTCGAGCGATTTCGCAACCCCAGTGTCAGACACCAGCTTGCGCAGATCGCCTGGGACGGCTCGAAGAAACTCCCGGTGCGTCTGCTGCCGAGTGTCGTCGATGCACTGTCCGCCGGGCGCTCCTTCGTGTGCTTGGCACTGGCGCTCGCGGCCTGGATGCGTTTCGTGGTCTGGCGGGCTCGCACCGACGGGGAACTGACTGATCCGCACGCCGAGGCGCTGCTTGCCGTCGGCAGCTCCTGCACCGACGAGCCGCAGCAGGATGTTGCACGCTTCCTGGCGCTGGGGGAGATCTTCCCGCCGGCCATCGCGACCGCGGCGGTGTTTCGCACTGCAGTTGTGGCGGCTTACCTGGTGCTTGGACTCAACGGCGCGCTGCCGGAGGCCGTGTGTGCGTAGCACACCACGTGTCTTTGCACGCCGGACCGCCGCCCGCTCCAGCTGCGGCCGTATCGCAGTAAGCGACGGTACCGACAGCCGGGTGCGCGCATTCGCCAGCCCCTCCCGCCCGGGTGCTCGATGCGCGCTGCGGGCGCATCGGGCCTCTGGCCACTGACTGATCTCGAGGAACCCCTGATGTCACAGCGCAATTTCCCGGTGATGCGCCGCATCTTGACCGGCGGCCTGCTCGGCTGGGCCGCGCTCGGCGCGGCGCTGTTGCCGAACGCGGCGCGCGCCGCCGGGGCGGTCGAGAGGATTGCCGGCGGCATCATTGTCACACCACGCTCCGGCGCGGCGCGTCGGGTACGCCTCGAGGCGCTGGCGCCCCAGATTATCCGAGTGACGGAGTTTCCGGGTTCTAACCTGACGCTTCCGAAGAACCTCATGGCGGTTCGCAGCGGCCGCGCGGGCGTGCCGTTCACGGTGCGTCAGTCCGGTACCACCGTGGCGCTCAGCACCGCGGATCTGACCGCGCAGGTCCACCTCGGCGACGGCCAGGTCGTTTTTCGCAACGCGCACGGTCAGGTGCTCTCGCGCGAGCTGCCGGGCGGTAGCAGTTTCAAATCGGTGACGATCGACGGGGATCCATACTTTGCGATCCGCCAGCAGTTCGAATCGACCCCCGGGGAGGCGTTCTACGGGCTCGGGCAGCACCAGACCGGCCGCATCGATTACAAGGGGCGCAGTCTCACGCTCGCGCAGCACAACATGAACGTCGTCGTGCCATTCGTCGTGTCAAGTCGCGATTACGGCATCCTCTGGGACAATACTTCAATTACGCGCTTCGGAAATCCACGGCCCTGGCAGCAACTCTCCAAGAGCCTGATTCTCTACAATGCGCAGAATCAGCGCGGCGGGCTCACGGCTCGCTACTACGTGCACGGCAAGCTGGTGCTCGAGCGGACCGAGCGCAATATTGACTATCAATACCTGACTTGGCACGGACACTATCCGCGCTCGTTTCCGAAGGCGCTGGTCAAGCGCTCTCACGTGAAGGTCATCTGGACCGGGCAGATCGAGGCGCGCACCAGCGGGTTGCACACGTTCAGCCTCTACGGCAGCGACTATCAGCAGCTGTGGATCGGCGGCCGGAAAATCATCGATGCCTGGCGACAGAACTGGAACCCCTGGTACCGCAACTTCCGCGTGCGTCTGCAAGCCGGCCAACGGGTTCCGATCCGTCTGGTCTGGAATCGTGACGGCGGTTACATCGCGCTGCTGCACCGTCCGCCCCGACCGGCCGCGGTGCGCCGCCGGCTCTCGCTGTATTCCGAGGCCGGGCGGGCCATCGACTATTACTTCATCCATGGTGCGGACCTCGATCAGGTCATCGCCGGATACCGCTTCGTCACCGGGCGCGCCGTGCTGCTGCCGCGCTGGGCCTACGGTTTCTGGCAGAGCCGGGATCACTACCAGACTCAACGCCAACTGCTCGGCGTGGTGCGCAAGTACCGCGCGCTCGGTATTCCGCTCGACAACATCGTGCAGGATTGGCGCTATTGGAAGGATGATGCCTGGGGTTCTGATCGCTTCGATCCGACGCGCTACCCGCATCCGCGCGCAATGATTGCCCAAGTGCACGCACTGCATGCGCACTTCATGATTTCGGTCTGGCCGAAGTTCTATCCGAGCACACGGCATTTCAAGGCGCTGGAGAAGATCGGCGGGATGTTTACGCTGCCGGAGACACTCGGCATCAAAGATTGGGTGGGGCCTGGCTACAGGTTCGGATTCTACGATCCGTTCTCAGCGGCTGCCCGGCACCTGTACTGGCGCCAGATCGAGCACACCCTCGGAGCGCTCGGCGTCGATGCCTGGTGGCTGGACGCGGATGAGCCGGACATGGTGTCGAACACCAGTATCCCGGAGCGCGAGGCCTTCATGACGCCCACCCCGCTGGGACCGGGTGCGGCGCTGTTCAACGCCTACGCGCTCGAGCATGTCTGTGGGGTGTATCACGGCAACCTGCGGTTCCGACCCGATCGGCGCCCGTTCATCCTGTCGCGCTCGGGCTTCGCCGGGCTGCAGCGCTGCGGCGCGGCGGTGTGGAGCGGCGATATCGCGCCGCGCTGGTCCGACATGAAGAATCAAATCGCCGCGGGCATCGGTTTCTCGCTCTCGGGGCTGCCGAACTGGACGATGGACATCGGCGGTTACCAGCCTGAGAGCCGCTACCTGCATCCGGATGCGGCCAATCTGGCCGAGTGGCGTGAACTGAACACACGCTGGTTCGAGTTCGGCGCGTTCTGCCCGATCTTCCGTTCGCACGGACAGATGCCGCACCGCGAGATCTACAATCTCTCCCCGCCGGGCACGAAGCTCTATCGGGTCCTGGTCTCTTATGACCAGCTGCGCTACCGGCTGATGCCCTACATCTATACGCTCGCCGGGGACACTTGGCGCAAGAACGGCACCATCATGCGCGCGCTGGAGATGGAGTTCCCGAGCGACCCCCGTGTGCGCAGCATCGCGACGGAGTACATGTTTGGGCCGGCCCTCCTGGTCAGCCCGGTGTATCGCTACCGGGCGCGCCGCTGGCCGGTGTATCTGCCGGCCGGCGCGAGCTGGTACGACTTCTTCACCAATCGGGTCTACCGCGGTGGTGAGCAGGTCACGGTGGCTGCACCTTTGGCGCGTCTGCCGCTGTTCGTGCGGGCCGGCTCGATCGTGCCTGTGGGGCCGGCGATCCAGTACACGGGCGAGCGGCCGCGCGCGCCGCTCACGCTGCTCGTTTACACCGGGCACAGCGGCCGGTTCACGCTCTACGAGGATCAAGGCACCAACCGCGGCTATCGGCAGGGTCAGTATTCGCTGATCCGGTTCTCCTATGATCAGGCCGACGGCACGCTGTCGATCGGTGCACGCACCGGCTCGTTCCCCGGCATGGCGCACACCCGACAGTTTCGTATCCGCTGGATCGGGCCGGGCGCGCCCTCGGGAGATGACTTCAAGACCCCGGCGGACGTGGTGGTGACCTATTCGGGTCGGCCCATACGAGTGCGCTGTGCCACCTGCGTGCGGGGCTTGGGGGCGCGCACATGAGCCGACGCATGACGCCGCTGCGGTGCGCGACCGGAGCTGTCGCCGCGCTCCTGGTCTGTTCCACCGCGCTCGCCGGAGCGCCTGAGGTGGCGCGTCGTCCGCCGATGGGGTGGAACAGCTACGACGCTTACGGTACGACGATTACCGAGGCGCAATTTCGCGCCAACGTTCGTTGGATGAGCCGGCATCTGCGTCGTTATGGGTGGCGTCACGTGACGATCGATGCGGAGTGGTTCGTGCGCAATCCGACGCCGTCCGGCGGTGCGAAGGGGTCGGTCATGACGCTCGATCGCTACGGCCGCTATCTACCGGCGCCGAACCGGTTCCCCTCCGCGGCCGGTGGAAAAGGTTTCGGTCCGCTCGCGCACTACGTGCATGCGCTGGGGTTGAAATTCGGCATCCACATCCTGCGCGGCATCCCCGTACAGGCGGTCGAGGCGAATTTGCCGATCGCCGGCTCCTCCTATCATGCCCGGCAGGCGGCGCTCGCCGATGCGCCGTGCCCCTGGAATCCAGACAACGAGGGCGTGGCGGCGAACGCCGCCGGCCAGGCCTACTACGATTCGATCGTACGGCTCTATGCCCGCTGGGGCGTCGATTTCATCAAGGCGGACTGCATCGCGAGTCATCCGTATGCGGCCGCGGAGATAGGCATGCTGGCGCGTGCGGTGCGCACTACGGGACGACCGATGGTGCTCAGTCTCTCGCCGGGACCGGCTCCGCTCAGCCGACTCGCGCAGCTGCGCCGTGATGCCAACCTGTGGCGCATTTCGAACGATGTCTGGGACCTGTGGCGTAGCACACAGGCCTATCCGCAGGGTGTGGAGAATCAGTTCAAGCGCCTTGCGCAGTGGGCGCCGCTGGCGCGCCCCGGGCACTGGCCGGATGCCGACATGCTCGCGATCGGCTATCTCGGCCCCCAGCCCGGATGGGGCTCTGCACGCTGGAGCCGCTTGACCCATGCGGAGCAACGCACCTACATGACGCTCTGGTGCATCGCGCGCTCGCCCCTGATGATCGGTGGAAACTTGACGCGCATGAACCGTTGGACACTCTCGCTGCTCGATGATCGGCAGGTCATCGCGGTGGATCAGCAGGCGCGGGATGCCCATCAGGTCCTCGCCCGTAACCATTTCGTGGTGTGGACGTCACGGCCGCAGAACGGGCGCGGGTGGTATTTGGCGGCATTCAATCTGGCCGCAAAGGCGCGCACGTTGAACGTCTCGTGGCGAGCACTCGGATTGGCGCCGGGCCGCTATCGGCTGCGCGACCTGTGGCAGCGGCGCACTCTCGGCAGTGCGAATGCCCTGACGGTGCGGCTTGCCGCGCACGGCTCAGTGCTCTATCGCCTGCGGCACTAGGCGCCGCACGGTTCGGGCTGCGGAGGATTGGTTTCCGATGCGACGGAGAAACTTCTTCAAATGGGTGGCCGGGACGGCGGCTGCGGCGTCGCTACCGCTGCCGACGGGTGCGGCGGTGCCGCCGGCGCTCGGGCCGCGCTCGATCCGAAGCGGCTTCGAGCGCGATACCTATGATTACGCCGAGTTCTGCGCGACCGCGCAAGACGAGCGGGTCTTCTATGCGCTGCACGGACAAGCCATTACCGCCGAGCGGTTGAGCGAGGCGCGGTGGCAGCCGAGCGGCTGGGGACACCCGCCGCCATTACCGCTGCCCGGAGGGTCCTGGGACGGGGTGCCGATGCAAGCGCCGCTCGCCGGGCTGGCGGGGCAGGGTCCGTATGCGCCGACGTGGGACTCACTTCTGCATTACGAGTGTCCGCAGTGGTACCGGGATGCGAAGTTCGGCATCTGGAACCACTGGAGCCCGCAATGTGTACCGGAGGACGGCGACTGGTATGCGCGCAATATGTACATCCAGGGAGGCACAAAGTATGGAGTCGCCACCGAGCAGTACGAGTACCAACGGGCGCACTACGGCCCTCCCTCGCGGTTTGGCTACAAGGATCTGTGCGCACAGTGGACGCTGCTGAATTGGCAGCCCGATGAACTGATGGACCTGTACGTGCGTGCCGGCGCGAAGCTGTTTCTCGCACTCGCCAATCATCACGATGGCTTCGACACGTGGCATTCGGCGCACCATCCCTGGAATGCGCACGACATCGGACCGCATCGCGATGTGATCGGTACCTGGGCGCAGGCGGCGCGGCGGCGCGGTCTGCGTTTCGGGGTCACGGTTCATCAGGCGCGCAATTGGTGGTGGTTTCAGACGGCACACGGTGCGGACCGCACGGGCCGCTATGCCGGCGTGCCCTACGACGGGCAACTGACGCTCCCCGACGGCAAGGGACAATGGTGGGAGGGTTAC
The DNA here is from genome assembly GCA_049964755.1 of Steroidobacteraceae bacterium. Classification (GTDB taxonomy): domain Bacteria; phylum Pseudomonadota; class Gammaproteobacteria; order Steroidobacterales; family Steroidobacteraceae; genus 13-2-20CM-66-19. Next base: position 30,162 of record JBMFWZ010000002.1, on the reverse strand, counting down.
GATCCGCAGCGGCTCTACGGCCCGAAGCATCCGCTCGATGCACTGCCGGACGTCTCGTATGTGAAGAACTTCTACGATCGCACGCGCGACCTGATCGATCAGCACGACCCGGATCTGCTGTATTTCGACAACCCGCTGTTGCCGCTCGGCTGGGGTGGGATGAACCTCGGGGCGTACTACTACAACCGCACTCTGGCGCGCCACGGCGGGTCGGTCGACGGGGTCATCACCGTGAAGAAAGTGCCGGCGCGGCTGGAGAAGTCCGTGGTCGCCGACATCGAGCGTGGACTGAGCGCGCAGATTCGCCCCCATCCCTGGCAGTCCGAGACCTGTCTCGGCAACTGGCACTACCTGCGCGCGCTGTATGATCAGCCCGGGGAGTTCGGCGGTTACATGCACCCGCGCCAGGTCATCCATTGGCTCATCGACACGGTGAGCAAGAACGGCACGTTCATCCTGAACGTGCCGGGCAAGCCCGACGGCACGATCGACGCCAAGGAGCGGCTCATCCTGGAGAAGATCGGCGCGTGGCTCGCGGTGAACGGTGAGGCGATCTACGCGACGCGTCCGTGGACCGTGTACGGGGAGGGCCCGAGCGCCATCGACCCCGGCCCCTTTCAGGGCAAGAGTGTGCAGCGGCTCTCGGGCGCCGATATCCGCTTCACGCGCAACAAGGCCGGCACGGTCGTGTACGCGATTGCGCTCGGGTGGCCCGGAGAGAAGCTGTTGATCCGTTCGCTCGGTGCGGATGCAACGACGCGGCCGGGGCAGATCCAACACGTCGAGTTGCTGGGACAGGAACGTGCGCCGCCGTGGCATCAAAGTGGTGCGGGCCTCAGCGTCGCGCTGCCGTCGCGCCGTGACCACGACACGTACGCGCTCGCGCTTCGCGTCCATCTGAGTTGAGACCGAGGAGACACGATGAGAGACATCAGAGAGGTCAAACGTGAGTGAATCATCCGCACCCCAACCAATTCGCATCGCGCAGCACGGCTACTCGCTCGATGTGCTGGCGCATCTGGGCGGCGCGCTCGTGGGGCTGCAGTTTCAGGGGCTCGAGGTGCTGCGTCGAGTAGCACCGGAGATCGACGAGCCGCTTTACAGCAGCGGGTTCGCGTTGATGCCGTTCGCCAACCGGATCGCGCACGGTCGCTTTCGCATCGGAACTCGTGCGGTGCAACTGCAGCCGAATGCGCCGGGGCAGACGCACCCGCTGCATGGCCAGGCCTGGCGCGAGCCCTGGACGGTCGAATCGCACGAGGCTGGGCGTTTGGCGCTCGTCTACGAGCACGCTGCTGGCGAGTGGCCTTGGGCCTACCGTGCACGGCAGGTCTTCACGCTGAGCGAATCGGGGCTCGAGACCCTGCTCGCGCTGGAGAACCGCGCCACCGAACCGATGCCCGCGGGCATCGGCTGGCATCCTTATCTGCGCCGCACACCGGCTGCCCGGCTGCGCGCACCGGTCAAGGGTGTGTGGCTCGCGGATGCTCAGTGCCTGCCGACCGCGCTGGCGCCGCCGGGACAGATTTGGGATTTCAGCGGCGCTGCGCCGGTGCCGCAGACGCTCGTGGATCACTGTTATACCGGGTGGAGTGGTCGGGCTGAGCTGGTGTTGCCGGAGGAGCAGCTGTGCGTGCGCATCGAGGCCGAGGAGCCGCTGCGTTGGCTGCACGTCTACAGTCCGCCGGGGGAGAACTTCTTGTGCATCGAGCCGGTCAGTCACATGCCCGATGCGCTGAATCGCATCGAACCGCCAGCGGTGAGCGGCCTGCGACTGCTCGCTCCGGGGGAGACGCTGCGGGCACGCGTGACGTTGGCGGTGAGCCGCGAACCGTGTAGCGACTGAGCGGGTGGGCAGGCCGATCCGCGGCGCTGGTTGCGGGCGCGTCCGTGGCGCTACCGGCGCTCGCAGCGCACGGGATGCTGCCCTACCGTTGGCGCAGCGTGCGGGTCGGCGGAGGCGGCTTTGCGCCCGCGATCGTATTCAGTCCGCTGCAGCGCGGCCTGGCGTACCTGCGCACCGACATGGGCGGGGTGTACCGCTGGAGTGCACGAGAGCAGCGCTGGCGCGCGCTCGAGGATCAGCTCGGCACATCGAGTGACTTCGGCATTGAGAGCATCGCGCTCGACCCGCGCAATGCGAACGTGTTGTACGTGGCGGCCGGGATGTACCCGAACCGGCCGGCGGTCCTGATGCGCTCGCGCGACCGCGGCGCGCATTGGCAGATCTTTCCGACACCGTTTCGGATGGGCGGCAACATGCCCGGACGCGGTCTCGGGGCGCGTCTGGCGCGCTTCGCCGCCCGGACAGGCCGGGATCAGCTTCGTCGTGCCGGATCCAGTTGGCGGGGCGCCCGGGCACCCCTCGCCGCGGCTCTTCGTTGGGTTGACCCTGGCGGGCCGGGCGCACCTGTTCAGTTCGAGCGACGGCGGGGCGACGTGGCGCGCGGTGCCCGGACAGCCCGCCGCGGATCTGCTGCCGGTGCAGGCGGCGCTCAGTGCACGCGGGCGGCTCTACGTCACATACAGCAACGGCGTAGGCCCCAATGGCGTCACCGCCGGTGCCGTCTACCGCTATGACCCGAACGACGGCCGCTGGCGCAACATCACCCCGCCGGTGCCCCGCGGGCCCGGTCGGGGTGGGTTCATGGGACTGGCCGTCGATGGGGCCCGATCCGGCCTGCTGCTCGTGGCCACGGTGGATCGCTGGCGAGGCGGGGACCTTCTGTGGCGATCGGTCGATGGCGGACGGCAGTGGCAAAATGTTCGCGCGCATAGTCGGCGCGAGGTCACCGCCACGCCATTCTTGCGCTTCGGCAGAGCCCACGCGCGATTCGGCTGGTGGATGGCCGGTGTCGCGATAGATCCTGTCGATCCATCGCATGCCGCCTATACCACCGGTGCGACGGTGTACGGCACCCGCACGCCGAACAACGTGGAGCGCGGACGGGAGGTGCTCTGGAAGCCCTGGGCGCGCGGAGCGGAGCAGACCGCAGTGCTGACACTCCTCAGTCCCCCGCGCGGAGCGCACTTGCTCAGCGGCTTTGGGGATCTCAGTGGCTTTGCGCACGAACACCTGAATCGCTCGCCGCGCTCGGCGCCGGGTGCACCGACGCTGGCGTACTCGCTCGACTACGGTCGTACCTGGCAACCGCCTGCGAATCTTCGGCCGAGTCTACGTCGGGACCGACGGGCGCGGGATCATCTACGGAGATCCGCGCCGGCCCTAAGGCCGCCGCTGCAGGTCAGACGAACGGCTCGATATCGTGAAAACGGCTGTAGTCGATCCGATCGACTCCGTCGGCGCCGGCGATGAGGATGTCGGCAAACGAGTGCTGCCAGCGCAGCATGTCCGGCAGGTATTCATGGCGAGCCATGAGCGTCTGCCCGGTCGTCTCGTCGATGCCGAGGATCGTCAGAATCAGAAACGCATTCTGCGCCCGCAGGCTCTCGGTCGTGGCGCTGGCAAGCGGGCTGTCGGGTGTCAGTGTGTGCATCAGCGTCCAACCGAGGAGGAACGCCGGTTGCTCGCTGCGCCGCAGCCGCAAGTCGTGGACGCGCCGTATCCGGTATCCCTCGACGCTCTGTTCATCACGCACCAGACGCAGATGCGCCTGCGCCTCCATGATCACGTTGTGCCGCTCGTTCGCGGCGCGCAGCATCAGCGTCGGCTGGCTGTCGAGCGGGCGGATGACCCCGTGGTGGGCGAAGAGGATCCGCGCCGTCGGCCGCGAGAAACGCGCGAACATCATCCCGGCGATCAGCGCCAAGCTCATCATGCCGACGAAGATCTCGAACGAAGCGACGATGTGCGCGAAGAGCGTCTGCGGGTGCATGTCCCCGTAGCCGACGGTGGCGAGGGTCTCGACGCTGAAGAAAAAGCGGCCCCAGAACCCCGGCGGATTGACGTTCGCGATGTCGTTGGCCTGCAGCGAGTAGGTTGCCGCGAACAGCAGGTTGAATGTGACGAAGAAGGCGGCGAAGGTCATGAACAGCCGCGGCCAGCTGATGGTCATGAATACGTGATACAGATCTTGCCAGCGACGGCGCGGCAGGCCCTCGCGCACGATCCGGCGGCCCGGACGCTGCTGAAACGTGGTAACGGTGCTCGGCACGGGGTCACTCTCGGGCGAGGGCGGGGGCGCCACACGACGCTTGACGAGGGTAGAGAATGCCGAGCGTCCCTTCAAGACGTTCTGGCGAGACGCCAGGCGGTTGGACCGGTCGGGAGGGCGGGCCGGCGAACAGGGGGCCCGCTTCGGCTTGGTGCCGTTATCATGGACGGGGTGCGCACGAGCGCCTGCGGATCGAGATGGCGAGTCCATCGGGCGGTCGGAGCGGGGCGGCGCTCGGGCTGTTGTGCCTGTGCTAAAGTGCCCCAGCCCATGCGTTGGCCGCCAACGAGTGCCACCGAGAAGAACGCTGAGAATCGATGAACAAACCGGCGCGTAAATCCCGAAGCGGCGCCCGCCGCAGTGTGACCATCAAAGACGTGGCCCGATATGCGGGTGTCTCGCCGATGACCGTCTCGCGGGTGGTCAACGGTGGTCAGTACGTCAGTGATGCGACGCGTCAGACGGTCATGCAGGCCGTGCGCCAGCTCGGGTACTCGCCGAATCTCGCCGCGCGCAACTTGGCGAGTGCCCGCGGCGAGCGTATGGGGCTGCTGTACGGCAACCCGAGCGCCTCCTACCTCAGCGAATTTCTGGTCGGAGCGCTCGATGCCGCAACCCGTCACGGCGTGCAGCTGGTGCTGGAGAAGTGCGAGATGACGCCGGCGGCTTCGCGCCGCGCTGGAGATTCACCCCGTCGCCGGCGGCGTCGTTGGCGTGGTGCTGCCGCCGCCGCTGTGCGAGTCGGCGGTGATCCGCACGGAGTTGCAGGCCGCGCGCATGCGCATCGTGGCCGTGGCCGCGGGTCGTCCGCCGGCCGATGCGATGTGCGTGAGCATCGATGATTTCGCCGCGGCGCGCGAGATGACTCGGTATCTGTTGGCGCTCGGACACACCCGGCTCGGCTTCATCAAGGGTCACCCGAATCAGACCGCGAGCGAGGAGCGCTGGCGGGGTTTTGCAGCCGCGGTCGAGGAACACGGACAATTGCCCGAGCCGCGCCTCGAGCAGGGCTTCTTCACGTTTCGCTCCGGCCTTGATGCGGCCCGCAAGCTGCTCGCCGTCGAGCCGCTGCCGACCGCGATCTTCGCCAGTAACGATGACATGGCGGCCGCCGTCATGGCCGAGGCACACCGTCGCGGCCTCGAGGTGCCGAATGATCTGGCCGTGGTCGGCTTCGACGACAGCCTGATCGCGGCGAACATCTGGCCGGGACTGACCACCATCCACCAGCCGATCGCCCAGATGGCCGGAGAGGCGGTCGACATGTTGGTTGCCGCGGTGCGCGGAGGACGGCGCGGCGCGGCTGCTGAGCTGGCGCATCGCCAGGTCGCGCATGAGTTGATCACGCGAGAGTCGGCGGCACGCCCGAGAAGCGCCGCCTGAGGCGCGCTGAGGCTTGACAAGACGGGCCCCCGGGAGACATGGTAGCGATACCAAAATGAGGGGGTTCCGATGAGCAAAGGCAATACCGGGCTCGTGGTGGCGCTGACCGCCGCTGCGACCTTGGGTGGGCTGCTGTTCGGCTACGACACGGCAGTGATTTCCGGCGTCACGAGCGCGATCACGCATAACTTCGTGACCCCGCGCCATCTCGGCGCTGCGGATGCGAACCTGCTCTCGGGCTTGGCCATCTCGATCGCGCTGCTCGGCTGCGTGCTCGGGGCGGCGGTGGCCGGCCCGGTCTCGACGCGCATCGGGCGGCGCGCCGGACTGCTCATCGCCGGGGTGCTGTTCCTCGTCTCCTCGCTCGGCGCGGGCTACCCGGAGTTCTTCTGGAGTCTATTTGGCGCGGTCGGGGACCGTGCGCTGCCGGCCTTTCTCTTTTATCGCGTGATGGGCGGCACGGCGATCGGCATGGCCTCGATGCTCGCTCCGATGTACATCGCCGAAGTCGCCCCGCCCGAGACGCGCGGCATGCTGGTGACGTTCCAGCAGATCGCCATCGTCGTCGGCATCAACCTGGTGTACTTCGTCAACTGGGTGATCCAGTCCGGGCACAGCCGCGCCTACCTGCTCCAGACCGCGTGGCGGCACATGCTCGCCTCGGCGGCCATTCCGGCGGCGCTGCTGATCGTGTTCATGCTCCTGGTGCCGGAGACTCCGCGTTTCCTGGTGCTCAAGGACCGCGACGCCGAGGCGCTGGCGTTGCTGAAGCGGCTGGTCGGCACCGACAGCGCGCAATCGACGCTGAACGAGATCAAGGCGACGCTGATCGAACATACCCGCCCGTTGCTGTCCTTCGGCGCATTGGTGCTGGTGGTCGGTGTGGCGCTGTCCGCCTTTCAGCAGCTGGTCGGTATCAACGCGGTGCTGTACTACGCGCCGCACATGTTCGAGAACATGGGCGCCTCGACCAACCAGGCGTACTGGGAGTCGGCGACGTTCGTCGGGGTGACGATGACGGTGTTCACGCTGGCGGCGACCTTCACCGTCGACCGGTTGGGGCGCAAGCCGTTGCTGGTCGCTGGTGCATTCGTCATGGCCGCGGCGATGATCATCATCGGGCTGCTGTTCGATCTGCATCTGGTGAGCGCGGGCGGTCATGCCGCAGCCGGACGGGCGAGCGGTGCGTCGTATCTGGCCATCGCCGCGGTCGTGCTCTACATCATGGGCTTCTCATTCTCATGGGGGCCGGTGGTGTGGGTCATGCTCGCGGAGATCTATCCGAATGCCATCCGCGGCAAGGCGATGTCGATTGCGATCGGCGCGCAGTGGATCATGAACTTCGTCGTCTCACTGACCTTCCCGATGCTCGACGGCAGTGCCTATCTGAATCGGCACTTCAACCACGGTTTCGCCTACTGGCTCTACAGCGCCGGGGCGATCCTCGCTGGGCTGTTCGTGTTGCGCTTCGTGCCCGAGACCAAGGGTCGCACGCTCGAGTCGATCCAGGAACTCTGGCGCCCGACCGCCGGTCGCACCGCGCCTGCCGAGGAGCCGGCGGCCTCCTGAGGCCGGACGGTGCCGCCTTCGGGCGGCTTGAGGCGTGCCCGTCGCTGCGGGGACTGCGGTACGATGGGGTCTTTCGACGCAGCGTTCGTCTGGGAATTCTCAGACGAACGGTGCCGTCTACCCGTCATCGCCAGCGGCCCACCCCGTGCGTGCTGAGATCCTGCGGGGTATGCACACCCCTCGGCGGGGCCGGGCGACCCGTTGGCCCGAGCGCGCCGCTGTGGGCGCTGCGAAGGAGAACTCATCATGCGCCGCCGTGATTTTCTGCACACGACCCTCGCCGCCGGGACCGCGGCCCTGAGCTGGACGTTGTTGCCGCCGATGAGTGCGCGCGCTGCCGACAGCGACGTCATCGAGGTCACGCTCGAAGCGCGCCCGTACCGTTATCCGGCAGTCACTGGGGCGAATTTCACCGGGCTTGCGTACAACGGACGGGTGCCCGGTCCGCTGCTGCGCGTGCGGCACGGGCAATCGTTCCGGGCCCGCCTCGTCAATCACACCGGATCGATGAGCACCATCCACTGGCACGGCATGATCCTGCCGAACGACATGGATGGTGTTCCCGATGTCACACAGGCTCCGGTCCCGAACGGAGGGGAGTTCCTCTATTCCTTCAAGCCTGATCCGCCGGGGTTCCGGTGGTACCACTCGCACGTCGGTGATCAGGATGCGCGCGGGCTGTTCGGGGCGTTTCTGGTAGAGGATCCACGTGAGCCGCGCGCCGATGTCGAAGTCGTGCTCATCCTGCATGATGTGCCCGATCTGCGCAGCTTGCACGCGGCCCTGGCCGGGACCAGCGATGCGCCGATGTATCTGCCGCCGGGCCTGACCGCGACGGGTATGCGGGCGCAGCCGACCCCGCCGCACATGAGTGGCATGAGTGGCATGAGCGGTATGAGCGGTATGAGCCCGTCGGCCGGACCGATGCGGATGGGGGATGCGCTGAAGTATCTGTCGCATTGCATCAGCGGGGCGGCATACCCCCATACCCCGCCGCTCATCGTCAAAGTGGGGCAGAGCGTGCGGCTGCGCATCTTGAATGCCAGTCCGACGCTGACACACTATGTGCGCCTGGCGGGCCATGAACTGCGGGTGACGCACAGCGACGGTAATGCGCTCGCACGGCCCGTGACGGTCGACGCGCTGCGCATCGGTGTCGCGGAACGCTACGACGCCTGGTTCGAAGTGACACGCCCGGGCGCCTGGCTGCTCGAGAGCCTCATGGGGGTGGACGGCGCTCGCCGCCAGGCGATGGTGATCCGCACGGCGGACGCGACGGCGCATCCGCTGCAGATTCCGCCCCAGTCCCTCGCGGGTGCGAAGTTGTTCACGTACGCGCTCGCCGGTGACGGTGTTGCGCTCACGGCGGGTACGCCGGAATCGTTTGGTGCGGCCAACGTGAAGCGTACGCTATTGCTGGGCGGAGGGGCGCCGGGCGAGGCGCACTGGACGATCGATGGGAAAACCTGGCCGAACGTACCGCGGATCGATGTGCGCCGCGGCGATCTGGTCGAGATCGCCTTTAAGAACCCGACGGACATGGATCACCCGATGCATCTGCATGGGCACGTCTTTGAGCTCATCGAGGTGTCCGCAGAGCGGTTGCGCCGGCCGCTCGCGAAGGACACGACGCTCGTGCCGGCCGGCGGCAGCGCACGCTGGCGGTTTCGAGCCGACTCACCGCCCGGCCGATGGATGCTGCATTGTCACAACCTCATTCATCAGATGGACGGCATGATGACCGAGGTGGATTACGTGCACCGCAGCTGAGGTGCGGGTCTGGTTTTGGCCAGTGGTGCACGGTGCCGCGCAGTACGCTCCTACCGTCATTCAGTTCAGGAGCCGCCCATGGATTTCCGTATCACCGGGGTATCGCCCGAGCCGTTCGCTGCGCTCGTGGGACTGGAGGATCTCGAGTTGGCGCGCTGCGGCGCCCGGCGCGTCATCGCCGATCCGCAGCACGGCTTTCCCGATCGGATCGAGCTGCGCGAGGCCGCGCCGGGCGAGGCGCTGCTGCTGGTCAACTACCTGCACCAGCCGGCCGCCACGCCCTATCGCTCCTGCCACGCCATTTACGTCCTGGAGGGGGCCCGCCAGCGCTATGACCGCATCAACGAAGTGCCCGCGCTCTTTCGGTCTCGCGTGATGTCGGTGCGCGCGTTCGATCATGACCACATGATGATTGACGCGGACATCACGCCGGGGACGGCCGTCGAAGACCTGATCGAGAGATTCTTGACCGATCCGCGTACCGCGTACCGCGTACTTGCACGCCCATTACGCCAAGTACGGCTGCTTCGCCGCTCATATCGCGCGGGTGAAGCCCGGTGCGCACGCTTAGACTCGCCCGCCGACCTCATCGATGTGACGGAGCATGTCGGCCGGATCCTCGTAGACGCGTATCGCGCCGCTGCGCTCGAGTTCGTCCTGGCCGTAGCCGCCGGAGAGCAGTCCAACGCCGAGGCCGTGCGCGCGGCGGGCGGCGAGCATGTCCCAGATACTGTCTCCGATGATCACCGCGGAGTGGATGTCGCTGCCGAGGCGCTCGGCGGCCGCAATGAACAAATCAGGGTCGGGCTTGGCGTGTACGACGTCATCGCGGGTCACGACCGTGGCCACTGCCGGGTCGATGCCGAGTGCGCGCAGATTGTGCTGGGCGGAGATCATCCGCCCACTGGTGGCGATCGCCCAGGGGAGCCTCGCCTCGGTCAGATACGCCAGCAGTTCGGTCGCGCCCGGCAGCGGGCGTACCCAGGGCACGAGACGGGCATAGGCCTCGGCGTGATGGCGCTGCAGTGCCTCGAGCAGATCCGGGGTGATTTGCACGGACACCTCGCGCAACAGCATTTCGGTGAACAGTCCGCCGCTCATGCCGATTCGCCGGTGAATGCGCCACACTGACAGCTCGATTCCGGCGGCATGCAGTGCCTGCTGCCACGCCAGGACGTGTTGGTACACGCTGTCGACGAGCGTGCCGTCGAGGTCGAACAAGAAACTCACGTCGCGGCGGTGCAAGGGGGATCCTCCGAGTCGGGGTGCTTAGGTATTATCCGTGCGCCGAGGGCAACGGCAATAGCGCGCGCGCTCATCACACCGGTTCGGCCGTCTGCGGGAGGCTCGGCGAATCGGTGACGAAGGTGCGCGAGAGTTCGCCTCGATCGAACTGCAGGATTTCAGGTCGATTACGCTCGCGACGGCCGTCACATCGCGTATTCCTTCCGCATCAATCGTCGGCCCGAGCCGCCGGGGAATGCCGGTCTGGTTTGTGACTCGCTCGAGCGTCTTCGGCACCGCCGGGCGCAGCCTGTGCGCGCTGAGGTTCTCCAGCCGTTCCTCGAACTGCATCGCCTGCGCGATGTCCATCCCATCTTGGCATACGATGGATGCGCAAAATTTCCTCTGCATCCGCACTGATTTGGATTTCGTTCCGAGCGCGATGCACGCGGCATTGGCCGGTTCAGTAGAGCGGCGCAGGATCCTCTGGCGTGGCGCGCTGCGGAATAACACGTGCTGAGCCGCCATCGGACACTTCTCCAAAGGCGCGCGCCGCCTTGAGCCTAGGCACATTGTCGGTGCACGACCATCCGTACTAGTGCGCATTCCGAGGAGGGGCGCCATGCGCGACGGTTACCGATGCGCTGCGGGCCGCAGCGGTGTCCGCAGCGGTGTCCGCAGCCGAAGGGCTGTGCCGTGTCTGCATTGAACAAGTCTCATGCTTCAGCGCATGCGCTCAGCGCCGCGACGGTGAACGTGCGCGTGCGCGATCTGGCGCAGATGTTCAATTCCCTCGACGCCTCACCGTTCTGGGATCGAGATCTGGATGTGGATGCCGCGGACTTCATCGAGGAGGAGTTCCGCCAGAACCGTGCTGCCGCGCAGTGGCACCTGCACGTGCACGCGAGCGAAGGCGCGGACCTGGCCGCCGATCTGCAGCCGGCCTTGGAGCACTACTACACCCGCATGGCCCATTCGACGGCACTGCGTCTGCGCGAACAGCTGCGCCTCGGTGAATTTGCATTGCTCGGCGGGCTGGTGATCTTTCTGCTCAGCATGAGCGCACGCGGCATCCTCTCGAGCGTGGCTTCGCACGCACTGTCGCGGTTGCTCGATGAGGGACTGATCATTTTGGCCTGGTTGGCGTTGTGGCGGCCGGTGGAGACGCTCGTATACGGGTGGGTCCCTTTATATCGCCAGCGACGCCTGTATCAGCGCTTGGCTGCCATCAGAGTAACGGTCCGAATGGAGCACGCGCACCCGGCGGCGGCGAGCGTCGCTGCGCACCGACAGGATGGCGAGTCCGTTGCGGCGCGGAGCGCTCCTGATGCATCGCAAGGTTCCTGATGCACGGTGCACATTCGGCGCCGAGACGGCGCCAAGCGATTGAAATGAAACTGACAGCCCGCGGCGCGATCATGCGCTCCTGTTCGGGGCAGGTGGCCCCTGGGCTTTTTTTTCAGCGCTACGGGAACCCACGATGCCCAGGTGACTCAACATAGAGGACGATTGCACCCTGCTCGGGTCGCGTGCTGCGGCGCACGCCCCGTCAGTCAAATTACGAGGAGCGTGCATCATGGCGGCAGAAGGCAATGTGTGGGCGCTGGTACTGGCGGCAGGCGAAGGCAGCCGTCTGAAATCCCTGACTACCGCACCGTCGGGAACTGCCGTCCCGAAGCAGTTCTGCTCGCTCTTCGATGGGCCGCCGCTGCTGCATGAGGCGCTGCGGCGTGCGCAAACGCTCACGGACGAGGCCTTCACCTGCGCGGTGGTCGCGGCGCATCATCGCCGTTGGTGGCAGGATGCGCTCGCGCCGTTGCCGCCCGAGAACATCATCGTGCAGCCGCGCAACTGCGGCACCGCGGTCGGCATCCTGCTGCCGCTGCTGCACATTTTGCGGCGCGATCCTCAGGCCCGAGTCGTGCTGCTGCCCTCCGATCATCTGGTGCAGCATGAGACGGTCCTCGCCGACTCGCTGGTGGCGGCACTCGCGCAGCTGCCGCGGCGCAGGCAGCAGGCGCTGCTGCTGGGCCTTGAGCCGGAGGAGGTTGATCCTGAGCTGGGCTACATCGTGCCGGGTGAGCGCGACGCGCGCGGGGCATTTCCCGTCCTGCGCTTCGTCGAGAAGCCCTCGCTCGCTGAGGCGCGCGAGCTGATCGGCAGCGGTGCGCTCTGGAACGTATTCATCGTGCTCGCCGGCGCTCAGGCGCTGCTTGAGCTGTTCAGGGCCCGGATCGGTGCGCTCGTGGCGGCGATGGAGGCGGCTGTGGCCGCCGATCGTGAGCAACCTGAGGCGCACGCGGTGGCCGCATTGTACGAGCAGCTGCCCACGGTGGACTTTTCACGCCATATTGTTGCCGGACAGGAGGAAGCGTTTCGCGTCATCGCGGTGCCGAGGTGCGGCTGGAGTGATCTTGGTACACCGCAGCGGGTCGCCGACGTGCTGCGGCGCGTGCCGCAGCCGCAGAGCGGCGCGCGTGTGCGTTCCGGCGTCGCCTTCCTCAGCCTCGCCGCGCAGCATCACCGACTGCACATGTTGCACGGTGCAGCCGGCGCCTGAAGCCGCTCGCGTGCACGTGGGCGTTTGGCGTCAGCGGCGCTGAGTGCGCACGCTGTCGAGCGCGCCGGCCATTCCGCCGACCAGCGATCCGACCACCGCGCCCGCGGTGGTGAGGGTGCCCACGGCACCGAACAGCGGCAGCGCGGTGAGCACGGCAATCCCAGCGGAGGCGCCGAGGGCGACATTTTTCAGCAATGAGACGATTTTCATGGGCTCGGCCTCAGCCTGAAGTGCCATAGGCCTGCATGCTAGCGGAGCGCCCGCCGCTGTGCATCTGCGGCTCGCGGGGGAGCAAGCAGGGCAGTTACACCGCCACGCGACGGATCATGTCCGGGGATGCGGACCGGTCCGGCAGACGCCGGGAGCGCCGCAACCGGCCGCTCCCGGCGTCTGCCGGATCCGGGGATGGATCAGACCAGATGGCCGCGGTGACGGACCGGTGGGGGCGCTGCCTGCGGCACGGCCACCCGCGGCAGCAATACGATCACGCGCCTCGGCGCCGGGATCGCCTGCAGTGGGATGACCGGTTGCAGGAAGCGGACCTCGAACGGCAGACCCTGTCCGGGCAGCGGCAGCAACATCGGTCGGCCGAACATCACTGGAACCGGTAGCGACGGCAGCATCTGCTGGCTGAGCGCGGTTTCGATCAGCTGCATCTGGTCCATCTGGGCCTGCAGCGCACGGAACTGCGCCTGGACCCAGGCGGGCATCGGCGCACCTGCGCTGCGGGTTTCCGAGACCTGGACCATGGTCGCGCCGTTCGGCCCGCGCCATCGCCAGGTGTGCACACGGACCGGCCCGGCGGCTGTGCGCACCACTTGCACGACCTCCCTCAGCGGGACGGTGCGTGAGCCGACGCGGATGAATATCGGCTGTGCGGCCAATGCGAGGGCCGGCAGGGCAATGCCCGCCAAGGCTACGGCAAGCACTCTCTTACGCATAGACACCTCCTTGAAACGTGAAGCGGCTGGCCCAGGGTGAGCCGGGCCCGCCCATTCGACCGCGCATGTCACCAGGAGTTTCCTGGCACCGCTGAGAATCTGTATTCGGGGCGCTTTGCCGGGGGGCGTGCGCATGGCGCTCGCAAGCCCGCACGGCCGGTGGGGGGGGATTCTGCGGCCCGATCCGCGGACTCATCCGTCAGGTGCATCGGGTGGCGACAGCGCCCGCCGACTGTCGTTCTGTTCGCGGGGTTCTCACGTCGGGCGAGTCGATGACACTCACCATCGAACCCGATCGGGCGCCGTGCTATTCTGGTCAGGATGACCAAATACAAAAAAATCGAGCCCTCAAGTCGGTCGCGGAAATCCCATGTCGCCGAGACGCGGGCGGGTTATTGGATGCTGCAGGACGCCAAAGCCCGTTTCAGCGAACTCGTGCGCAGGGTGCGCAGCGAGGGGCCACAGCACGTCACCGTGCATGGGCGCGACGAGGTCGTGGTCATTGCCGCCGAGGAGTTTTGCCGTCTCAAAGGCGGCATGATGGGCCAGTCCCTGATCGATGCCATGCAAGCCTCTCCGTACCAGGATGTCGATATCGAGCCTCGGCGCGATCGGCTGCCGGTTCGCGGCGTGCTCTTGTGAGCGGCTGGCTGCTGGATACCAATATCCTCTCTGAGCTGCGCCGGCGGCGTCCGGAGCCGAACGTTCTGGAGTTCATCGCGAGTCAGCCGCTGGACATGTTGCACGTCAGCGTCGTCACGCTGGCCGAGATCCGCTTTGGCATCGAGCAGCTTCCCGAGCTTGCGCGAAGGTCCGAACTGAACGAGTGGCTGGCGCACAGGGTTCGGCCGATGTTTGAGCAGCGCGTGCTGCCGATCACAGAGGACGTCATGCTGAAATGGCGCCTGCTGGTGGAGGAGGGCCGCAAGCGCGGACACACCTTCTCGCAGCCCGACCTCATGATCGCGGCGACCGGGCTGCATTACGGACTGACGGTTGTCTCGCGAGACACGGCAGAATATCTTGCAGCTCGCGCTGCGGTGTTCGATCCGTGGAGGCGCCCTGTGCCGGATACGCGTTGAACCGAACTGGGAGGCGAGCCACTGCGGCGGTTTAAGGGGACAATGAACTCTCGCCGCCACGAACTTGGATAGGGATTTGATCAGCGGCTCGGCCCGCACGGCTTAAATTCATAAGCCATTGTTTTTATGGCGCTCCCTACGGGATTCGAACCCGTGTTACAGCCTTGAGAGGGCTATGTCCTGGGCCTCTAGACGAAGGGAGCGCTGGGGGGCCTGAGCCAGGAGCGCGGTATTATAGGTATCCTGAGTGTTTCCTCAAGCAGAAAGCGCAGACTGAATTGAATTCTTCCGACCCGCGCCCCACCGCGCCTCCCCAGCCGCCCCGGGTCATCCCCCGGGCCGAGCATATTGTCTCCCGTGCCCACATCTCCCCGAATGCCTTGCGGGTGCTGTACCGATTGCGCGACGCGAATTTCCAAGCGTTCCTGGTCGGCGGCTGCGTTCGCGACCTGCTGATCGGTCTGGAGCCCAAGGACTTCGACGTCGCGACCGACGCACTGCCCGAGCAGGTCAAGCGCCTGTTCCGCAACTGCCGGCTGATTGGTCGACGGTTCCGTCTCGCGCACGTCTTCTTCGGCCCGGAAATCATCGAGGTTGCGACGTTTCGCGCCTCGAGTGCGCCGGAACCGGGTGAGGATCCGATCGAGGACGTGGACGAGGACGAGGAGGAGGACGCCGAAGAGGCTGACCTCGATGCAGACGAGACCGATCTGATCGATCAGGGTGGGCCGGTCACCGAGGCGCGCGCAGCGCGCTTCGAGGCTGAGCACAGCGCCCGTGAACCGCTCGCCGATGCCGACACCGAGCGCATGTTCGATGCGACCGGAAGAATCCTGCGCGACAACGTCTACGGCACGGTTGATGATGACGTGTGGCGCCGGGATTTCACGGCGAATGCGCTCTACTACAACATCGCCGACTTCTCGATCTGGGATTACACCGGCGGCGCTGAGGACATCGCGGAGCGGCGGCTGCGGCTGATCGGGGACCCGGAAACGCGCTATCGGGAGGACCCGGTGCGCATGCTGCGCGCAGCGCGCTTCGAGGCGAAGCTCGGCTTCGAACTCGATCCGGCCAGTGCCGAGCCGATCGAACGGCTGCGCCCTCTGCTCGGTGGCGTGCCGCCGGCGCGCCTGTTCGATGAAATGCTGAAGCTCTTCCTGACCGGCCACGGTGCGCGCAGCCTCCCGGTGCTGCGCCGCCGCGGCTTGCTCGCCGCGTTGCTGCCGAGCACCGAGGCATACCTTGCGGCCCATCCGGGCAGCCTCGTCGAGCAGCTGCTGATGCGGGGCCTGGAGAACACCGATGCGCGCGTCAAGGCGGGTCGCTCCGTCACCCCGACGTTCCTGCTCGCGCTGCTGCTCTACGGCCCGATTGCGGCGTTGATCGAGGCCATGCCGCCCGCGCGCTGGCACGAGCTTGCGGCGATCCTCGACGCCTGCGATCAGGCAGTGCGCGATGCCCAGCGGCACCTGTCCATTCCCAAGCGCTTCTCGCTCGGGCTGCGCGAGATGTTCGCCCTGCAGCCGCGACTCGAACACCCCCGGGGCCGGCGTGCGTTGCGCCTGCTCGGCCATCCGCGCTTTCGCGCCGGCTACGACCTGCTGCTGCTGCGTGCCGAGTTCGGTCTGGCGAATCCCGAACGGGCCCAGTGGTGGACCGATCTGCAGGCGGCTCCGGAAGCCGAACAGGGGCCGATGGCCGATGCGATCGCTAGCGGTGCAGCGGAGCGCAGCACCGGGCAGAAGAGCCGTCGCCGGCGCCGCGGCGGACGACGCCGCGGCGCACCAGGCGTCGGCTGAGAGGGTCCGGTCCGATGCCGCAGTGGCGGCCGGCCTACGTCGGCCTCGGCAGCAATCTCGAGGATCCCGAGCGGCAAGTGCTCGGGGCCTTCGAGCGCCTCGGGGCGTTGCCCGATACGCTCGCGCTCCTGCGCTCGCCCCTGTACGGGTCCCGTCCGATGGGACCGGTGGCTCAGCCGGATTTCGTCAATGCGGTCGCGGGGCTGCTGACGCGGCTTGACCCCGAGGCGCTGCTTCAGGCGCTGCTCGCCACGGAACTCGCCCTCGGCCGACGTCGCGAAGGTCCGCGCTGGGGGCCGCGGCGGATCGATCTCGATCTACTCGTCTTCGGCCGCGAGCGCCGCGCGCAGGGGACGCTGACGCTGCCGCATGCCGGTATACTGGAGCGCAATTTCGTTCTGTATCCTTTGGCGGATATTGCCCCGGACCTCGACGTGCCCGGGCTCGGCCGGGTGTCCGAGCTCAAGACGCGCCTGGGGCCCGAGGGGCTGTGGCGAATCGAACGCGAACAATGAACCCCATGTCCGCCGCAACTGAACCGAAGAGCGCTGCCGATCACCAGTACGTCGTGGTGGAGGGTCCGATCGGGGTCGGCAAGAGCACCCTCGCGCGCATGCTCGCCAAGAGTCTCGCCGCCCAGCCGGTGCTCGAGGACGCCCCGGGCAATCCCTTCCTCGAGCGCTTCTACAAGAACCCGCGCGCCGGGGCGCTGCCGACGCAGCTGCACTTCCTCTTCCAGCGCTGGCAGCAACTCTCGGCTCTGAACCAGAAGGACCTGTTCGCCCCGGTGCGCGTCGCGGATTACCTCTGGGAGAAGGACCGGTTGTTCGCCCGCGTCACTCTCGATGATGCGGAGTTTGCGCTCTACGAACAGGTGAGCCGCCGCCTGGACATCCAGCCGCCTAAGCCGGATCTGGTGGTCTATCTGCAGGCCCCCGTCGATGTGCTCCTGGAGCGCATCGCGCGGCGCGCAATCGGCTACGAGCAGTACATCGACCGCGAGTATCTGGTGCGCCTGAACGAGGCGTACGCGCGCTTCTTCCATGAATACGAGGCGGCCCCGCTGCTGATCGTGAATGCCGCGGGCATCGACCCGGTGAACAATCCGACCGATTACGACGAACTGTTCGCGGCGATTCGCCGCATGAAACGCGGGCGGCTGTACTACAACCCGATGGGCGCACGGGCGATTTAGTAGACTAGGCCGATGTATACGCATCTGCAGCTGCGCGATTCGGACCGCCCGCCCGTCACGCTCGCCACACTGGCGCGCATGAAGGCCCAGGGCGAGAAAATCGCGAGTCTGACCTGCTACGACGCGAGCTTTGCCGTCTTGCTCGATGCCGCCGACGTCGATGTGGTGCTGGTGGGCGATTCCCTCGGGATGGTGATCCAGGGCCGCGATACCACGGTGCCGGTGACCATGGATCAGATGGTCTACCACAGCGCCGCGGTCGCCCGCGGAGTGCACCGGCCGTTTCTCATCACCGATCTGCCCTTCATGAGCTATCCGACCAAGGAGCGGGCGCTGGAGAACGCGGTGCGGCTGATGCAGGAGGGCGGGGCGAAGATGGTCAAGCTCGAAAGCGGCGGCGGGCAGGTCGAGATCGTGGAGTTTCTCGCCGGCCACGACATCGCGGTATGCGCCCACCTCGGGCTGAAGCCGCAGTCGGTGCACAAGACCGGCGGATTTCGGGTGCAGGGCCGCGAAGACGCCGCCGCGCACCAGCTGATCGAGGACGCCAAGCGGCTCGAGTCGGCCGGCGCCGACGTGGTGCTGCTCGAGTGCATTCCGGCGGCGCTCGGGACGCAGATCACCTCTGCGCTCTCGGTGCCGGTGATCGGCATCGGCGCCGGACCGGACACCGACGGCCAGATCCTCGTGCTGTACGACATCCTGGACATCACCACCGGGCGCAAACCGCGCTTCGTGCGCAATTTCATGGCCGGCGCCGGGGACAACCTCGAGGCCGTCAAGCGCTACGTCGCGGCCGTGCGCGAGCGCGCCTATCCGGCGGCCGAGCACTGTTTCTGAAGCCCATGCGCAACGTGACTCGCATCGCCGAGGTGCGCCAGGCCGTGCGCGAGTGGCGCCGCGCCGGTGAGCGCGTGGTGTTCGTGCCGACCATGGGCAATCTGCACGCCGGACACATGAGCCTGCTCGAGGCGGCCCGCGCACACGGCGAGCGCTTCATCGCCAGTATCTTCGTCAACCCGATGCAGTTCGGCCCGAACGAGGACTTCGCGCACTACCCGCGCACGCCCGAGCGCGACGAGCGCATGCTGAGGGAGGCCGGCTGCGACCTGATGTTCATGCCGGATGTGGCCGAGATGTATCCGTACGGCTCGGCCGCTGCGACTCGGGTCGAGGTGCCGGGGCTCTCGGACATCCTCTGCGGGGAGTTTCGCCCCGGGCATTTCCAGGGCGTCACGACGATCGTGTGCAAGCTGCTGCACATCGTCGAGCCCGATGCGGCGGTGTTCGGGGAGAAGGATTTCCAACAGCTGACGCTGATCCGGCGCATGGTGCGGGAGCTGTGCATGCCGGTGCAGATCGTCGCAGCCGCGACGGTCCGCGATGCCGACGGGCTCGCTTTGAGTTCGCGCAACCAGTACCTGACCGATGCCGAGCGCGCACTGGCGCCGGCGATCCACCGAACGCTGCGCGAGGCGGCAGCGCGTCTGGCGCTCGGTGAACGCGATGTCGCGGCGATCGAGCGCGATGGGCTGCGTGCGCTCGCCGCGCAGGGGTTTCGTCCCGATTACTTCGCGGTCAAACGTGCCGCGGATCTCGCACCGCCGCAGGCCGATACCCGCCACTGGGTCGTGCTCACCGCCGCGCACCTCGGCAAGGCGCGCCTGATCGACAACGTGCAGGTCGAGCGCTAAGGGGCGCTGTGGCGCTGCAGCGCCCAGTCGATGTGCTCGCGCAGCAGTGCCGAGGCGTGCTCGCGCCTCGCCCGCAGCGCTTGGCGTACCTCGGCATCGGGCGGGGCGTTGCCGAGCGCCACCGCAATGTTGCGCGACCAGCGCTCGTAGCCGATGCGGTAGATCGCAGAGCCCTGCATGCGCGAGTCGAACTGCGCCTCGCTCCAGGCGAACAGTGCCGTGAGTTGCGGCGCATCGAGCGCGTGGCGGACCTTGAAATCCGGGTGCGAGGCGGCGCGCGCGAACTTGTTCCACGGACAGACCAGCTGGCAGTCGTCGCAGCCGTAGATGCGGTTGCCGATCGCGGCACGCAGCTCGAGCGGGATCGGTCCGTCGAGTTCGATGGTCAGGTACGAGATGCACCGACGTGCATCGAGTTGGTAGGGCGCGATGATCGCGGCGGTCGGACAGACCTCGATGCAGGCCGAGCACGAGCCGCAGTGCGCGCTCGCCGGGGCATCGAGCGGTAGCGGCAGGTCGGTGAGGATCTCGCCGAGGAAGAACCACGAGCCGGCCTCGCGCGCGATCAGGTTGGTGTGTTTGCCAATCCAGCCAAGACCGGCATCGCGGGCGAGCGCCTTCTCCAGCACCGGCGCGCTGTCGACACAGACTCGGTAGCCAAACGGACCGATCTGCGCGGCGAACTCGCGGGCGAGCCGCGCCAGCGCCTGGCGCATCACCTTGTGATAGTCGCGCCCAAGCGCATAGCGGGACACATAGCCGGTGAGCGGATCGGCGAGCACCGCGTCGGCCGGCGCGGCCTCGGCGGGCCAATAATCCATGCGCACGCTGATGACGCGCAACGCGCCGGGCAGCAGCTCGGCGGGCCGGCTGCGCAGCGTGCCGTGACGCTGCATGTAATGCATCTGCCCGTGCTTGCCCGCCTCGAGCCAGCGCACCAGGTGCTGCTCGTCCTCGGCCAACTCCACCCCGGCGATGCCGAGGCGAGTGAAGCCGAGTGCGAGTGCGCGCTCGGTGAGTTCGCGCTTGAGGATCTCCGGCGGGGTTACGCGTTCGCTCATGGGGGCCTCATGGGGCCAGTATAATCAAGCCCATGTCGTTGCCCGTCTCGCTGTATACCTCGGCCCAGGTGCGCGCCATGGATCGCGCCGCGATCGCGCAGCTTCACCTCAGTGGCTACGCGCTGATGGAGCGGGCGGGCGAGGCGGCGCTGCGCGCGTTGCGCGAGCGCTGGCCGGGCGCCGGGCGGATCACGGTGGTGTGCGGCCCGGGAAACAACGCCGGGGACGGCTACGTGCTGGCGCGGCTCGCGCGCGCCGCCGGCTGTCTCGTCACCGTGCTCGCCGCGAGTCCCCCGGAGCGACTGCGGGGGGATGCGCTCGAGGCCTCGGCGGCCTGGCGTGCCGCCGGCGGGACGATCGAGCCGTTCACCGCGCAGGGGCTGCTGCAGACCGAGGTGCTGGTCGATGCGCTGCTCGGCACAGGGCTTTGCGGCGCGGTACGCGCGGACCTGGCGCAGGTCATCCATGCCCTCAATGCCAGCGGCCGGGCGATCCTCGCGCTCGATGTGCCCTCCGGTCTCGATGCCGACCGCGGTCTGCCGCTCGGGGTGGCGGTGCGGGCCGAGTGTACGGTGACGTTCGTGGCGCTGAAGACCGGGCTGCTGCTCGGGGAGGGACCGGAGCATTGCGGCGCGCTGCTGTTCGATGACCTCGGACTCACCGGCCACCTGTCCGAGCTGCCGGCGGCTCGCCTCGAGCGCCTGATGCGGGCCGATCTGCAACAGGCACTGCCGCGCCGCGCCCGCGGGGCGAACAAAGGGGATTTTGGTCAGGTTCTGATCGTCGGCGGCGGGCCGGGCATGCCCGGGGCCGCGCGGCTCGCCGGGGAGGCCTGTCTGCGCGCCGGCGCCGGAAGGGTCACGGTCGCGGTCGCACCGCAGAACCTGGCGGCCGTCGCGAGCGGGCGGCCCGAATTGATGTGCGTGCCGCTGGAGCGACCCGAGACTCTGCGAACACTCGCCGAGCGCTGTGATCTGGTGGCCGTCGGACCCGGGCTCGGGCAGGACGCCTGGGCGCGCGCGGCGTTCGAGGCGGCGCTCGGCTGCGGCAAGCCGCTCGTGCTCGATGCGGATGCGCTGAATCTGCTCGCGGCCGCGCCGCGTGACGCACCGGCCTCAGGGTGGGTTCTGACGCCGCATCCGGGAGAGGCCGCGCGGCTGCTCGCCACGAGCAGCGCACAGGTCCAGCACGACCGGCTCGGCGCCCTCGAGGCGTTGCTCGCTCGCTATGGCGGGGTGGTGGTACTGAAGGGCGCTGGGACGCTGGTGGGCCGCCTCGCGGCCGTGCCGGCCGTGTGCGAGTGGGGAAACCCCGGCATGGCCAGTCCCGGGATGGGCGATGTCCTCACCGGGCTGATCGCCGGGATCCTCGCCCAGTGCGGCGACGCGTGGCGTGCCGCGCGCGCCGGTGTGCTCGCTCATGCGCTGGCCGGAGATGCCGCGGCGCGCGCCGGGCAGCGCGGGCTGCTCGCCGGGGATCTGATCGAGGAGTTGCGCGGGTGCGTGAATTTCTGAACAGCGCGGCGGACACCGAAGCGCTGGGCGCGCGCCTGGCGCGCGCGCGGCCCGACGCTCACGCGTCGCTCGCGGTGCTGTATTTGTGCGGCGATCTGGGCGCGGGCAAGACGACGCTGGCCCAGGGCTTTCTGCGCGCGTGCGGCGTCACTGGCCCGGTTCGCAGTCCCACCTACTCGCTGCTGCAGCTGTACCCGCTCGAGGGTCAGACGGTGGTGCACTTGGACCTGTATCGCTTGCGTGCCCCGGAGGAGGTCGAGCACCTGGGGCTCGAGGAGTGGGCACTGCCCGGATGCGTGTGGCTCATCGAGTGGCCGCAGCGGGCCGAGGGTGCCCTGCCGCGGCCTGATGTGACCGTGGCGCTGCGCGTCCCCGGCGCCGGGCACGAGGCCGACATCACATATGGCACCGCTGCAGGCGAAGCCTGGTGGGCACGCGCGGCACGCAAATCGAGTTGAAATGAGGACGCGCGGCTCGTAGATTACGCCTCAACGAATGCCGCGAACCTCATGATCAGAAAGGTATTTTACATCTGCATTGCGACGCTGAGCGTCGTCGCGGCCGGCGCAGCGCACGCCGGGGTCGACCATTTGGACCGGGTGTGGGTGTCGAATGCGTCCCAGGCCGCCACCGCGCGGCTCGAACTCGGGAGCTTCACGCCGGTGCACTATTTCCGGTTGACGAACCCGGACCGTGAGGTCATCGACCTGCTCGCAACACGCCCCGGCGCGCGTCTGCGGCTGCCGCAGACGCGCGGCTGGGTGCGCGGGGTGCGCATGGGCCTGCAGCCCAACGGCGCACTGCGCCTGGTGTTCATCACCGGCTCGGCGGCTCACATGCGCCTGGTGTGGTTACACCCGACCCGCGCCGGGCGGGAGCTGCTCATCGAACTGACGGGCTTCGGCCCGCTCGCACCGCACCGCGCCGTCGGGCCGCCGCGCGCCATCCGCACCCGGTTAGGACCGCTCGATGACGGACGCGACATCATCGTCACCGTCGATCCGGGCCACGGGGGCATCGATTCCGGTACCATCGGCCCGCACGGCATGATGGAAAAGACCATCACGCTCGCCATCGGCCGACTGCTCGCGCAGCGCATCGATCAGCAGCGCGGGATGCGTGCAACACTGACCCGCGACAGCGACGTCTACCTGACACTGCGCGACCGCATGCGCATCGCACGCCGGGATCATGCCGATCTGTTCGTTTCGATTCACGTCAACGACTGCGACGATCCGGACGTCGAGGGCGCTCAGGTGTACATCCTGTCGCTGCACGGCGCTTCGAACGAGGCGGCGCGCATCCTCGCGGCCCGGGAAAACGCCTCCGATGATCTCGCCGGAGTCCGTCTGCGCAACAAATCGCACACGCTCGCCACCGTGCTGTTGAATCTCTCTCAGACCACGACCATCGCGCACAGCGTGGTGGCCGCCCACGACGTACTGCTCGCGCTCGACCGCTCGGTGCCGGTGAACAAAATGTCGGTGCAGCAGGCCGCGTTCGTGGTGCTGAAGTCCCCGACCATTCCCTCGATGCTGGTCGAGACGGATTTCATGTCGGATCCTGCGGAAGCGGCCAAATTGGGTCAGCTGTGGTACCAGAAGCGCATCGCCCATGCGATCTTCCGCGGCATCCTGGCATATTTTCGCAACCATCCGCCGGCCGGCACGCTGTTCGCTGAGGAACGAGCGGCACGACTGCGCAGGCTCGTGGCGCGCAACGCGCACTGACGCTCTCCGTGCGGTTTCCACCCGGACCCTCGGTCCGCGAAGCATGCGGGCGGATCGCACACAAGGGGCGCACCTAAGGCGAGGGGTCCGTCTCGCTCACGCGTCAGTCAGCAGTGCAATCTCACTCCAGACGGGCGCTTGCGGCCGGCGCGATTCCTTGGGCGCGTGCGTACCCAGGTACAGGTCATTGGAGAACAGATCCCCGCCCGTGACCTTCAGGCCCTCGAACGGGCCGATACTCTTGCGCTGGCCATCGGCGCCCGTCACGCGCAGGTACAGCGCGGCGCGGCACTCGAGCACCCTGTGGTTGCGCCGTGCGACCTGCCAGAGGCCGCCGCTGTAGCGGGCCGCAATCGCGTTGTCCGGTCCGCGCAGCGTCGCATCGGCGCAGATCCTGAAATACGCACCGCGAACAAAAGTCATCGACTCGTTGCTCAATTCCCAGAACGTGAGCGTGATCACTCAGCGCGCTCGAACGTTCAACACGCGATGCGCGTGCCCGCTGAGCATCCGAGCTGAGCCGAGGACGCCGGGCAGTCTCCGGGCCTCGGCGCGCTGCGGCGCAGGATCGAGGGGTGCGCATCGGGTGGGTGCGGCCCCGGCGGGTCGTCTGGCGAGTCTGAGCATGGTGCTGCCTGTCGGCCGGTGGGGCGTCAATTCGGTCTCGACGGCGGTGCGCTGAGCGGGGAGTGGGGATGAACGTCAAGGGCGATCGCCAAATGCAGCTTGCCGAGCGCGGCGAGCTCATCCGGGGGCAGCTCGATTCTGAACATCTCGCGCGCATACAGGCTCACCAGCAATTCCGCGACGCCGCCGCCTTCGCTCAGTTGCTCGAGGAACGGCTGTGCGCGCCGCAGGTGATTGAGCGTCTTGGAGATCATGGACTCGACAGTCACCCCGCCGCCGGAAAGTTGCGGTTCGCTCATCAATCGGCCCATCCAGTAGCTGTCGCGATGCGATCCGCCGAGAATCGCCCCAGCGGCGTCGCGGCGCGGTTCACCGACCCGCCACGCATGCTGCGGCTCGATGCCGAGCGCTGCGGTGATCGTGTGCGGATCGAGTGTCGGATGACGGATCCGCAGAGAGACGGTGAATTCGTACTCGCTCATGGGCGTGACGGCTCGGGGCAGGTGGCCGGGCATCTTAAGCAAGCCCGCCGGCGAGCGCGGACTCTCAGTGCGCCGCACTTAGTCGCTGCCGCTGCTCTTCGGCGAGGCCGTGCGGTCCGGGCCGGTCACCTGGGTCGCAAATGCGCGCAGACAGTCGCGCGAACAAATGATGACCGGCGCTTCCTGGTCATCGAGTGTGCCTCGATTGGGATGGCGGCTCAACCGAAAGTGCTCGTTCGGGCGCCGTCCGTCTTCGAAGCCGACGTCGCGCTCGCAAACGTCGCACGTCATCACCTGAATTTCTTCCGCGGGACGATACCGACCCGTTTTGCGCCAAGCCATGGCACGGACCTCGCAAGCAACGATAGTCGTGGCAGCCGCCCCGGCCGTCACGGCCGGGGCGCCTGCCATGGGCAAAGCTCAGTAGCGACGAGCCCCGCCGCCGCCGCCGCGGTTGCCACCGCCCGAACGCTCGCGATCTTGCGCCTCGTTGACCCGCAGCGGGCGGCCGTCGAAGTCCGCGCCATTGAGCGTCTGCATCGCGCGCGACGCATCGGCGTTGGGCATCTCGACGAACGCGAAACCGCGCGGTCGACCCGTCTCGCGGTCGGTGATCATGGAGACTCTCTCGACCGTCCCATGCTGCGAGAACAGAGCATTTACGGCTTCTTCGGTGGCCGTGAAGGGGAGATTTCCAACGTAAAGTTTGGTCACTGCGAGCTACTCTTGAGAAGAACGGGTGTGGAGCCGCAGGCATCTCCTGCGACGTGGTTCGCGGAGCTTTGCGCGGGTGGCAGACATTGGCAGGTGGGGCGCGCCGCAGAGCAGCGCGTGACGCCAAGGCAGACAAGCCGAAAAGATACGAGCCGCCTGACAGGCTACAGGATCGCAGCCAGGCTGCCAAACTTTTATGCGCCGCGCCCAGCAGTCGCCACGAGTTCTCGCTTGCGTCGGCGTGGCGGTGCGCGCATGCTGGTTCAACTCTGTCGCGCGCTACGGCGCCGATACACGACCTGTCCCGAGCGGGTGCTCGTCCAATCGCACCCGGCAATCACGACGATGTTGTGCGACAAGATATGGGGAGGCGGACTTTGGCGGGAAGTCCGAGCAGCATTGCCTGCGCCCATGGTCGCCGCCATCTTCATCCGGGTCGGGTTGGCCGTCGCAGGGTCCGGCTGAGCACGTCAACGTGACGGGTTCGGGCCGCCCAGCGCTCAGGTGTGAGGGTCGATTCAGGCATTCTTACAACAGATCAAACCCAGGAGCCGATGCGCGTGATGAACCTTTCTCTATTTGACGCGTTCGGCAAGTTCGGCGCCAAGCCGACCAGCCGCTTCGGCAGTCTTTCGGCGATGGCGAGCGACGGCGCATTGGTGATCAATTGCCGCCAAGCGCACTTTTCACACCCCTCGCCCGGGGTTTTGCGCTACGAGACTCGCTTGACCACCGAGCAGGCCGGTGCCGGAGTGCTCAAAACACTGGGCGAACACCTGACTCGGGCGCGCGCGGACGGCTTGCCGGTGCGGATGGTCGTCACCTTCGAGAAGCGGCAGAAGACGGGCAAGGCCGGCGGCTATTTCGTCCGTCCTGATCTGATCGGCAAGGTGGCGGACTTCGATGGCGATCGTTTCGCGATCGATTTCACGCGGCCGCAGGCCGCGGTCGCGGAAAGCGGCACGCGCCGGCGCAAATAACCCCCCTCAGTGCGATGGGGAACAAACGGCCTTCAGGGTGAAACGAAGGCGCAGGCCACACGGTACCTTTGATCCGGAGTCCCCGCCGCGCATGCCGGGGCATTCCATGACGCCCTCGATCCGCTGCGAGGGGCTGGCGATGGCGGTGTCGACGTTTGCGGCCAGGTCGAAGCCGCCGTTGCAGTCGCTGTAGGGGCACGGGAAGGTGAAATGGGCGCGGGCCGGCGGGTGCAGGATGCGCGATTGCGGCACTGGAGTGCTGGAGCCGCCGCCCTCGAAGCGCAGATCAAAGTGCAGCTGTTCGACCATGGGGAACAGCGTGCGTAACTTCGGAGCGGCTTCCTGATCGCGGCGCAGCTGTGCGGCGCGATCCTGAGTCGTGGGCGTTGCGCGAGTGTTCGCCAGCTTCATGCGCCGCTCATGGGCGTCGGGTCAGCAGGGCCAGCGGCCGGATCCTGCGACGGTGCGGCATCCTCGGCGGGGCCGGTGGCGCGGGCGGCCCGTCGTTGCTGCTTCTCGAGCTGACGTGCAGCTCTGCTTTGTTCCTTCTGCTTCTTGGCCAGGCGATAGTTCGGTTTCGGCACTGAGACTCCTCGGTCGCGTCACTTTTCAAAATTACGTTTCCCGCCACACTCTACTCTGTTTCGTCTAATCGGACGTGACGTTCGCCTGATGTGCGCAGTGCGGGACGGTGTGTTTTTCAAAGCCCAGACTCAGCTCTGCGTCACGCGGTTCATGACAGCACACGGGTGACTTCGATCGGTCAGACCCTCTCGAGCGCATGGCGGGGCCGCTCGCGCGACACTCTGCGATCCGGGCGGTCCATTCGTCCCATCGCCGGTGCCGAGTCACACGAGGCTGTATAATCAGCCAGCTTCCACAGCGCAAGCGCTACCGGGGCGAGACCCCGCGGAGCGGCGGACCTCTCTCGATGCCATGACTGCCGCGCCGAGACGCCGCGGATGGCGGTGCTCTGCGCGGCGACCGAGGGTCGACAGGTGCGCCTCGGCAGCCGGGGGGTGAAATCGGTATGGGCGAGGGCTCCAGGGCGTAAAATTCAGAACCTTGGGCCGCCACATGTCCGTGCTGCGGCGGACGGTCCTGAGGGTCTGGATCACCGGTCCGTGCCGGTCTGCAGGCGAGCACGACGCGATTGAATTTTTGATGTGATATCTATAGGATGCCGGCCCCTTCTGCCCTCGAGTCCCGGAGATACCCCGACCAGAGTATGGGGATCGAGGACGGCGCTGCTCTCTTCAGCGCAGACCATTTTGGACAGAATGCGCCGGGCCCGATCGCCCGGCTGCTCGACAGTGTGAACCGAAAATTCGATACGGAAACTTGCCATGCCTCGCACAACCGCGCTTTCTGATATCCGCAACATCGGCATCATCGCCCACGTCGATGCCGGCAAAACGACGACGACGGAGCGCATCCTGTATTACACGGGGCGCAAGCACACCATCATCGACATCCATGACACGAAGGATCTGAAGACCTCGACCACGACGGACTACCTCGAGCAGGAGCAGAAGCGTGGCATCACGATTCAGAGCGCCGCGGTGTCCTGCTTCTGGCGCGGGAAGAAGATCAACCTGATCGATACTCCGGGGCACGTCGACTTCACCATCGAGGTGAATCGCTCCCTGCGCGTGCTCGACGGCGCCGTGGTGGTGTTCGATGGCGTCGCCGGTGTGGAGCCGCAGTCCGAGACCAACTGGCGTCTGGCGGACAACTACGGCGTGCCGCGCGTGTGCTACGTGAACAAGATGGATCGCAGCGGTGCGAGCTTCACGCGCTGCGTGGACATGATCAAGAAGCGCCTCGGCGCGCGCCCGCTGCCGGTGCAGATTCCGATCGGCTCGGAAGACAACTTCAAGGGCATGATCGATCTGGTCGAGATGAAGGCGCTGGTGTGGAGCTCGGACGACAAGGACGCCGAGTGGCAGTCGCTCGAAGTCACGCCCGATCTGGCCGATCAGCTCGACATCCACGTGCCGACGGATCGCAAGATCCTCGCCGATGTGGAGAAGTACCGCACGGAGCTGATCGACACCTGCCTCGAGATGGACGACGAGGCGATGCACAAGTACCTCGAGGACGGTCACGCGCCGTCGGCCGACGTGCTGCGAAAGTGTCTGCGCGTGGGCACCGTGACGGGCGCATTCAACCCGGTGCTGTGCGGCTCCTCGTACAAGAACAAGGGCGTTCAGCAGGTCCTCGATGCCGTCATCGATTACATGCCTGCGCCGACCGACGTCGCGGCCATCAAGACGCTCGACGAGGACGGTAACGTCACTGGCGAGCGCAAGTGCTCGGATGACGAGCCGTTCAGTGGGCTCGCGTTCAAGGTCATCAACGATGCGTACGGCGCTCTGACGTTCGTGCGCGTGTATTCCGGCGTGCTCACCCGGGGCGCCTCGGTGCTGAACACCACGCGCGGTAAGCGCGAGAAGATCGGCCGCATGGTCGAGATGTTCGCCAAGGAAGCCAACCCGATCGAAGAGGCGCGCGCCGGTGACATCATTGCGCTCGTCTCCATGCAGGAAACGGAGACCGGCGACACGCTCAGTGACGCCGCTAATCCGGTGATCCTCGAGCGCATGCGCTTCCCGGATCCTGTGATCAGCGTGTCGGTGCAGCCGAAGGTCAAGGGCGATCAGGAGAAGTTCGGCGCCGCCCTGGCGAAGATGGTTCGGGCCGATCCTTCGCTGCATCTGGAGACCGACCGCGAGACGGGCCAGACGATTCTGCGCGGCATGGGCGAGCTGCACCTGGAGGTGACGCTCGATCGGATGCGCACGGAGTTCAACGTCGAGGGCACCATGGGCGAGCCGCAGGTCGCCTATCGCGAGACCATTACGCGCAAGGTCGACGAGCAGTACGTGCACAAGAAGCAGACCGGCGGCTCCGGTCAGTTCGCTGAGGTGTGGATCACGTTCGAGCCGCTCGAGCGCAGCCAGGGGTTCGAGTTCGTCGATGCGACCTCGGGCGGTTCGGTGCCGCGCGAGTACGTGCCGGCCGTGGAGAAGGGATTGAAGCTGCAGAAGGAAGATGGCGTGCTCGCGCACTTCCCGACCGTGGATTTCCGCGCCACGTTGACGGACGGCAGCTACCACGATGTCGATTCGAACGCGCTGACCTTCGAAATCGCCGCCAAGGCCTGCTTCCGCGAAGCGATGCGCAAGGCCGGGCCCATCCTGCTCGAGCCGGTGATGAAGGTCGAGACGGTGACTCCGGGGGACTACCTGGGCGATGTCATCGGCGACATGAACCGTCGTCGCGGCATGATCCAGGACCAGCTCGAACGCGGTGCCAACATCGCGGTCGTGGCCACCGTGCCGCTGTCGGAGATGTTCGGATACATCGGTCAGCTGCGCTCGATGACCAGTGGTCGCGCCTCGTACACGATGGAATTCTCGCACTACGAACCGGTGCCGAAGAATGTGGCGGACGAGGTGATCGCCGCGGCGAATCAGGCGAAGGCGGCGGCGAACGGCTGAGGCGAGGAGCCGCGACCGCGGCCCTCGCTTTTTGGCGCACTCAGCGGCCGGGGCGGAACGTCAGTTCCGCCCCGGCCGTGTCGTTTATGCCGGTTCGAGCGTCCCGGCGGTACGGTAAATTCCTTTAAGAACGCAGCACTACATTCGAGCGCGATTTTCCTCATCGGTGGCCGCGCCAAACGCGGTACGGCAGTTGCGGCGCAGGCCGCGCGTGGG
>JBMFWZ010000001.1:0-93399 GCA_049964755.1 Steroidobacteraceae bacterium | reverse complement strand
TCGGCCACTCACCCCAGCACAGCAGCGGGACAATCGGAGCAAGTCCCGGGTGCGCGTGCGGGTGGAGCACGTGTTTGCCGCGATGACGCAGATGGGTGGCATGACGGTGCGCACCATCGGGATCGAGCGGATGCGGGTCTGGTCAACGATGAAGGCGCTGAGCTACAACCTCAAACGTCTCGAGGTGCTGATCCGGTTGCGGAAGATTCCGATTGACGGGATCGGTGTGCCTGCTTGATGGGCAACGGCACAGTGGAGGCGACGGAAAGCCTCCGCAGAGTCAGAGAAACGGCAAATTCCACGGTGAATTGCCTGGTCTATAGATTCGACCGCTAATTTCCCTCATTTTCAGTCCTCATGAAACCCTTGACGACCAATTGATAGAGGTTCCCTACAGAATTCGGGAATTAGAAATTGAGCCGCAGATGCGTCAATTCAGTCTCGACCGGCACATCGTCTAGCGCGCCCGAATACTGGTGCGTTCATTTGACGTGAACTGCCTGCTCTCAGCCGGCTGAGTATCGCCGAATATTCGGCGAAACCGACCCTCCCTTCCCTTGTATTTCCATGTAAACATCGCGCCTGAGTGACAACGCGTCTCTGAACGGCCGGAGCCAAAGGCTGTCGGCCACTGATGTCGTCACCAGATTCACGTGATAGCGCGCGCACCGCTAGGAAATATCGGCGCCATACAGCACGGGGCAGCCCGGATGCCTGTATAGCTGGCGCATCGCCCTGCAGTGTCGTTCCCCGCTTCATCCGGCTGCGCGATGCGCCGGCGTATCTCGGCATGGATAAGAACCGATTCAACTGCGATGTGCGTCCGCGCGTGGTGGCCATCCCTGTGGGAACGCAGGGCATCGCCTTCGACCGCCTTGACCTCGATGCATGGGCCGACGACCATAAGCGGCGCAACGGGCGTCCCGCGGCTCAATCCGAAAGGAGAACGTCATGGGACTGCAAAAACCGCCCGGCCTCACCCTGCGGGGCGAGGTCTGGCACATCGACAAAGACATCTACGGAACTCGCATTTGCGAAAGCACTGGCACAGGCGATCTCAGGGAGGCGGTAGGGATTCTGTCGCGACGGCTCAAGGAGGTTCGGGCCAGCAGGTTCTTCGGAGTTCGCAAGACACGGACGTTCCAAGAAGCGGCGACGCGGTATCTGGAGGAACACCCGCACAAGCGAAGTCTCGAACGGGATGCCAGGTCACTGGCGACGTTGGATCCGTATATCGGCACTCTGACGCTCCAACAGGTGCACTTCGGCACCCTGCAGGCCTACATTCGAGACAAGCTGAACGCGGGAAAGAGTCCGGGCACGGTCAACCGCGACCTGGCGGTCGTGCGGCGGATTCTGAACCTGTGTGCACGCTTGTGGCGGGATGAGGAGGATCGGCCCTGGTTGGACACGGCGCCCTTGATACAGATGCAACGCCATCCAGACAAACGCACGCCTTATCCTCTTTCAATGGAGGAGCAGCGGCTGTTGTTCTCGGAGCTGACGGCGCATCTGGCCAGGATGGCCCTGTTCAAGGTCAATACCGGCACGCGGGAACACGAGGTCTGCGGCTTGCGGTGGAGCTGGGAGGTCCGGGTTCCCGAACTCGACACTTCCGTCTTCATCATCCCTCGGGATCACGTGAAGAACGGTCTTGAGCGGTTCGTGGTCTTGAACCGTATTGCCCAATCCGTGATCGAGGGCTATCGCGGCGAGCACGAGGAATTCGTGTTCACGACGGAGGAGAGCGACGGCTCGCGGCACCCCCAGCGCCGGATGAACAACTCGGGCTGGAAAGCGGCACGCAGGCGCGCGTCGGTGCGATACCCCCGTGAATT
Source organism: Steroidobacteraceae bacterium (assembly GCA_049964755.1). Taxonomy (GTDB): domain Bacteria; phylum Pseudomonadota; class Gammaproteobacteria; order Steroidobacterales; family Steroidobacteraceae; genus 13-2-20CM-66-19. Next base: position 91,561 of record JBMFWZ010000001.1, on the reverse strand, counting down.
GGGGTTACCGTGCCCGGCGGGATTTCGGTCCATCCGGGTGCACGACCTCAAGCACACACTCGGATATCGGCTCCGCGCGGCAGGCGTGTCGTTCGAGGATCGCCAGGCTCTGCTCGGACACAAGGCGGCGCACATCACGACGCACTACTCCGCGGCCGACATCAGCAACCTGATTGCGTGCGCGGAAAGCGTCTGTGATCTCGCCTCCCGCAAATCTCCCGCACTCTCGATCGTGCGGTCAGCAGGACGCTTGCAAGTGGCTGAAAATGTTGGTGGAAAGGGAGGGACTCGAACCCTCGACCCCGGCATTATGAGTGCCGTGCTCTAACCAGCTGAGCTACCTTTCCACGAATTCTGAGCCCCCCGCGCGAGTCAGCGGGCCGCCTCCCCGAGGGGGGCGCGCATTGTCGGCGGGGGACGCCGGGAGTGTCAACCGCCTAGACGTTGAAGCGGAAGTGGACCACGTCCCCCTCATGCATCACATATTCCTTGCCTTCCAGGCGAAGTTTGCCCGCCTCCCGGGCCCCCGCCTCGCCCCGGCAAGCGATGTAGTCCGCATAGCCGATCACCTCGGCTCTGATGAACCCGTGCTCGAAATCGGTATGGATCACGCCGGCGGCCTGCGGCGCGGTGGCACCGACGTGCACGGTCCAGGCGCGCACTTCCTTCTCCCCAGCCGTGAAATAGGTCTGCAGCCCGAGCAAGCGGTAACCGGCCCGGATCACCCGATCGAGACCCGGCTCCTCGAGGCCGAGTTCGGCCAAAAAGCCCGCGCGGTCCGCGGCATCCAGCAGCGCGATTTCCGCCTCGATGGCCGCACAGACTGCGACCGTGACGGCCCCCTCGGCGGCCGCACGCTGCTCGACCGACTCCAGCATCGCATTTGCCTTGAACCCACCTTCGGCGACATTCGCGACATACATGACGGGCTTGGCGGTGATGAGCTGCAGCTCACGCAGGTCGCGCGCGTCCTCCGCCGACAGGCTCATCGCCCGAACCGGCTTGACTTGATCGAGATGCGCCTTGACTCGCTCCAGGAGCTGCTTTTTTTTCAGCGCCTCCTTGTCACCGCTCTTGGCGGCCTTTGCGGCACGTTCCAGCCCCTTCTCCACGGTGGAGAGATCCGCCAGCGCCAGCTCGGTGTCGATCACCTCGATGTCGTTCAGCGGATCGACCTTGCCTGCGACGTGCACGATATCCGCGCTCTCGAAGCAGCGAACCACATGCGCGATCGCATCGACCTCGCGGATATGCGAGAGAAATTGATTACCGAGCCCCTCGCCCTTGGACGCGCCGGCCACGAGGCCCGCGATGTCCACGAATTCAACGGTGGCGGGAATGATGCGCTCGGGATGAACGATTTCGGCCAGTGCATCCAGGCGCACGTCCGGCACCGGCACCATGCCAACGTTCGGATCGATGGTGCAGAACGGATAATTGGCCGCCGCCGCGTTCTGCGCCTGCGTCAGCGCATTGAATAGGGTCGACTTGCCGACATTCGGCAGCCCCACGATGCCGCAGCGGATAGACATGTATGAAACTCCTTCGAACCCGGACTTACGCCGGGCGATCAAGTGATGTGGCTTCGGGACGCGAATGCAGTTGGTTCATCGCTTTCTGCACGCCCTCCTCCAGCATCACTGGCAGTGCATCGGCCGCATCTCGCAGCGCCGCACCGATAGCCTCGGCATCGGCCGCGGCAGGCCTGCCGAGCACGTAGTTCAGCACCGCATCGCGCGCGCCGGGGTGACCGATGCCAATGCGCAATCGCCAGAATGAAGCACCGAGGCGCGCCATGATGTCCCGCAGCCCGTTGTGGCCACCGGCGCCACCGCCTTGCTTCAGGCGCACCACCCCGGGCGGGAAGTCGAGTTCATCATGCGCCACAAGCACCGCTTCGAGCGGGATCTTGTAAAAGGCGGCCACACTCTGCACGGCCGCCCCGCTCAAATTCATGAAGGTCATGGGCTTGAGCAGCCACACCTCGTGCGCGCCGATTCGGGCCCGCCCGAGTTCACCCTGATGGCGAGGCTCGGCGCGCAGGCTCGAGCCCGTGCGCCGAGCCAGTTCGTCGATGAACTCGAACCCGGCGTTGTGCCGAGTACGGGCGTAGGTGGGGCCCGGATTCCCGAGCCCCACCACCAGCCTGAGCGGCAGACCTGACATGCGCCGCTGCGCCCTGCTCGGGGCTTACTTCTTCTGCTCGCCCTTGCCGGCCTCGGCCGCCGGCGCAGCTGCGGCCGGTGCCGCACCTTCCGCCGGGGCAGCCGGCGCCTCGGCAGTCGGTTCAGGCTCCGCGACGCGCGGGCTGTGAATCGACACCACCGCCGCGTTGCGGTGCGCCAGATGCGGAATCGTCACACCCGGAGGCAGCGGGATGTCGGCGAGGAACTTCGTGTCGTTGATGCTCATCTCCGACAGGTCGAGCTCCAGGTACTCCGGCAGATCCTTCGGCAGACAAACGATTTCAACGTCGGTCATCATGTGCGACACGACGCCACCTTGGGTCTTCACGCCCGGGCTGGCAGCCTCGCCCTTGAAGTGAATCGGCAGGTGCAGACGGATCGGCTCGTCCTCAGTCACGCGCTGCAGATCCAAGTGCACCACTTGGTTCTTCGCCGGGTGCATCTGCAGATCCTTGACGATCGCCGCCTGGGTGCGGCCATCGACCTCGAGCTGGACGATGGAGGAGTAGAAGCGCTCATCTTCGATGACGACGAGCAGCTTGTGGTGCTCGAGTGCGAGCGTCTCTGGCTCGGCCTTACCGCCGTAGAGAATCGCGGGGACTTTACCGGCGCGACGCAGGCGGCGGCTCGCACCTTTGCCTTGCGTCCCGCGCGCGTCCGCGCTGAAAGTGAATGAAATTCGCATGATATTCTCCGATTCTACGATGACACCGTGCCATGACCCGCGACCAGGCCGCGACACACCTTTGAAAATCTCAAGCCGCCCGCCGGCGCGGCTCAGTCGACGTACAGCGAACTGACCGACTCCTCGTCGCGGATGCGTCGGATCGACTCGGCGAGCAGCGCCGAGACCGACAACTGCCGGATGCGCTTACAGGCACGCGCCGCCTCGCTGAGCGGGATCGTGTCGGTCACGACGAGCTCATCGAGCACGGAGTCCGAGAGGCGATTGATCGCCTCGCCGGAGAGAATCGCGTGCGTGATGTAGGCGACCACTTTGACCGCCCCTTCATCCTTCAGTGCCTTGGCCGCATGGCAGAGCGTGCCGGCAGTATCGATCATGTCATCGACCAGCACGCAAACTTTGCCGCGAATGTCCCCGATGATGTTCATCACCTTCGATTCGTTCGGCCGCGGCCGGCGCTTGTCGATGATGGCCAGATCCGCATCGTCGAGCCGCTTGGCGAATGCCCGGGCGCGCACCACACCGCCCACGTCGGGCGAGACGATCACGATGTTGTGGTATGCCTGCTTCCAGGCATCCCCGAGGAGCACCGGCGAGGCATACACGTTATCGACCGGGATGTCGAAGAATCCCTGAATCTGATCGGCGTGCAAGTCGATGGTAAGCAGTCGGTTGACCCCTGCGATCGACATCATGTTGGCGACCAGTCGTGCGGTGATCGCCGAGCGCGTCGCACGCGGCCGACGATCCTGGCGTGAGTAGCCGAAGTACGGCACTACCGCGGTAATACGGGCCGCCGAGGCGCGCCGACACGCATCGACCATGACCAGCAGTTCCATCAGATTGTCGTTGGTCGGCGGGCAGGTCGGCTGCACGATGAACACGTCGCGCCCGCGCACGTTCTCCATCAGCTCGACGTTGATTTCCCCGTCGCTGAAGCGCCCGACATAGGCCCGGCCAAGCCGCGTCTGCAGATGGCGTGCGATCTCGGTCGCCAGACCCGGGTTGGCGTTGCCGGCAAACAGGGCCAAAACATCGCTCGTGCTCATGAGTACGTCACTTCAGCCAAACACCACGGCGCCGCCCGCAAACAGCGCCTCGATTGAGGAGTTGGCTGGGGTGGAAGGATTCGAACCTCCGAATGGCGGGATCAAAACCCGCTGCCTTACCACTTGGCGACACCCCAGCACTGCAAAAGACTTCCACTGCACCGGCCGCACGCCGCGCGGACGCGCCTAGCTCAGAAGCGCGTGCAGCGGGGACACGTTCAGGCCCCGTGCCACGAAGCTGCGCCACGTGTCCGGAACACGTGCCGCGATCCGCTCGGCCTCGCTGGGACTGGCCACGGACGCGAAAATGCACGAACCGGTTCCGGTGAGGCGCGCCGGCGCAGATCGCCCCAGCCAGTCGAGCGCCTCGGCCACTTCTGGCCAGTGCGCCCGCACCACCGGCTCGCAGTCGTTGCGTCCGCCGGACTCGAAGAAGGCGCGTATTGTGATGATGGGTGAATTTCGTGTCAATTCAGGGCTCTGGAACACCTCCCGAGTCGGCACGCTGACCCCCGGGCGGACGATGACGTACCAGCGCTCCGGCAATGTCACCGGTTCGAGCCGCTCCCCGACGCCTTCCGCCCAGGCCGAAAAACCTCTAATGAATACAGGCACATCCGCGCCGAGCGGTAGCCCCAGCGCGGCCAGAGCATCCCGGGACAGCCCGCAGCCCCACAGGTGGTTCAGCGCCAGCAGTGTCGTGGCCGCATCGCTACTACCCCCGCCGAGTCCGCCCCCGACCGGGATGCGCTTGATGACCCGCAGCGAGGCCCCGAGCCGCGTCTCGGTGGCCGCCTGCAGCGCCCGCGCGGCCCGCACCGTCAGGTCCTGCTCGGCTGGGACGTCCGCAAGCCCCCCGAGCCGCTCGATGCGCCCGTCCTCGCGCACCTCGATGGCGAGGGTGTCGCACAGATCCACGATTTGGAACAGTGTCTGCAGCTCGTGGTATCCGTCCGCTCGCCGGCCGGTCACGTGCAGGAAGAGATTCAGCTTCGCCGGCGCCGGCCAGAGCGTCTCGCCCGCGCTCATTGCAGATGCCATGCGTCCACCACCATGCGCAGGCGCACCGCTCCACGGCGCACTGTCAGCAACCGCGGCAACCACTCGGCGCCGACCGAGTTGTAGGCCAGGTAATCGACGGACCAGCCGGCCTGCTGCAGGTGCGCCAGGCGCTGTGTCGCATCAAGCGTGATCCGGGCGGGCTTCGACGGATCGGGCACACCGAGGATCCAGTAGCGCAGCGTGCGCAGCGGCGGATCGAATCCAAGTTCCCGCTCGAGCGCGGCGCGCGCTGCGGTGTTGCCGAGATGCCGGCCGTGCGAGGTAATCACGCCGAGCTCGCCGGCGCGATCGCTCACCTGCGTCGCGCCGGCACCGAACGGGCCACTGAGGACGACGCGCGTGTCCGCGCCGCGCTGCACCCAGCGCAGATCAGCATCGAAGCCCTGCGTGCCGACCGCGACCGCGACGCGCCCGTCGAGCGTGAAGCGCTGCTGCGCCTGCAGCAGTGGCCGCCTGACATGCCAGGCGGTGATGGGCGCCGGCGGCACCGGCACGGTCTGACAGGCACTCAGCGCCAGGGCAAGGAGTGCGCCGAGGGCCGCCAGCGTGCGCGCCGGCCGGGCGCGGGGGGAGACTTCTGGTGACATGGGACGGCACTATAGCTCAGGCGGCCCGGCCGGCTGTCGGCACGATGCCTTGTCGCGGCGGCGATGATCCCGGAGAATGCCGCGCCCCGTTCGATCCAGGATTATGAAGGACTCCATCCGCCAGCGGCTCGAGAAGCTCTCCGACCGGTTCGAGGAGGTGGGCCGGCTGCTGGCCTCACCCGACCTCGACGGCGGCTCGGCGCAGTTTCGGGAGCTCTCGGTCGAGTATGCCCGGCTGCAACCGCTCGCCGCCCAGTTGCTCGCCTATCGTGCCCTCGAGCGCGACCTCGCCGCCGCGCGCGATATGCTCGCCGATGCCGACCCCGGCATGCGCGGGCTCGGCGAGGAGGAGCAGCGCCGCGCCGCTGCGGCGCTGAGCGGCGCCGAGGCGGACCTCAATGCGCTGCTGCTGCCGCAGGACCCGCGCGATGAGAAGAACATCTTCCTCGAAGTGCGCGCCGGCACCGGCGGGGACGAGGCGGCGCTGTTTGCCGGGGATCTGTTTCGCATGTATGCGCGCTACGCGGAGTCCAAAGGCTTCACGGTCGAGGTGCTGAGCGAGAGCACCGGGGAGCACGGCGGCTACAAGGAGATCATCAGCCGCATCGTCGGGCGTGGCGCATTCTCGCGGCTGAAGTTCGAATCCGGCACCCACCGCGTGCAGCGGGTGCCGGCGACCGAGGCCCAGGGCCGCATCCACACCTCGGCGTGCACGGTCGCGATCCTGCCCGAACTCGATGAGATCTCCGCCATCGAGATCAATCCGGCGGATCTGCGCATCGACACGTACCGCTCCTCCGGGGCCGGCGGTCAGCACGTGAACAAGACCGACTCGGCGGTGCGCATCACGCATCTGCCAAGCGGCATCGTCGTCGAATGTCAGGACGAGCGCTCGCAGCACAAGAACCGCGCGCGCGCGATGGCGCTGCTACGCGCTCGGCTGCTCGCCGCCGAGCAGCAGAAGCAGGCGAGCGCCCAGGCGCACTCGCGCCGCCTGCAGGTCGGCAGTGGCGATCGCTCCGAGCGGATCCGCACGTATAACTTCCCGCAGGGCAGAGTCACGGACCACCGCATCAACCTGACGCTCTACAAGCTCGCCCAGATCATGAACGGGGAGCTCGAGGAGCTGCTCGATGCGCTCGCGCACGAGTACCAGGCGGAACTGCTCGCCGAGATGGAGTCCTGATGAGCTCGCGGCGCGCTCAGCGCACCCCGTGCGGTGGCCCGTGTGAATGCAGGTAGGCCGGGCCGCCCAGATCGCTCATCTGATGCAGCAGCCACTGTTGGCGCCAGCGGACGAACGGCGAGGGATATGCCACGTGCCAGTGCACCGGGTCGGGCAGCACGGCGGCGAGCAGCGCGGCCTGGTCGCGGGTCAGATGCGCCGCCGGCTCGTGGAAGAAGCGCTCGGAGGCGGCCTCGACGCCGAAGATGCCGTGACCGAACTGAGCGATGTTCAGGTACATCTGAAGCACACGCTGTTTCGGCCAGAGCGCATCGATGAGCACCGTCAGGTACGCCTCGATTCCCTTGCGCACCCAGCTGCGCCCGCCCCAGAGGAACAGGTTCTTGGCCACCTGCTGCGTGATGGTGCTCGCCCCGCGCAACCGCCCGCCGCGCTCGGCGGTGTGGATGGCGTCGTCGATTTCCTGGAAATCGAAGCCGTGGTTGTACGGAAAGGTCTGGTCTTCCGAGGCCACCGCAGCGAGTCCCACCTCGGGGGAGATCTGCCGGTAAGCCACCCAGCGATAGTCGGTGCGGTAGTGCCGCTGCCCGGCATGCAACGCCCGCCACTTCGCCTCGATCATGAAGGCACTGGTGATCGGATGCACCCAGCGCAGCGCCAGCACCGGCAGTACGGTGAGGGCGAGCCAGGCGAGCAGTGCCTTCAGCACCGCCCGCCGCAACCACGGCCCGAACCCCTGCTGACGCATGCCGCAGATCCCCCCCCTGGCCCCGCTCGGCGCCCTGCGGCGCCGAGCGGGGCGCGCGCTCAGGCGCCGAGGCGCCGCGCCGACTTGATCAGGACGTCCTCGAGCGGCGCGTCCTGGTAACCCTTGCGCCGCCCGGTCGGCACTTTGGCGATCGCATCGATCACGGCCATTCCGTCGGTCACACGGCCAAACACGGCGTAGCCGAAGTCCCGCGCGCTGTGATCGAGAAACGCATTGTCGGCGAGGTTGACGAAGAACTGCGAGGTGGCGCTGTCGATGGCGCTGGTGCGGGCCATCGAGAGCGTGCCGCGCAAGTTCTTCAGACCATTCTTCGCCTCGTTGCGGATCGGCTCGCGCGTCTGCCGGTTGGCGAAATCCGCATCGAGTCCACCGCCCTGGATGACGAAGCCCGGCACGATGCGGTGGAAGATCGTCCCGTCGAAGAACTCCGCATCGACGTAGGCGAGGAAGTTCGCCACGGACTCCGGCGCCTCCTCAGCGTACAGCTCCACCGTGAAGTCCCCGTGCGACGTCTCGAATCGAATCAGCGAATTGCCGGCCATTGGCCCTCCGTCATGCGCTCGCGCCCCGCCAGATCGCGGTGGGTGCGCACTGTAACAAAGCCCCGCGCCGCAAGCTCGTCCGCGACCGCTTCACCCTGCGCCGCACCGTGCTCGAGCAGCAGCCAGCCGCCGGGGGTGAGATGGGCAGGGGCCGCGGCGATGATCTGGCGCAGCGCCCCGAGCCCGTCCGGCCCGCTCACCAGCGCCAACGCCGGCTCGCAGCGCAGCGCGCCGAACGCAGGGTCCGCCGCCGCGATGTACGGGGGATTGCTTACCAGCAGGTCGAACGCTCCTGCGGGCAATGCCGCACACCAGCTGCCCGCGTGCAGCTCGATTCGCCCCGGTGCGAGCCGCGCGGCGTTGCGCCGAGCGAGCGTGAGCGCCTCGGGTGACAGGTCACTCGCCACCACCGTCCACCCGGGCCGCTCGAGCGCGAGCGCGATGGCGATCGCCCCGGAGCCGGTGCCGAGATCCGCGACCCGGCCGTGCGCGGCGGGCCGCAGCGCCAGGACGCGCTCGATCAGCAGCTCAGTTTCGGGCCGCGGGACGAGGACCGCCGGGCTCACCTCGAGCTCGAACGTCCAGAACCCTTTGCGGCCGAGCAGGTAGGCCACCGGCTCGCCGGCTGCGCGCCGCTCGATCAGATCCTGGAACCGCCTCTGCGCATCGGCGTCGGGCAGCGCCTCGGGGTGTGCGGCGAGGTAGGCTCGCGACCGGCCGAGCACCTCGGCGAGCAGCAGCTCAGCATCGAGTTGCGGGGTACCGTTCGCATCGGCGCACAGCGCTTCGGCGAGACGCCGGCGGGCCGCGACGAGCAGCGCAGCGAGCGTGGGGGGGCTCGGCTCAATGGCGGTTCGTGTCATGGCACAGTTATGATTGGCGGATGGCCATTACACTTTATCCCCCCACGCGCCCGCGTACGCTCGCGGAACTGCTCGACTCGAGCCTGAAGATCTTCCGCGCCACGCTGCCGAAGTGCATGCCGTACGGCTCGTTGGCCATCTTACTGCTTCAGCTGCCGACGCTGTACGAACTGTCGCGCGGGCGGATGCCTCCGCTCATTCCCTCCGCCGCGCAAATGAGCGATCCGGTGTGGATCACGCTGTACACGGTCGGGTATCTGCTCTTCTGCATCCTCTGGATGGCGACGCTGCTGCGCCAGGCGACCGTGGCCGCCGGGCGCGCGGCGGGACCTGCCGACCTGCTCGAGGCGCTCAAGCAGACCCCGGCCATCGTGGCCATCATCCTGCTCGGCAACTTGCTGATTCTCGCACTGCTCAGCTGGCCGCTCTCGCTGATTGAACCGTATCGCTCGGCGCTGTTCGGCGTGATGCTGCTCGCCTCGATCTACGCGCTGGTCGCGCTCTCCCTCGCTCTGCCGGCGCGCATGCTCACCCACAAGAGCGTACTGCAGAGCCTCGGGTACAGTGTGCGTCTGGTGCGCGGCAACTGGTGGCGCACCCTCGCGCTCTACGCCATTGCCGCCTCAATCATCATCACCGTGTTGTTCTTCGCCGAGGTCATGGCCGCGCTGATCTTGCCGGACGCGACCCATCAGCCGGCCGCCCGCGCGCTGATCGCGGCCGTCATGCTGGCGCTGCTCGCGATGGGCGGGATTTTCTTCACCGCCATCGTGCTGAACACCTTCAGCGACCTCGAGCTGCGCCAGAGCGGCACGCCCGGCTGAGCCGCCGTGGCTCAGCCGCTGTAGCCGAGGTTCGGTGCGAGCCAGCGTTCGGCCTGTTCGGGCGTGAGACCTTTGCGCTGCGCGTAGTCCTCGACCTGGTCGCGATCGATCTTACCGAGCGCGAAGTAGTGCGCTTCGGGGTGCGCGAAATACCAGCCGCTCACCGCGGCAGTCGGGGTCATCGCGAAGCTCTCGGTGAGTTGAATGCCCGTGGCACGCTCGACGTCAAGGAGCTCCCAGAGCTTGCCCTTCTCGGTGTGATCCGGGCAGGCCGGATAGCCCGGCGCGGGCCGGATCCCGCGGTAATGCTCGCCGATCAGCTGCTCGTGGGTCAGCTCCTCGGCCCCGGCATAGCCCCACAGCTCGCGGCGCACCCGCTCGTGGAAGTGCTCGGCGGCGGCCTCGGCCAGCCGGTCGGCCAGCGCCTTGAGGATGATCGCCGAGTAATCGTCGTGCTCGCGCTCGAAGCGCTCGAGGTGCGGCTCGATGCCAAGCCCCGCAGTGAGCGCAAATGCGCCGAGATAGTCACGCACGCCGCTGGATTTCGGGGCGATGTAATCAGCGAGGGACTCGTGCGGCTGACCAGGCGGCTTGTCCTTCTGCTGACGAAGGAACGAGAGCGTCACGAGCGGTTTGCCGCGCTGCTCATCGGCGTAGAGCTCGACGTCATCGCCGAGTGCGTTGGCCGGGAACAACCCGATCACCGCCTGACACTTCAACCACCGCTCGCTCACGACCCGATCGAGCATGCCTCGCGCATCGGCATACAGGTTGCTCGCCGCCTCCCCAACCGTCGGATCGGTGAGCAGGTCGGGGAACTTGCCGGAGAACTCCCAAGCGTTGAAAAACGGCATCCAGTCGATGTAGGCAAGCAGCTCGGCGAGCGGATAGTCGGCGAAGCGACGCACCCCCGGCATGCGCGGCACGGGAGCCGTGTAGCTCGCCCAGTCGATGCGCCGGCGGTTGGCGCGCGCCTCGGGGAGCTTCAGCGCCGGGGCCTTCACTTTGCGCCCGGCATGCTGCTCGCGGCGCCGCTCGTGCTCGGCGTCGACCTTCTCGATGAATGCAGCGCGCGAGTCGGGATTGCTCAGCGTCTGGCAGATACTCACCGAGCGCGAGGCATCCTTCACGTAGATCACCGCCGAGCGATACTGCGGGGCGATCTTGACCGAAGTGTGCGCCGGGGACGTCGTCGCCCCGCCGATCAGCAGCGGCACGGTGAACTCTTGGCGCTGCATCTCGCGCGCCACGTGCACCATCTCATCGAGCGAGGGGGTGATCAACCCCGAGAGCCCGATGAAATCGGCGTTCTCGCGTCGCGCGGTCTCGAGGATGCGCTCACACGGCACCATGACTCCGAGGTCGATCACCTCGAAGTTGTTGCACTGCAGCACGACTCCGACGATGTTCTTGCCGATGTCGTGCACATCGCCCTTGACGGTCGCCATCACGACTCTGCCGTTCGAGCGGCGCGCACCGGCCGCCTTGCTCTGCTCGATGTAGGGCACGAGATGGGCCACCGCGCGCTTCATGACGCGCGCACTCTTGACCACTTGCGGGAGGAACATCTTGCCGGCGCCGAACAGGTCCCCGACGATGTTCATCCCGTCCATCAACGGCCCTTCGATGACCTGCAGCGGATGCGGGAAGGCGAGGCGCGCCGCCTCGGTGTCCTCGACGATGAAATCATCGATGCCTTTGACCAGCGCGTGCTCGAGTCGCTGGGCCACCGGCAGTGAGCGCCACTCGAGGTCATCCTTGCGCTTCACGCCGCCGCCGGCCTTGAAGCGCTCGGCGAGCGTGAGCAGCCGCTCGGTGGCGTCCTCGCGCCGATTGAGGATCACGTCCTCGACCGCCTCGCGCAGCTCGGCGGGGATTTGCTCGTAGATCGCCAGCTGCCCGGCATTGACGATGCCCATATCCATACCCGCCTGGATGGCGTGATACAGGAACACCGCGTGCATCGCCTCGCGCACCGCGTCGTTGCCGCGGAACGAGAAGCTGACGTTGCTCACCCCGCCGCTCACCAGGGCGTGCGGCAGCTCGGCCTTGATGCGGCCGGTCGCCTCGATGAAGGCGACTGCGTAGCCGTTGTGCTCCTCGATACCGGTGGCCACGGCGAAGATGTTCGGATCGAAAATGATGTCCTCAGCCGGGAATCCGACCTGCTCGGTGAGCAGCCGATAGGCACGCGCGCAGATCGCGACGCGGCGATCGACCGTGTCGGCCTGCCCCTGCTCGTCGAAGGCCATCACCACAACCGCCGCGCCGTAGCGACGCACGGTGCGCGCGTGCGCGAGAAACGCCTCCTCACCCTCCTTCAGGCTGATGGAGTTGACGATGCCTTTGCCCTGCAGGCACTTCAGGCCCGCCTCGAGCACCGTCCACTTGGACGAATCGAGCATGACCGGCACCCGGGCGATATCCGGCTCGGCGGCCACCAGGTTCAGGAAGCGCACCATCGCCGCCTCGGAATCGAGCATCCCCTCATCCATGTTGATGTCGATCACCTGCGCGCCGCTGGCGACCTGCTGGCGGGCGACCTCGAGCGCCGCGGAGTAATCGCCAGCTTCGATCAGTTTGCGAAAGCGCGCCGAGCCGGTGACGTTGGTGCGCTCCCCGACGTTGACGAACAGCGATTGGTCATCGATGTTGAGCGGCTCGAGTCCGGCGAGGCGGCACTTGACCGCAACCTCAGGCAGCGCCCGGGGACGGTGTTTGCTCACCGCCGCGCGGATCATGCGGATATGCTCGGGTGTCGTGCCGCAGCAGCCCCCGACGATGTTGATCAGGCCCGCCGAGGCGAATTCCCCGATGATCTCGGCGGTCTCGGCGGCCTGCTCGTCGTACTCACCGAACGCGTTCGGCAGTCCCGCATTGGGGTAGGCACAGATGTGCGTGTCGCTCAGCCGGCCGAGTTCATCGATGTAGGGACGCAGCTGGCGCCCGCCGAGGGCGCAGTTGAAGCCGACCGCCAGCGGCCGGGCGTGGCGGATCGAGTTCCAGAAGGCCTCGGCGGTCTGTCCCGAGAGGATGCGTCCGGAGGCGTCCGTGATCGTCCCAGAAACGATGATCGGTACCTCGAGGCCGCTCTGCTCGAACAATTCGAGCACCGCGTAGATCGCCGCCTTGGCGTTGAGCGTGTCGATGACGGTTTCGATCAGCAGCAGATCGACGCCACCGGCGAGCAGCGCGCGCGCCGAGTCCCGGTAGGTTGCCACCAGATCATCGAACGAGACGCTGCGAAAGCCCGGGTCGTTGACGTCCGGGGAGAGCGAAGTCATGCGGCTGGTGGGTCCGAACGCGCCAGCGACGAACACCGGGCGCCCATGGGCGGCCGTAAACTCATCGGCGACCGTGCGCGCCAGACGCGCCGCGCGATAGTTCAGCTCCGCCACGAGGGCCTCGGTGCCGTAGTCGGCCTGCGAGACCGCGTTGGAGTTAAACGTGTTGGTCTCGATGATGTCCGCGCCGGCCTCCAGGTAGGCGCGATGCACCCCGGCGATGATCTGCGGCTGCGTGAGCGTGAGGATGTCGTTGTTGCCCTTCAGGTCGCGCCCATGGTCCGCGAAACGCTGGGCGCGAAAGGCCGCCTCATCGAGCCGATGACGCTGCACCATGGTGCCCATGGCTCCATCGAGCAGCACGACGCGCTCGGCGAGCAGGCGGCGCAGGCTGCCGATGCGCTCGGTGCGCGCGGCCTCATCGGGCGGCTCGATCACGAACGGCGTGGCCGGCACGCTCGCGGCTGGCTCGTTCGCGGACGGGTGCGGTGCGGCGGTGCACTCGGCGTGCGTGCAAACGGTCATGTCGACTCTCCTGAGACCGGGGCGCCACCGGCAGCGGCGGGACGCAACCCGAGCGTGTGGCAGATCGCGTAGGTCAGTTCGGCGCGATTGAGGGTGTAGAAGTGAAAATCGCACACCCCGTGGCGCTCGAGCAGCTTGACCTGCTCGATCGCCACGCTCGCGGCGATCAGCCGACGCGTGTCCGGATCATCCTCCAGACCGGCGAAACGCTCGGCGAGCCACTCGGGGATTTGCGCCCCGCAGCGCTCGGCGAAACGGCGCACCTGCGCGAAGCGAGTGATCGGCAGGATGCCCGGGACGATGGGCGCGTGGATGCCGGCGGCCGCGCAGCGATCGCGGAAGCGCAGAAAGTGCTGCGGGTCGAAGAAAAACTGCGTGATGGCACGCGAGGCACCCGCATCGAGCTTGCGCTTGAGATTGTCCAGGTCGAAGTCCGCCGAGGAGGCCTCGGGATGCGTCTCGGGATAGGCCGCCACCGAGATGTCGAAGTCCGCCACGCTACGCAGACCGGCGACCAGATCGGCCGCGTAGGCAAAGCCGTCCGGGTGCGGCACGTAGCGCTCGCTGCCCTGGGGCGGATCCCCGCGCAGCGCGACGATGTGACTGATGCCCTGGGCCCAGTACTGGCGTGCGATGTCGAGCACCTCGCCGCGGCTCGCCCCGACGCAGGTCAGGTGCGGCGCCCCGGTGAGCGGTGTCTCGCGCTGGATGCGACTGACCACCTGGTGGGTGCGCGCGCGCGTCGAGCCGTCTGCGCCATAGGTCACCGAGACGAAGTGAGGCTTCAGCGGCGCCAGACGCTCGACCGAACGCCACAGGGTCGCTTCCATGGCGGCATCGGCCGGCGGAAAGAATTCAAACGATACGTTGATCACAGCCTCTTACCTCTGTCCTGTGTGGCGCCGCGCCACCTCGTGTGCCGATCCCGCTCAGCCGACACGGCTCAGCGGATGTGCGGCGATGGCGGAGGCGCCGAGCACGTGCTGGCCGTCTGCCTCGATCGGCCGGATGCGCCGACACTCCAGGTGCGCCTCGGTCAATCGTCGGCGCAGCCCCGCGAGGGGATGCTCGACGACCCGCTCGGCGAGCGCCGGCGGGTAGCGCTCGAACAGCCACAGCCGCCCGCCCGGGACGAGCACCGCGCGCACGGTGGCGAGCAGCCTCGGGCTCGCCGCGGCCGGCCGCGCCAGATGATCGATCACCACCGCCTCGAACGGCTCGCCGAGGCGCTGCACGTCCTGGGTGCTGATCAGCTCGGCGCCGGCGGCCTGAACGATCCGGCACGCCCGCTGCAGCCGCGCCAGCGTCGCGCGGGCCGCCTGCGCCGCGCGGCGCGAATGTGCAAGCGCGGTGCATTGCCCCGCATGTGCCGCCAAGCTCACCAGCAGTTCCGGATGCTCGACGCCGATCAGCAGCACCGAGGCCGGCGGCGGCGTCATTTCCGCTTCCAGCACCGCGCGCAACTCACGCCCGAGGCGCGACACCGCCGGGGCGGCGCCCGGCGCCACTCCGGGGGCCCGCACGCGCTGGCGGTCCTGCGCGAGCACTGGATCGGCGCGCTCGAGTTGCCCCAGCAGGCCGCGCACGACATTCGCCGCGGGCGTCGAGTGCGCCAGTCGGTAATGCACCCACTGCCCCTGACGGACCCGCTCGACCAGACCCGCTTCGGTCAGGATGCGCAGATGCCGCGAGACCCGCGGCTCGCTTTGGCCGAGCACCTCGGCCAGGTCTGAGACGCTCAACTCGCGCTCGGCGCACAACGCCAGCAACCGCAGGCGGGTTGCCTCGGCCGCCGCGCGCAGCCAGAGCAGCGTATCGTCGAAAGGAAGCATGTGGACTTCAATAATTGCACAAATCTTTAATACCAAGATAGCACAACGGGTCCACCTCTTGAAATCGCTCAGGGACGGTACAGGGTCGCCCGCCGATCGGCGGGCCACGGTCATTCAGTGAATCAGGGCCGACACGTCCGCCGCCCCGCTGTCCGTGAACAGCGCCTCGACGGCCTGGGCATCGAACCGGTAGGGGCGGCGGCAGAACTCGCACGTCACCGTGACCGCCCCCTCCTCGGCAAGGATTTCGCGCACCTCATCGGCCCCGAGCGCGCGCAGCAGCGACGTCACTCGCCCTTCCCCGCAGCGGCACTCGAACGTGACGCTCGACCCGTTGAAGAGGCGTACGTCGCGCTCGGGCAGCACGCTGCCGAGCACCGCCTCGACATGGGTGTCGAGCAGCGCCTCGGGCGCAAGGTGCTGCATGCCGTGCAGCACCGACTGCCAGAGCGCCTCGACGCCGGCGCTCGCCTCGGACTGCGGAAGCTTCTGCACCAGCAGCCCTGCGCAGCGCGCTTCGTCCGCGGCCAGCTGCACGCTGGTCGGCAGCTGCTCCGAAGCACTGAAATATGCCTCCAGGGATTGCGCGAGCGAGTCCCCGGCGAGCGGCACGATGCCCTGGTAGCGCAGGTTGCGCTCGTCCGCCTCGATGGTGACCGTGAACCGGCCGCCCTCCCCGACGAGGGCACGAAACCTCTCGCCCGGGGCACGCTCTGCATCGATCGCGGCCGCGAGCGCCTCGTCGTAATGCGCCACGGCCCGCACACCGAACTCGTGGGTGCATTGCGCAACGAGCAGACTGACGGCCCCGTGTCCCTGCATTTGCAGCGTCAGTCGCCCGCGGAACTTCAGTGTTGCCGCGAGCAGTACCGAGGCGGCCACGGCCTCACCGAGCAACGCGCGCACCGCCGGCGGGTACTCGCCGTTGGCGCGCAACGCACGCCACGCTTCCTCGAGGCGCACCCAGTGCCCGCGCACCGGCTGCTCATCGACGAGGAAGCGGCGCACCGTGTCGTCACAACGTTTGTCAGCGTCCATGCGCGCAGCATGGAGCATTCTCAGGCGCGACTCAACCGGGCAGCTTCTTCTTCAGCAGCTCGTTCAGCTGCGCAGGGTTGGCCTTACCCTGCGTCGCCTTCATGACCTGACCGACGAAGAAGCCAAACAGCTTGTCTTTGCCGGCGCGGAACTCAGCGAGCTGAGCCGGGTTCTTCGCCATGACTGCCTCGATGGCCTGCTCGATCGCGGCGGTGTCGGTGATCTGCTTCAGGCCCTTCGCCTCGATGAGCGCATCGGCGCTCTCACCGCTCGCCCACATCGCCTCGAAGACCTCTTTGGCGATCTTGCCGGAGATGGTCTCATCGGCGATGCGCACCAGCAGACCCGCGAGCCGCTCGGCGCTGAGCCGCCCAGAGTCGATCTCGAGTCCCTCCTTGTTCAGCGCCGCGGACAGCTCGCCCATCACCCAGTTCGCCGCGAGCTTCGGCTGCGCGGGAATGGCGCGCACCACCGCCTCGTAATAGTCGGCCAGCTCGCGGCTGACGGTCAGCACGAGCGCATCGTAGGACGACAACCCGTACTCGGCGACGAACCGTGCCGCCTTGGCGTCCGGCAGCTCCGGCAGCGTCGCACGCACCGCCTCGATATAGGCCTCGTCAATCTCGACCGGCAGCAGATCCGGATCGGGGAAGTAGCGGTAGTCGTTCGCCTCTTCCTTCGAGCGCATCGAGCGGGTCTCGCCTTTGTCCGGATCCCACAGGCGCGTCTCCTGGACCACCTTGCCGCCGGACTCGATCAGCTCGATCTGGCGCGCCACCTCGTACTGGATCGCCTTCTCAACGTAGCGGAACGAGTTGATGTTCTTGATCTCGGCACGGGTGCCGAACGGCTCCGTGCCCACCGGCCGCACCGACACGTTCGCGTCGCAGCGGAACGAGCCTTCCTGCAGGTTGCCGTCGCAGATCTCCAGGTAGCGCACCAAGGTGTGCACCTTCTTCATGTAGGCGACGGCCTCTTTCGCCGAACGCAGCTCGGGCTCCGAGACGATCTCGATGAGCGGGGTGCCGGCGCGGTTCAGGTCGATACCGGTGAGCGCCCCGAGCCCCTCGTGCAGTGACTTGCCGGCATCCTCCTCCAGGTGCGCGCGCGTCACGCCGATGCGCTTGACCGTCCCGTCCTCGAGCACGATCTCGATCGCGCCGGCGGCCACGATCGGCAGCTCGTACTGGCTGATCTGGTAGCCCTTGGGCAGGTCGGGATAGAAGTAGTTCTTGCGCGCGAAGACCGACTGGCGCGTGATGCGCGCGTCAATGGCGAGCCCGAACCGCACCGCCATGCGCACCGCTTCGGCATTGAGCACCGGCAGCACGCCGGGGTAGCCCAGGTCGACCAGGCAGGCCTGGGAGTTCGGCGCCGCACCGTAGGCGGTCGCCGCCCCGGAGAAGATCTTCGAGCGGGTGGCGAGCTGGGCGTGGATCTCCAGCCCGATGACCGTTTCCCAGGCACTCATGCGTACGCCTCCGGGATGCGCAGATGCCAATCGGTCTCGCGCTGGTAGCGGTGCGCGGCGTTGAGCAGGCGCTCCTCGGCGAAATGCGGCCCGATGATCTGCAGGCCGGCCGGCAGACCCGCGGCGAAGCCGCACGGCACCGACATCGCCGGCAGCCCGGCCAGGTTCGCGCTGATGGTGTAGATGTCGTTCAAATACATGGTGATCGGATCGGCCACCTTGGCGCCAAGCTCGAACGCGGGCGTGGGCGTCGTCGGGCCCATCAGCAGATCGACTTCAGCGAAGGCGCGGGCAAAGTCCGCGGCGATCAAGCGGCGCACGCGCTGCGCCTTGAGGTAGTACGCGTCGTAGTAGCCCGCCGAGAGCACGTAGGTGCCGGTCATGATGCGCCGCTGCACCTCGGCGCCGAAGCCCTCGGAACGGGAGCGCTTGTACAGGTCCTGCAGGTCGCGCGGCTCGGCGCAGCGGTGCCCGAAGCGCACCCCGTCGTAGCGGGCGAGATTCGAGGAGCACTCCGCCGGGGCCACCACGTAATACACGGGCACCGACAGCGGGATGTTCGGCAGACTGATCTCGCGCACACTCGCCCCGAGGCGCTCGAAGACCCCGATCGCCTCGCGCACGCAGCGCTCGTACGCCGGATCGAGCCCCGTGTCGAAGAACTCCTTGAGCAGGCCGATTTTCAAGCCCGAGAGCGGCCGCTCGAGCTGCGCGAGGTAATCGGGCACCGGCGCATCGACACTGGTCGAGTCGCGCGGATCGAATCCCGCCATCTCGCGCAGCACCCGCGCGGCATCCTCGGCGCTCGCGGCGATGACCCCGCCCTGATCGAGGCTCGAGGCGAAGGCGATCATGCCGTAGCGCGAGACGCGCCCGTAGGTCGGCTTGATGCCGGTGACCCCGCAGAAGGCGGCCGGCTGGCGGATCGAGCCCCCGGTATCGGTCGCCGTGGCAGCCGGCACCAATCGCGCGGCCACGGCCGCCGCCGAGCCGCCCGAGGAGCCCCCGGGCACCAGTGCGCGATTCCAGGGATTGCGCACGGGCCCGAAGTAGCTGGTCTCGTTCGAGGAGCCCATGGCGAACTCGTCCATGTTGAGCTTGCCGAGCATGACCACGCCGGCGGCCTTCAGCCGGCTCACCACGGTGGCATCGTAGGGCGAGATGAAGTTCTCGAGCATGCGCGAGCCGCAGGTGGTGCGCACCCCGGCGGTGCAGAACAGGTCTTTGTGCCCGAACGGCACCCCCTCGAGCGGCCCGCCCTGGCCGGCCCCGAGTGCCCGATCGGCGGCCTCGGCCTGCTTGAGCGCCTGCTCGGCGGTCACCGTGACGAAGGCGTTCAGGGTGCTCTGGCTCGCCTCGATGCGCGCCAGGAACGCGCGCACCAGTTCGACGCTGGAGACTCTGCGGGCGCGCAGATCGGCCACGAGCTGAGTGAGGGTTTGACGGTACATCACGGCTTCGGCGGCCTCATTCAATGACCTTGGGCACCAGGTACAGCCCGGCGGCCACCTGCGGGGCATTTTTCTGGTACAGCTCACGCTCGTCGGTCTCGGTGACCGCATCGGCACGCAACCGCTGGGTCAGTCCCGGCAGCGGATGGGACATGGGCGGCACGCCCGCGGTCTCGGCGCGCTCGAGCTCGCCGATGAAATCGAGGATGCTCGAGAGGTTCTGCTGCAGGCGCGGGATCGCAGCCGGCTCGAGCTCGAGGCGGGCCAGGTGGGCGATGTTTTCGACTTGCTCGCGGGTCAGGGCCATGGATGCTTCGGGCGCGGCGTGAATTGGGCTCGAAATCATACATGTTGCCTTGCTCAATGTGCTATCGGTTGCTAGATTACGCGCCACTTTGTAGAGGTGCCTCTTAGGAGGCTCTCCATCCACCGCCTCATCCGTATTCGGACGCTTCATGCTCAAACGCTTGCGCGGCTACTTCTCCAGTGATCTGTCGATCGACCTGGGGACGGCCAACACCCTCATTTACGTCCGCGACAAGGGCATCGTGCTCAACGAGCCCTCGGTCGTCGCGGTGCAGGACGAGCCGTCGCGGGGCGGCAAGATCATCGTGGCGGTCGGCTCCGAGGCCAAGGGGATGCTCGGGCGCACCCCGGGGCACATCACCGCAGTGCGACCGATGAAGGACGGGGTGATTGCCGACTTCACCTATACGGAGAAGATGCTCCAGTACTTCATCAACAAAGTGCACGGCAACCGGATGCTCAAACCCTCACCGCGCGTGCTGGTGTGTGTGCCGTTCGGCTCCACCCAGGTCGAGCGGCGCGCCATCCGTGAGTCGGCCGAAGGCGCAGGGGCCCGCAACGTGGGCATCGTGAGTGAGCCGATGGCCGCGGCGGTCGGCGCCGGACTGCCGGTGCACGAGGCGCGCGGCTCGATGGTGCTCGACATCGGCGGGGGCACTTCCGAGGTGGCCGTGCTGTCTTTGAATGGCGTCGTCTACGCCAATTCGGCGCGCATCGGCGGGGACCGCTTCGATGAAGCGATCATGAGCTACGTGCGGCGCAACTACGGCATCCTGATCGGCGAGGCGACCGCCGAGCGCATCAAAATCGAGATCGGCTCGGCCTATCCGGGCCAGCAGGTGCGGGAGCTCTCGGTGAAAGGCCGCAATCTCTCCGAGGGCGTGCCGCGCGCCTTCACGCTGAACAGCAACGAGATCCTCGAGGCGCTGCAGGAGCCGCTGCAGAACATCGTAAGCGCAGTCAAGCAGGCCCTCGAGCAGACTCCGCCGGAGCTCGGTGCGGACGTCGCCGAGCGCGGCATCGTGCTCACCGGCGGTGGGGCGCTGCTGCGCGACATCGACAAACTGCTCACCGAGGAGACGGGCCTGCCGGTCGTCGTCGCCGATGATCCGCTGACCTGCGTCGCTCGGGGCGGCGGGCGGATCTTGGAGCTGATGGACGAGATGGGCCCCGGCCACTTCGGGCTCGAGTAGCCGCGCGCCGCCGTGGCCGGTTTCGGCACCCGGAGCGGATCGCCGTACAGTCGCGGGGGCTCCCCGGGATTCCGCTTCACCCTCTACGCGCTCGCCTCCATTGTCATCATGGTCCTCGACCAGCGCATGGACGTGCTGGAGCGGGCCCGTTACGTGCTGCAGACGCTCACCTATCCGGTGGAAGTGGCGGTGAACGCCCCGGTCGCGGGCTGGCGCTGGCTGCAGAGGTCCTTCGCCTCACGGGCGACTCTGGAGGCGGAAAACCGCAGCCTGCGGACGCGCATGCGCACCCTCGAGGTGCGCACGCTGCGCTTCGATGCACTGGCGCGGCAGAACGCGGCGCTGCTCGGCCTGAAGCACGCCGTGCCACCGGTCGCGGCGCGCTGGCTGCCAGCGGACATCGTTGACATCGAGCTCGGCCGGCTGCGCCAGCGCGTGCTGATCGACCGCGGCACCCGCAACGGAGTGTTCCGCAACCAGGCCGTACTCGATGACTACGGGGTGGTCGGCCAGACCATGCATGTCGGACCGTGGAGCGCCGATGTGCTGCTCATCACCGATCCGGAGCACGACTTGCCGGTGCAGATCGCACGCACCGGCTTTCGCACCATTGCGGTCGGCACCGGGGACCCGAATGCGCTCGCGCTGCCGTACCTGCCCGCCAATGCCGACGTGAAGGTCGGCGACGAACTGGTCACCTCGGGGCTCGGCGGCATCTTCCCCGCCGGCTATCCGGTGGCCCGCATCACTCAGATCCACCGCGGGGCGATCCAGCGGATGAGCCAGGTGATCGCGCAGCCGTTCGCGCACCTGCAAACCGACCGGGCGGTGATGCTGCTGTGGTTCCGACCCGGCAGCCCGGCGGCCCCGGTGCCGCCGAACTCGCGGCAGCTGCCCACCGGCACTGCAGGAGCGCACCCGCTCGCGCCACCGCCACCACCCGCACCGCCGCTGTGCACGCCGCCGCCCACCGCGAACTCCGCGCCCGGCGCGGCTAAGAGCGCTGCGCCCCCGGGCGCTCCCGGGGCGAAGCCCGCCGCGCACCCGCAGCACAAGCCCTCCGCCTCACCGACGAGGACGCCATGAGCGCCTCTGCGGGCGGAGCGATCTTCAAGTCAGTGCTCGTCGCGCTGCTGCTGACGCTGGTACCGCTGCCCTCATGGCTGGCGTTGGCGCGGCCGGATTTCCTGGTCCTGGTGGTGTTCTACTGGGCGATCCAGACCCCGCGCAGCGCCGGCATCGGCCTCGGCTGGGTGTGCGGACTGCTCCTCGATGCCTTCCAGGGGCCGGTGCTCGGCGAGCATGCACTCGCCGTCGCACTGGTGGCCTACCTCGGCGTGCGTGAGCACCAGCGCATCCGCACCAAACCGTTGCTGCAGCAATCGCTGGTGGTACTGGCGGTGCTTGCGCTGTATCAGTTCGTGCTCTGGGCGATCGACGGCTGGAGCGGTCACCCGCTCACCACGCCACTGCGCTGGATACCGGCCTTCACCGGTGCGCTGGTGTGGACTCCGCTCGCCGGTGCGCTCGCACGCACCTACCGTCCGCGCACCTGACGGTCGCCCCTGGAGAGCTAACCCCCGTGCGGATCAAGGATCACTGGCGCGAGCAGCGGATGTTCAACCGCCGCGCATGGTTCGCCGGCGCCCTGATGGTGCTCTCGGTGCTCGCCGTGCTCGGCCGCCTCTATTACCTGCAGGTCCTGCGCCACCACTATTACAACGTGCTGTCGCTGGACAACGGCGTGCGCACGGTGCCGATCCCCGCGGCGCGCGGACTGATCCTCGATCGCAACGGCGAGGTGATCGCCTCGAACCGCCCCACGTTCGATCTGGACCTGACGCCCGATGAGGCGCCGGACCTGAAGGATGAGCTCGAGCACCTGGTGCGGATCGATCTGCTGCAGCAGAGCGACTTACCGCAGCTGATGCGCACGATCGCCTCGCACGAGCGCTTTGACACCTTCCCGATTCGCCTCGACCTCTCGGCCCACGAAGTCGGACGCTTCGCGGTGCGCCGCTACGAGTTCCCCGGCATCGACATCAGTTCCCGCCAGGCACGCTGGTACCCCTTTGGCACGCTCGCGGTCGACGCGGTCGGCTACGTGGGCACCATCAGCGCCAGCGAGCTGGCGCACCTGAACCCGGCCGAATACGCCGGTACGGCGGTGATCGGCCAGACCGGGGTCGAGGCGACCTATGAGAAGTACCTGCACGGCACCAACGGCTATCGCCAGACGCTGGTCGATGCGCTCGGCCGGCCGGTGCGCCGCCCCGGGGTGCTCGGCAAGGAGCTGCACTTCAAGGCACCGGTCCCGGGCGATGACGTCGTACTCTCGCTCGACCTGAAGCTACAGCGGCTCGCCGAGCAGCTGCTGAAGGGACAGGACGGAGCGGTGGTGGCGATCGATCCGTGGACGGGTGATGTGATCGTGATGGCCAGCTCTCCGGCCTTCAACCCGAACCTGTTCGCCCGCGGTATCACCGAGAAGGAATATCGGGCGCTGATCGATGACCCACGCCGCCCGCTGTTCAACCGAACGCTGCGTGCGCAGCTGCCTTCAGGCTCGACGGTCAAGCCCGCGCTCGCTTTGGGCGCGCTGACCGACGGGGTCATCGACGCCCATCAGAAGGTGCTGGCCGGCTATGCGTATCACCTGCCCGGCAGCGCTCACCTGTACCACAACGCGAATCACGAATACTGCGGCGAGATGACCCTGCGCACGGCCATCATCATGTCGTGCGACGTGTATTTCTACCGGCTCGCCCACTTGATGGGCATCGATCGGATTTCCTCCTGGCTGCCGCAGTTCGGTTTCGGCCACCGCACCGGCATCGACATCCCCGGGGAGGACCCCGGCCTGGTGCCCTCGCGTGCCTGGAAGCGCCGCCAGTTCGCCAACCCCGCCCAGGGCGAGTGGTTCCCGGGTGACACGGTGATTCTCGGCATCGGCCAGGGATACTTTCTGGTCACGCCGCTGCAGATGGCTCACTACACCGCGATGCTCGCCACTCGTGGTCGGAGTTACGAGCCGCGCCTGGTGACGGGGCTGCGCAATCCGCGCACCGACCACATCCACTGGAAGCGCCCGGTGCTCAACGCCAACCTCACCCAGATCAGCCCCGCGGCCTGGAAGGTCGTGATCAAGGCCATGGTCGGAGTGACCACCGACCCGAAAGGCACTGCATACTGGGAGATGCACAACAGCACTTACCCGATCGCGGGCAAGACCGGCACGGCGCAGCTGGTGCGCGAAGGCGCCAAGGGCTACGCCAACGAAGGGTCGTATCATGCGCAGAAGACCCTCAAGCAGCTGCGTGACGATGCCTGGTTCATCGCCTTCGCGCCCGCCAACGCGCCGCGCATCGCCGTGGCGGTGCTGGTCGAGCATGCCGGCTGGGGTTCGACGGGCGCAGCTCCGATTGCGCACAAACTGATGGACGCGTACCTGCTCGGACCCGACGGGAAGCTCCTGGCGCACCCCGGGCGCGGTCCGTTCTCGGAGCCGGCGGGCCTCAAGGCGCGCGTGCTGCCGGGCGTCGACCCCCACATGACCGCAGAGCAGCGGGCCGCCGCACCATGATCCACGAAGAGTTCTCGACGGATTCGCGCACGCGCCGCACGCTGAGCGGCGCGGCCCGAGTGCTGCTCGCGCTGAAGGTCGACGGCCCGCTCGCCGTCGGACTCGCCCTCACCGCAGCATTCGGCCTGGTGGTGCTCTACAGCGCCTCGGCCGAGAACACCTCCATGCTGGTCCGCACCGTGCTGCGTCTGGTGCTCGGGATCATCATCATGCTCTCCGTGGCACGCATCAGCCCGAACCTGCTGCGACGCGCCTCGCCCTGGCTCTATGGCCTGGGCATCGTGCTGCTGCTGGGGGTCGCGGCGGTCGGTCACGTGCACCTCGGCGCCAAGCGCTGGCTCGATCTCGGCCCGATCCATTTCCAACCGTCCGAGCTGATGAAGATCGCCGTGCCGATGATGTGTGCGTGGTACCTGCACGAGCGGCCCCTGCCGCCGCGCCTCGGGGACCTCGGCATGCTGGGGCTGATCATCCTCGCGCCGGTCGGGCTGGTGGCCAAGGAGCCGGACCTCGGCACCGCAGCGCTGATTACGGCCGCCGGCGCCGTGGTGGTGTTTCTCGCCGGGCTGCGCGTGCGCGCGATCGTCGTTCTGCTGCTGCTCGCCGCGGCGGGTGCGGCGCTCGGTCTGCGCTTCATGCACGGCTACCAGCGCGAGCGGCTGCTCACCTTCCTGAACCCCGAGGCGCACCCGCTCGGCGCCGGTTACCACATCATCCAGTCGCAGATCGCCGTCGGCTCCGGCGGCATCTTCGGCAAAGGCTGGATGGCCGGCAGCCAGGCGCAGCTGGATTTCCTGCCCGAGCGCACCACGGATTTCATCTTCGCGGTGATCGGCGAGGAGTTCGGGCTGCTCGGACTGCTGGTGCTGCTGGTGCTGTACGCGTTCGTGATCGGCCGCTCGATCTACCTCGCGATGCAGTGCCCGGACACGTTCTCGCGCCTGCTCGGCGGGAGCATCGCGCTCACCTTCTTCGTCTACGTGATCATCAACGCCGGCATGGTGACCGGTCTGGTACCGGTGGTCGGCGTGCCGCTGCCGCTCGTCAGCTACGGGGGCAGTTCGGTGGTGACGGTGCTGTCAGGTTTCGGTATTCTGATGGCGCTCTTCTCGCATCGGAAGCTGATGGGCTAAGGAGCACTTCAGTGCTGCGTTCGATCCTCTTCGCCCTACTCTCACTCACCGTGTTGATCCGGCCCGCCGCCGCGGCGGAGCAGACCGGCGCGCATTTCCCGCGCGCGTCTCTGCAGCGCTTCGCCGCTCAGGTCGCGCGCCGCGACGGGCTGAACCGCGCCCACGTACTGTGGATCCTGAGCCAGGCGCGCCCGCAGCCCTCGATCATCGAGATGATGAACCGCCCGGCCGAGCAGGTACTGAAGTGGTGGCAGTACCGGCGCATCTTCCTCACCCCGCAGCGCATCGATGAGGGCGCGGCGTTCTGGCAGGCGCACCGCCGCGCGCTCGAGCGCATCGGGGCCGAGCAGGGCGTCAACCCGCGCTACATCGTGGCCATCCTCGGGGTCGAGACCTACTACGGTCGGCTGACCGGCTCGTACCGCGTGCTCGATGCACTGAGCACCCTCGCCTTCGACTACCCGCAGCGCGCTCACTTCTTCGCCGGGCAGCTCGAGCGCTTCCTGGTGCTGACGCAGCGCGACCGGCTCGATCCGCTCAGCGTGAAGGGCTCCTACGCCGGCGCGATGGGTCCGATGCAGTTCATGCCATCGGCCTACCTGCGCTTCGCGGTGAGCACCGGGAAGGGCCCGCCGAACCTGTTCACCAACTGGGATGACATCTTCGCCAGCGTCGCGCACTACCTGCGCGCGCACGGCTGGCAGTACGACGCGCCGGTGCTCTCGCCGGTGCGCATCGAGCCCGGCGCACACTTTGCGGTCGATCCGGACCGCCTCGCACTCGACCGCACGGTCGGGGCGCTCGCCGCCGAGGGCGTCGAGCTGGCGCGGCACGAGCCGCCCGAGACGCGCGCGGTACTGCTGCTGGCGCACACGCGCAGCGGGCCGATCTATCGGGTGGGATTCAACAACTTCCGCGCGCTGCTGTCGTACAACTACAGTAAGCTGTACGTCATGGCCGTGAACGCGCTGGCGCAGGCGATCGCCCATCGGGTCCACGCACTACCGGCGACGGCGGTGGCCGCTGCAGGTCCGGATCGACGGCGGTGAGGCACGAGCGCCGCGAGCGCCTCCTGCGGCTCGGGGCACTGCTGCTCGCCTCGACCCTCGGCGGGTGCGCCGCGAGCGGTCATTTCGTTCGCGGTCCGCTCCGTGGCCTGCCACCTCTGCCGACGGATTGGCGAACCATTCCCAATCCCGTCCCGCACTACCTGCCTCCGGCCCCGCGCGGCAATCCGCCCTACTACGACGTCAATGGCAAGCGCTATTACGTTCTGGCGAGTGCGGCCGGCTATCACCAGATCGGCGTCGCTTCGTGGTACGGCCCGAACTCCCAGGGCCGCTCCACGGCCGACGGGGATCACTACGACATGTACGCCATGACCGCGGCGAACAAGGTGCTGCCGCTGCCGACCTACGTGCGCGTCACCGATCTGTCGAACGGCCGCAGCGTCATCGTCAAGGTCAACGACCGCGGGCCATTCGTCGCACACCGCTTGATCGACCTGTCCTATGTCGCGGCCGCCAAGCTCGGCATGCTCGGCACGGGCACGGCGCTGGTCGACGTGCAGGCCCTCACCCCGGGCAGCCCGGCCTCGATCTCGAGCGCCATGCAGCCGATCGGTGCACCGCTGTACGTGCAGGTGGGCGCGTTTGCCGTGCCGGCCAATGCGCAGCGCGTGCTCGCGCGGCTGGAGTCAGGGGGACTGCCCGGCCCGTTCATTCTGCCCCCGTCGGTCACCGGCGGGACTTTGTATCGCGTGCGGGTCGGACCGGTACACGATGTCGCCGAGTACGATGCGCTCGCCGCGCGGCTCGCGGCTCTCGGTTATCCTGGGGCCATCCTGGTCAAGCCGTGAGTCGGTGCATGACTCGCGCACAGAACTATCCGGTATCGGCGTAATCTTATTCTGCGCCACCCGCCGCACCATTCCGTAAGGAGGAATCGCCTCATGTCCCGTTCTTCTGTCCTGGCCGTCCTGGCGGCCGCCACGCTGCCGGTCCTGACGGCGCTCGCTCCGGCGGCTCAGGCCGCTGCCGCCCCGGCAGCCCAGGCTGCGCTCACCGCCGCGCCGGCCGCCGTACCGGTTCCACCGCCGCCGGCACTCGATGCCCACGCGTACATGCTGGTCGACTTCAACACCGGACAGGTGCTCGCGGCGAAGAACGCCAACGACAAGATGCCGATGGCGAGCCTGACGAAGCTCATGACCGCCTACATCGTGTTCTCGGCATTGAAGAGTGGACAGCTCTCGCTCGACACCCCGGTGACGATCAGCAATGCGGCGTGGCGCACTGGCGGCTCGCGCATGTTTCTAAACCCCGGCACCCAGGTCTCGGTGCTGAATCTGCTGAAGGGCATGATCGTCGAGTCAGGCAACGATGCCACGGTCGCTCTGGCGCAGAAGGTCGGCGGCACGCAGGCCGGCTTCGTCACACTGATGAACGATTATGCGCGCCGCCTCGGCCTGAACTCGACGCACTACGAAGATGTCGACGGACTGCCGAAGCCCGATCACTACACCACCGCGCGCGACCTCGCGACGCTCGCGTCCGACATCATCCGCGACTTCCCCCAGTACTACTTCATCTTCAAGATCAAGACGTTCACCTGGGATCACATCACGCAGCGCAACCGCGTCACGCTGCTGTGGACGGATCACTCGGTCGACGGCATGAAGACCGGTTACACCGATGCGGCCGGCTACTGCATGGTGGTCTCTGCGCTGCGCAACGGTATGCGCCTGGTCTCGGTGGTCCTCGGAGCCCCGAGCTGGAACGGGCGCGTCAGCGACAGCCAGGCGCTGATCAATTACGGCTATAATTTCTACGAGAACGAGAACGTCGAGGCCGCGCGGGCGGTCGTCGCCAAGCCGCGGGTATTCAAGTCGGCCGCAGGTGTCGCATGGGTGGGGCCCGAGTTGCCGGTCGTGGTCACCGTGCCGCGCGGACCGGATGCGACGCTCAGCACGCGAATCCTTTGGAATCACTGGCCGTTGACGGCGCCGATCGCCGCCGGGACCAACGTCGGAACGCTGCTCGTGCTGAACGGTGCCGGACAGCAGATTGACAGCACGCCGCTCGTGACGCTGGACGCAGTCCCGGAGGGGGGACTGATCACCCGGCTGATCGACGACATCCGGCTCTGGCTCTGAGCGCACAGGCACGAGCGAGAGCGAGCCCATGGCCGATCCCTTCCCGACCTGTTACCTCAACGGCGAGTACCTGCCGATCGCGGCGGCGCGCATCTCGCCGCTCGACCGGGGGTTTTTGTTCGGCGATGGCGCCTATGAGGTCATGCCGGTGTACGGCCGGCGGCCGTTTCGGTTCGCGGCGCACTGTGCCCGACTGACGCGCAGCCTCGCGGCGCTGCACATGGACGATCCGCTCACACCCGAACAGTGGCGTGCAGTGTTCACCGGGCTGATCGAGGCTGCCGACAGCACCGATCTGTACCTGTACTGGCAGGTCACCCGAGGCGCAGAGTCCGGCCGCGCACACGCCCCACTGCCGCGGATATCACGCACCGTGTTTGCGTTCGCCGCGCCGTGGCCCTCGCCACCGGCGGATCTCACCGAGCAGGGTGTCGATTGCATCACCGCCGTCGACACGCGCTGGTCGCGCTGTGACATCAAATCGACGGCGCTGCTCGCCAACGTGCTGTTGCGTCAGCTGGCGGTCGACGCCGGGGCCACCGAGACTCTCCTGCTGCGCGAGGGCCGACTGACTGATGCCTCGGCATCGGCGGTACACGTGGTGGTCGGCGGGGAGGTACTCACGCCGCCGAACTCGCACGAGATCCTGCCGAGTACGACCCGCACGGTGATCGAGGAACTCGCGAGCCGCGCCGGCGTGCCTTGGCGTACCGCGCCGATCAGTGCCGCGCAGCTGCGCACCGCGCAGGAGATCTGGATCTCGGCAGCCACGCGCGAGGTTCAGCCGGTCACGCGCCTCGACGGCCAGCCGGTGGGTACGGGCCGACCCGGCGCACTCTGGCAGCGTGTGCATGCGGCCTTCCAGCAGTGGAAGCGCGAGCTGCAGGGAGAGCCGTGGTGAGCAAGGCGGTGCTCGAGTTTCCGACCGAGTATCCGATCAAGATCATCGGCCGACCCTCGGACGAATTCCGCGCACGGATCCACGCGGTGGTTCTGCGCCATTCCCCACGACTTGAGTCCGAACGGGTGAGCGAGCGGCTCAGTGGCAACGGCAACTTCCTCTCCATCTCCTATCAGCTGCTCGCCGAGAGTCGCGAGCAGATCGAGGCGCTGACCGAGGAGCTGAAGGCCTGCGACGGGGTGATGATGCTGCTGTGAGCAGCCCGAGCGCTCAGCGCAGTGCGCCGGCACGAGCCGCGGCCGCGCCGCGATGGTCACGAGCGACGCCATAACCCACAGCCAAGAGCTTCCGGGCGGTGGCCTTCGCAACTCAAATGCAGCCCCCGCCCTGCGGTGTAAGCACCGGCCAACCCCGAGACCAACAGCCCGAGCACGACGACGAACCGCGCCGCGCGCACCGCGGTGCGAACCCCGCGAGCGTCGAACCGCAGCCGGATCAGCCCGCGCGATACGCTGCGATTGCGCCGCCCTCAGACCCGCGAGCGGAGCCGGCGGGCGCCGCCGCGTACAGCCGCCGCAGCAGGTGCTCCAGCAACTCCTCGCCCGCGACGCTCACCGAGTCCACGCTCGTCCAATCCGCCAGCCGGGTCATCTGCAGGCCCGCGTAGCCGCAGGGATTGATGCGGCGGAAAGGCTCCAGATCGTTGCATACGTTCAGCGCAATGCCATGGTAGCTTGCCCCGCGCCGCACGCGGATGCCGATGCTGGCGAGCTTGCGGCCCGCGACGTAGACCCCCGGAGCACCGCGTCGACTCTCCGCCTCGATGCCGAGCGCGGCGGCGTAATCGATCACGGCACGCTCGAGCGCGGTGACGAGATCTCGCACGCCAAGAGCGGCCCGGCGCAGATCCACCAGCGGATACACCACCAGTTGTCCCGGTCCGTGATAGGTCACCTGTCCGCCGCGGTCGATGCGCACCACCGGGATCTCGCCCGCCCCGAGCACATGCGCCGGATCGGCGTTCATCCCGAGCGTGAAGACCGGCGGATGCTCGAGCAGCCAGAGCTCATCGGGCGTCGTAGCGCTGCGCTCATCGGTGAAGCGCTGCATCGCCCGCCAGGTCGACTCGTACGGCGCAAGACCCAGACGGCGCACCAGCGCCGAGGGCGGCGCGGCGCACGCTGGCTCGGCGCTCACCGCGGCGGCGCCGCGAGGCGCGCGTTGTCGAGTCCGGCGTTGTTGCGGTTCAACGCCTGTTCGGCGCGGTAGCTCGAGCGCACCAGGGGACCGGAAACGCACTCGAGAAAGCCTAGGCCGAGCGCGTACTGGCGGTGCGCATCGAACTGCGACGGGGTGACGAACCGCTCCACGGGAAGGTGGTTCGCGGTCGGCCGCAGATACTGGCCGAGCGTGATCAGATCGACGCCGGCGGCACGCAGGTCGCGCAGCGTCTCTTCGATCTCCTCGTCGCGCTCTCCCAGGCCGAGCATCAGACCGCTCTTGGTGAGGATCTCGGGCCGGTGCCGCTTGGCGTGGCGCAGCACCTCGAGCGTGCGCTCGTAGCCGGCGCGCGGATCGCGCACCGGATGGGTCAGACGGCGCACCGTCTCGATGTTCTGGGCGAAGACCTCGAGCCCGGAGTCGACCACGGTTTCGATGGCCGCCGCTTGCCCCTGAAAGTCCGGCGCGAGCGCCTCGATGGCGGTGTCGGGGTTGCGCCGTTTGATGGCGCGGATGCACTCCGCATAGTGAGCCGCACCGCCGTCCGGCAGGTCGTCGCGGTCGACGGATGTCAGCACCACGTACTTGAGTTTCATCAGCTCCACGGTGCGTGCGCTGTTCTCCGGCTCCTCGGGATCGAGCCAGCCGCGCGGATTGCCGGTGTCGACCGAACAGAAGCGGCAGGCGCGCGTGCACACCGCGCCCATGAGCATGAGCGTCGCCGTACCGGCGTTCCAGCACTCCCCGATGTTCGGGCACTTCGCCTCCTCGCACACCGTCGCCAGGCGGTGCTCCTTGACGAGCGCCTTGACGCTCTGGAAGCCGCCGCCGGTCGGTGCGCGGGCCCGCAGCCAGTGCGGTTTGCGCCCGAAGGCCTCGCGCACCAGGGGCGCCGATCCCTTGATGCCGTCGCGGATCGCGGTAAAGCCTTGCGGCGTCAGGTATTTCTCGCCACTGCGGGCCGCACCCGACTCGGCGACCACGGGGAGGTCTTTCAGGCTGGACATGCGCTTATTGTACGGCGCGGCCGCCTCGGACCCTAATTTGCCGCCCGGGCGCGCACGTGCTCATCGAGCCAGGCCAGGCGTTGCGGGGAGCCGACGTCGAACCACTCGCCGCCATACACCTGGCCGCGCAGCCGTCCGGCGACGATGGCACGCCGCAGCAGGGGCAGCAACGGGAAACGGCCCTCTGGACCGCCGGCAAAGAACTCCGGGCGGTAAATCCCGATGCCGGTGTAAGTAAAGCGCCTCTGGCCCTGCTCGAGCACCGCGTCCCCACACAGAGCGAAGTCCCCGTGCGGGTGATGCTCGGGATTCGGGGCGAGCACGATGCTCGCGTGCGCCTCGGCCGGCAGCGGCCCGAGAGCCGCGAAATCCAGATCCGTCCAAACGTCGGCGTTGACCACGAGAAAGGGCTCAGCGCCCAGCAGCGCCAGCGCCCGGGCGATGCCACCACCGGTCTCGAGCGGCACTGGCCCCTCCTCGCTGTAGAGGATCTGAAGGCCGTAGCGCGCGCCGCTGCCGAGCGCCTCGCGGATGCGCTCGCCGAGCCAGGACAGGTTGATCACCACCTCGCCGATGCCGGCACGCGCGAGCTTCTCCAGGTGGTACTCGATGAGCATCCGGCCGGCGAGCGGCACCAGGGGCTTCGGTACCGTGTCGGTGAGTGGTCGCAGCCGCTCCCCGCGCCCGGCTGCGAGCACCATCGCCTTCATGGCTCCCCGCCCGCACGGGCGTTGGCCCGCGGCAGTTCGGCCGCGACCGGCCCCTCGAGCAGCGCCCCGAGCGGCGCAAGCGGCGGGTACTCGCGACAGGTCTGCTGCAGGTAGCGCAGCGTCAGCGGCAGATCGCGCAGGTAGCCGGCTTTGCCGTCGCGGTGCCACAGGCGAGCGAAGATGCCGAGCACCTTCAGGTGTCTCTGCACGCCCATCAGGTCGAACCAGCGCAGGAACTCGCCCTCATCGCGCCCGACGAGTGCGCCGCCGCCCAGCAGCGCTCGGTGGCGACACACCCAGGCACGGACCCGCTCGCGCGGCCAGGCGATGTAACAGTCCTTCAGCAGCGAGACTAAGTCGTAGCCGATCGGCCCGCGCAGCGCGTCCTGGAAATCGATCACGCCGGGATTGCCGGCCGCGGTGACCATGAGATTGCGCGAATGATAGTCGCGGTGCACGAACACCTGTGGCTGCGCCAGGGCCTCTCCGATGAGCCATTCGAAGGTCGCCTCGAGCGCAGCGCGAGCCTCCTCTGACAGCGCCAGGCGCAAGTGCCGCGCGAGAAACCACTCGGGCATCAGGTCCATCTCGCGGCGCAGCACGGCGCGGTCGTACGGGGCGAGTGCGTCGGCCGCCTGCGCGCCGCGCAGCTGCAACCGCGCGAGCGTCTCGAGTGCATCGGCGTACAGCGAGTCTGCCGCGCCCGGCGACCCGAGGCGCGCCAGATACGGCGTGGTGCCGAGGTCCTCGAGCAGTACCCAGCCGCGCTCGACGTCGGCTGCATGGACCTGCGGCACGTGAATACCGAGCGGCGCGAGCAGCTTCGAGACTCGCAAGTACGGCCGCACATCCTCACGCTCAGGCGGCGCATCCATCACCACGTACGTGCCGTCGGCACAGAACGCCCGGAAATAACGCCGAAAACTCGCATCGCTCGAAGCAGGTTCGATGCGCGCGGCGCGGATGTTCAGATCGCGCGAGAGCCAATCCTCGAGCAGCGCGAGGCGCGCGTCAGGTTCAACCATGGAATGCTTTGGGCCGACGGAAATGCGGGCCTGCCATTATAATCGGCTCCCTCATGCCGCGTTGCAGCCTACTCTGGACCGCCCTGCTGTCGTTCGGCGGCCTCATCCCGCATTGCGCCCGGGCCGCCCAAACGCCGACCCCAGCACCGCCGCAGCCGCTGCCCGGCTCGGTCAATGGTGCGGAGCGCACCGCGGCCGAGAAGCGCCTCGCGGCGGGCGGAACCGTGCACGCCACGGCCGACCGCGCTCTGTACGGCAAGGACGGTCGGCTGGATCTCTCCGGACACGTGCGGCTGCGCCAGGGCAAGCGTGAGATCCGCGCCAACGCTCTTCAATACGACAACCGCACCGGCGCGCTCAGCACCCGCGGGGGCATCCAGTACACCGACCCGCGCATCGAGGTCACCGGCAAGGGCGGCAGCTATTCTCCACAGACCGGTGCGCTGTTCGACTCGGCGCACTTCGCCCTGCGCGGACGCATCGCGCAGGGCACGGCGCGCGTGATGCACCTGACGCCCGGCGGACTACTCGAGATGCAGGGCGTGAGCTTCACGACCTGCCCGCAGGTCCAGCCCTCCTGGGTGTTGCGCGCGAAGTCCATCACTCTGCACACCCGAGCGCACATCGGCTACGGCCGCGACGCGCGCATCGACCTGCACGGCGTGCCCATCGTGTATCTGCCGTGGATCTCCTTTCCGCTCGGCAACGTGCGCAAAAGCGGCTTTCTGTTCCCGACACTGGGCAATACCTCGCGCGGCGGACTGCAGATCTCGGCGCCGTTTTACTGGAACATCGCGCCGAATGCGGACCTGACCGTGGTGCCGACGGAATTCCAGCACCGCGGCGTCGATCTCGGCGGCGAGGCACGCTGGCTCACGCGCCGCCAGTACACCGACCTGAAATGGGATTATCTGCCGAACGATGCGAGCTACCTCGGCGGGCGCACCCGCGGGCGAATCTCGCTGCACACCGCGATGCGCCTGCCTCATCGCCTGCGCCTGCTGCTCGACGGGGAGAACGTCAGCGACAGCGCGTACTTCGAGGATTTTGCCACCGGGCCACAGGGCACCAGCACAGCCTTCCTCGACCGACGTGCGGAGCTTTCATACCGCACCGAGCACTGGAACATCCGCGGCCTCGCCCAGCAGTTCCAGACCATCGACAGCTCATTGCCACTGAACGAGCGGCCGTATGCACGCCTGCCGGACCTGACGGCCGCGGCCGACTATGGCTGGGGACCGGGCGAGTTGCTGCGCTACGGGTTCAAATCCGAGCTGGTCGACTTCCAGCGCTCAGACCACTCCACGGCGGTGAGCGGCTGGCGCCTCGATGCGATGCCACGGCTGTCGCTGAACTTCGACGGCCCGGGGTATTTCATCCGCCCGGCGATCGCCTGGCGCTTCACGCAGTACGAGCTGCGCCACACCGCGCTCGGAGCGCCCGCGGCGCCCTCGCGCAGCCTGCCGATCGCGAGCTTCGACACCGGGCTGACGCTCGAGCGCACCGCTGGGCGCAACGGACAGCGGCTGATCACGGTCGAGCCGCGGGTGATGTACCTGTACGTGCCGTACCGCAACCAGAACAACCTGCCGATCTTCGACACCGCACTGCCGGACCTCGAGCCGGTCGAGCTGTTTCGCACCAACCGCTACGTGGGTGCCGATCGGGTCGGGGACGCCAACCAAGTGAGCGCGGCGGTCACCACGCGGCTGCTCGGCACCGCAACCGGCCGGCAGTACCTCTCGGCGACCCTCGGGGAGGCTTTTTACTTCCAGACCCCACGCGTGACGCTGCCCGGGGAGACGATCCAGACCGATCGCCGCTCGGACATCATCGCCGAATTGTCGCTGACGGCCTTCAAGCACTGGAGCGCCCGCGCCGGCGTGCAGTGGAACCCTCAGGCCGCGCGCACGCAGCGCGCGCAGGTGACGCTGCAGTACCAGCCGGGCCCGGACCGCGTGATCAATCTCGGCTACCGCTACGAGCGAGACTCGTTCGAGCAGGCGAGCGCCAACGCGCTGCTGTGCAGCACCACCCCCGGGGTGGCGGCCGGAAACTCCTGCGGCATCCAGCAGGCCGAGATCTCTGCGGCCTGGCCGATCGGGCGGCACTGGAGCCTCTTCGCCCGCGGCATCTACTCGCTGCAGGACCACGAGGCACTGGAGAGATTCGTCGGCTTCGAGTACCGTGCCTGCTGCTGGAGCGTGCGGCTCGGTGCCCGGCGCTACGTGGCGGTGCGCCCGGCGCTGCAGCCGGTGGGCGTAGCTCAGCGCACCGGCGCCCAGGACACTGGCATTTATCTGCAGGTGGAACTCACCGGCCTCGCCAGTGTCGGATCTGCGCCGGATGCTTTCCTCTCCGAGGCCATCCCCGGCTACACTCCGGCGGCCATGACTTCCCCGGCAACCCATCCTTAAGACGAGCGATCGAGGACTGAAGCGCATGCGGCGGAACTTTTTCTTCTCCCCCCGGCCCTCTCGGAACACCCGCGAGGCGGGTCTGATGCACGGGATCCGGTTCGCTGCGCTCTGCGCGACGGTGGCGCTTGCGCTGCTGCCGGGCCGGGCGCTCGCCCAGACGCGTGACCTCTCGACCCAGGGTCAGCTGCTCGACCGGATCGCGGCCATCGTCAACAACGGCGTGATCATGCAGAGCCAGCTCGACAGCCGCGCGCGCGAGGTGGTCGCGGAACTGAAGGCCCAGGGGCTCACCCCACCGGCCCAGAGCGTGCTGCGCAAGCAGGTGCTCAACAGTCTGATTCTGCAGAAAGTCCAGCTGCAGCAGGCCCAGCAGGACGGCATCACGATCTCTGATGACACGCTGAATGCGGCGCTGCAGAACGTCGCGGCGCGCAATGGCATCCCCTTCGCCGACCTGCCGACGGCGCTCGCGCAGCAAGGCATCAACTACGCCGATTACCGCGATCAGATGCGCGATCAGCTGATCATCGGCCTGCTGCGTGAACGCGACGTGCTGCAGCGCATCGTGGTCACCCCGCGCCAGATCGATCAGTTCCTCGCGCATCAGACCGATGCGCCCACGTCCGGAGAGGAATTCAACGTTTCACACATTCTGATTGCCGTCCCGCCGAACGCCACCCCGACGCAGCTCGCCGCCGCGCAGCATCTGGCCGACAAGGTCGATGCGCTCGCCAAGGCGGGTAAGAACTTCGGCAAGCTCGCGGTCACCTATTCCAACAGCGGAGATGCGCTGAAGGGCGGCAAGCTCGGCTGGCGCAAGGGCATCGACTTACCGACATTCCTCACCAACGTCGTGCCGAAACTCAAGCCCGGCGAGGTCAGCGCGCCGATCCGCACGCCGTCGGGCTTTCACATCGTGAAGCTGAACCAGGTGCGCCGCAATACGCACAAGGACATCGTCGCGCAGGTGCACGTGCGGCACATCCTGCTCATTCCGAACGCGCTGCAGGACAACGCCACGGTGCGCGAGCGCCTGGAGAAAATTCGCAAGCAGATCCTCGCCGGCAAGGTGAAATTCTCCGTGATCGCCGCCTCAGTCTCACAGGACCCGGGCTCGGCCTCGCAGGGTGGGGATCTCGGCTGGCAGAGTCCGAATGCCTTCACGCCGCGCTTCGCCAAGGCGATCAGCGCACTGAAGGTGGGCCAGATCAGCGAGCCCTTCCAGACCCGCTTCGGCTGGCACATCGCGCAACTGCTCGGCCGCCGCCAGTTCGACGAGACGAAGGAGATGAAGCGCCTGCACGCCATGGAGGCGATCCGCGCCAGCCGCGCCGACGAGGACGCCGAGCTGTGGCTGCAGCGGCTGCGCGATGACGCCTATGTGAAGATTCTCAGCGACTGAGCCGAGACCCATGCCGCCGCGGATCGTGCTGAGCTCGGGGGAGCCGGCGGGCATCGGCCCGGACCTGTGCCTCGCGATCGCCGCTCGGGCGCTGCCCTGCGAGCTGGTCTGCCTGGCCGATACGGCGCTGCTCGCCGAGCGGGCCCGACAGCTGCGGCTCGCCGTCGAGCTTCAGCCCTACCGACCGGGCGAACCCTGCCCCCACCGGCCCGGCCGCCTCATCGTCGAGCACCATCCACTCGCGGTGCCCTGCACGCCCGGGCGGCTCGAGGCGCGCAATGCGCGCTGCGTCACCGAGCTGCTCGAGCGGGCCTGCGCGGGCGCCCTCGCGGGGGAGTTCGCGGCCCTCGTGACCGCCCCGGTACACAAGGGCATCATCAACCAGGCCGGCATGCCTTTCACCGGCCACACGGAATTCTTCGCCGAGCGCACCGGAGCGAGCCCGGTCATGATGCTCGCCACCGGGACGCTGCGCGTGGCGCTCGCCACGACCCATCTGCCGCTCACGCGGGTGAGCGCGGCGATCACCCGCGAGTCGCTGTGCACGATCCTCGCCATCCTTGATCACGACCTGAGACGCTGGTGGGGGTTGACCCGGCCGCGCATCGGGGTCTGCGGCCTCAACCCGCATGCGGGCGAAGGCGGGCATCTGGGCGATGAGGAAATCCGGGTGATCGGTCCGGCGATCGCCGCGATGCGCGAGCGCGGCCTCGAAGTCAGCGGCCCGCTGCCGGCCGATACGGTATTCGTGCCGCGCGTACTGGCAAACTACGACGCGGTGCTCGCGATGTATCACGACCAGGGCCTGCCGGTCATCAAGCACGCCGGTTTCGACTCGGCGGTGAATGTGACGCTGGGTCTGCCGATCCTGCGCACCTCGGTCGACCACGGGACCGCCCTGGAGCTCGCCGGCACTGGGCGCGCCGAGACGGGCAGCCTCGTGGCCGCCCTGGAGCTGGCGATCGCGCTCGCCGAACGGCGCAGTCCGTGAGCCGCCAGGGCGGCATACCGCCGGGCCGCGATGGCACCGAGCCGCGCGCCCGCAAGCGCTTCGGGCAACATTTCCTGCACGACCCCGCGGTCCTCGAGCGCATCGCCGCGGCGGTTGCACCGGGCCCCGAGGACCGCCTGGTCGAGATCGGGCCGGGGCGCGGCGCACTCACCGAGTACCTGCTCGGCACGCCGTGCCGAAGCCTCGATGCCGTGGAGATCGACCGCGATCTCGCCGCGCTGCTGCGCGGGCGCTTCGCCACCGAGCCGCGCTTCACGCTGCGCGAGGCCGATGCACTGCGGTTCGACTTCACCGCGCTCGCCGCTGAGCGCGGCGAGCGGCTGCGCGTGGTAGGCAACCTGCCCTACAACATCTCCACGCCGCTGCTGTTTCACCTGCTCGGGAGCTCAGGGTCGATCCTTGACCTGCACGTCATGCTGCAGCGCGAGGTCATCGAGCGCATGGCCGCCGCACCCGGCGATGCGGCCTACGGTCGCCTGACGGTCATGCTCGCCCCATGGGTCGAAGTCGAATCACTGTTCGAGGTCGGTCCCGGCGCCTTTCAGCCGCCGCCGCGGGTCTGGTCCGCCGTCGCCCGCGTGACGGTGCGCGCCACGCCGCTGTTTCAGGTCCACCCCCGCTTCGCAGCACTGGTCGCGGCAGCCTTCTCCCAGCGGCGCAAGACGGTGCGCAACGGCCTGCGCGGCCTGGTCAGCCCCGAGCAGATCGAGCGCTGCGGGGTCGACCCCGCGGCGCGGCCCGAGACGCTGGCCCCGCAGCTGTTCAACGCGCTCGCCCAGGTGTCCGATGCACCGAATTGAGCTACGCTGTCGGTCATGAGCGGGGAATCCTACCGCCGCATTCTGGTGGTCCTCGATCTGCGCGAGGACAGCCTGCACGTCGGTGGGCACGCCGCGGCGCTCGCCGCGCGCCTGCAGGCGGAAATCGAGCTGCTGCACGTGGTCGAGCTGCTGCCGGTCGAGCCGATGTCCGAGGCGCTCATCACCAGCGTGGGCATCGAGGACGAACTGGTGCAGCGCGCCCGCACCCACCTTGCCGAACTCGCCGGACAGCTCGGCCTCCCCGCCGCCCCGTGCTGGGTCGAGTGCGGGAACGTCAAGGCCGAGATCGTGCGCGTCGCGCGCAAGCGCCAGGCCGACCTGATCGTGCTCGGCAGCCGCGAGCGACACGGCATGTCGATTCTGCTGAACTTCACCGAAGACACCGTACTGCACGCCGCACCGTGTGACGTGCTCGCGGTGCGCGTGAAGCGCTCAGCCGCGCCGCGCCCGCAGTGAGCGGCGCGCATCGCCGCCCGGGCGCCGCCCCGGTAGACTAGCGGCGTATGAACGTGCCGCACAAAATCCGCATCGACGTCGAGACGAGCTACCTCGGCGACCAATCAGATCCGCGCGAACAGCGCTACGTGTTCGCCTACACCATCACCATCCGCAACGAGGGTGGACAACCTGCGACGCTGCTGCGGCGGCACTGGATCATCACCGACGCCAACGGCGGGGTGAAGGAAGTGCGTGGCGATGGGGTGGTCGGCGAGCAGCCGCGGCTCGAACCCGGGCAGGGCTTTCGCTACTCGAGCGGCGCGGTCCTGGAGACGCCCGTCGGCACGATGCAGGGCACCTACCAGATGATCGACGCCGAGGGCGAGCCCTTCGAGGCGTCGATCCCGATGTTCCGCCTCGCCATGCCCGGAATCCTGCAGTGAGCCGATTCGCCATCGGTGACGTCCAAGGCTGCTACGAGGAACTGCGCGAACTGCTCAGGCGCATCGGTTTCTCATCGGACCGCGACCGGCTGTGGTTCGTCGGCGATCTGGTCAACCGAGGTCCCCGCTCCCTCGAGGTGCTGCGCTTCGTACGCGCCCTCGGGGCCAACGCCGACACGGTGCTCGGCAACCACGACCTGCATCTGCTCGCGGTGGCCGCCGGCTGCCGCCCGCCGCGCCGCTCCGACACCTTGCAGGCGGTGCTCGAGGCGAAGGACCGCGAGCCCTTGATCGAGTGGCTCACCGAGCGGCCGCTCGCGCACTTCGAGAACGGTGACCTGATGGTGCATGCCGGCATCGTGCCGGCCTGGTCGGCCGAGGCCGCCTGCGGGTATGCCCGCGAGGTCGAGACTGAGCTGCGCCGCGGCCGCAGAACGCTGTTCGAACACATGTACGGGGATGCGCCGGAGCGCTGGTCCGATACGCTCGAGGGCTTCGAGCGGCTGCGCTTCATCATCAACACGCTGACGCGTCTGCGCCTGTGCGCGGCCGACGGACGGATCAACCTCGCGCTGAAAGGCAAGCCGCCGGGTGCGGACTCGCCGTGGCGGCCGTGGTTCGACCTCGAGCGCCCGTTGAGTCATGCGGTGCGCATCGTGTTCGGACACTGGTCGGCGCTCGGCCTGACGCTGCGCGAGAACCTCATCGGGCTCGATACCGGCTGCGTCTGGGGTGGGGCACTCACCGCCTTCGACCTCGAGCGCGGCGTCACCACCTCGGTGCCCTCGCGCGCTTATCAAAGCATCGAATCCTGAGGAGACCGGCCGTGGACGCGCTGAAGCCTCTGAACTTCCCGCGGTGGATCGAGGAGCACCGCCACCTGCTGAAGCCCCCCGTCGGCAACCGTCGCGTGTTCGCGGACGGGGATTTCATCATCATGGTCGTCGGCGGCCCCAACAGCCGTCAGGACTATCACGTCGATCCGGGCCAGGAGCTGTTCTACCAGCTCGAGGGCGAGATGGTGCTGAACACCATGCAGTCAGGCCGCGCCGTCGAGGTGCCGATCCGCGCCGGGGAGATGCTGCTGCTGCCGGCGCTCGTGCCGCACTCCCCGCAGCGGCCGGCCGGGACGGTGGGTCTGGTGGTGGAGCGCCAGCGCCGGCCCGGTGAGCGCGACGGATTCCAGTGGTACTGCCCGAGCTGCGCGGCGCTGCTGCACGAGACCTACATCGAGCTCACCGACATCGAGGCGCAGTTGCCGCCGGTATTCGAGCGCTTCTACGCCGATCGCGACGCGCGCACCTGCAGGCACTGCGGTACGGTGCTCGAGCGCTGAAGGGCACGGACCGCCGCTACCGCGGCCGGCAGATTTTCCCTAGACTGGCGTGCGCAGCCTACCGGCTGCGCACGGCGGAGTTCGACATGACGCGCGCGTTTGCTTTGCGCTGGGTGCTCACCCTGCTGGCGCTGGGTTTTGCCATATCCGCCGCGCTCAATGGGTTCGGAGTGCTCGGGGCATCCGACATTGCGGTCCATCTGGTGCATGTTGGCGCCGACCGGTACCGCGTCGAGCCGAGCAGCGGGCTTTCGCTGCCGACGGGTCTGCAGGCCGGGGATGTGATTGCGCTTGCGCAGCTGAGTCCTGCGCTACGGGTGCTGCTGCTGAGAACCCGTGATGTGCCCCCGGGCACGATCGTCCAGATTCCGATCGAGCGAGGCGGCCGCGAGCAGCAGGTGACACTGCGGGCGCGCCCTGACATCTCCCCGCCGGGCGCGCAAGTTCAATTCCTCGTGTTCCTGACGGTGATGCTCACGATCATCGTCCTGACGCTGTGGCGTGGGCGGGACTGGGCCGCTTGGTCACTCTCGGTGATATTTCTCGCTGTGCTGCTGAAGAAGGGCGCGATTGAGCTACCGGCGCCGCTGCCCTGGCTCCTCGTGCTACATCAGGCACGCATGCTCGTCGGGTTTCTGCTCGAGGTCCCGGCGCTGTTCATCCTCGCCGATACCCTCGCCGGAGGGAGTCTGCCGCCGCAGCTTCGCCGCGCCGCGCGCCTGGCCTGCGTCACAATGATCGCCCTCATGGTCATCCTCTTCGAGGTTCACGATAGTACGCTCATGCTCAGCGGCAAGAGTGTTCTGCCTGTCTTGACGCATGTTTTCTCGCCCGTATTCGGCCTCAGCGTTTTCGGTTTGACGCTGCTCGTACTGATCATCGGGTACCGCCGGGTGGCGCACCAGCAACGGCTGCGCATTCGCTGGATCCTCTGGAGCACCGCGCTGCTCGGCATCACCAACATTGTATTCGTCATGATGAATACCGCGCGCCACCCCTACCTCTATCAGGCGGTGATTGCCGCACAAGGACTCGCCCTGGGCGGCTACCTGTACGCGGTCCTGCGGACGCGGCTGATCGATGTTGGGTTCGTGATCGATCGGGCGCTGGTGTTCGGTCTGCTCACGGCGCTGGTGTTCGGCACGTTCTCGATCCTCGAGGAGACACTACGCCAGCTTGCGGTAAGCGACAGGTTCGGCTGGGCGCTACAGGCGATCGCCGCGCTGACGCTCGCCATCGTGCTCAGTCCGCTGCACAAACGGCTGGAGAACTGGATCGAGCAGATCTTCTTCCGCAGCCAGCGCCTGGCCCTGATCGCGCTCGAGCGACTGGCGCGCGAATGTCCGTTCGTGGAGCGCGAGACGCACCTGCTCGCGATGACCGTCGAGCGGCTGCAGCCGCACTGCGCCGCTGTGGCCATCTACGAGCGCACCGGCAGCACGTACCGGCGCGGCGCGGCCTACGGGGGCGGCTGGCCGGAGAGGATCGACGCTGACGATGCGGCGTTCGTGACGTTGCGCGCCACGCACGAGACTGCACCGCTCGCCGCGCACGTTTCGGCGCTGGGTAGCGAAGGGCTCGCCCTGCCGATGACCGTAGCAGAATCCATCCTCGGGGCGGTGGTCTGCCGGCCGCGCGATGGCGAGCAGTTCGCCCCGGAGATCCGCGCCGCGCTGGCCAACGTGGCCCATCACCTCGGCATGGCCATCATGGGGTTGCGACACCGGGCACACGCGCAGTTGGTTGCCGATATGGCCTCGGGCCGCATCGATGCCGAGGCGGCCCGACGCCGCGCGGTCACCCTGCTGGAAGGCGAAGTGCCACAGGCCAGTGCCGTGCCCTGAAGGCCGCTGCGCGAGTTACTCGAACGAAAACTCGAACCGCTCACGCCGGTGTCCTCCGGCTCGGACCCACGAGGCACGATGTGCGTCGAACGTGAGAAACCACGTCTGGCGCTGACGCACGCCCCCGACGAACGCGCTGAAGTTGAGTACGCCCGCACACCCGCCGTGCTCGGGTCGCGCACTGAGGCGTAGCGGATGATCCGCACGTTCGCCTAGCGAGCGCTGCGCGCGAGCTGTTGACAGGCGGCGTAATGGATCGGATCGCTCCATGCGGCGTGATCCGGCGAAACCGGTGTGGCGCGCAGATCGATCGCATCGCCTGCAGCCGTCGCCTGAAACACCCTATGGGCTACCGCATCGAGTCGGCTCAGACCGTGACTGTCGCGCTTAAACCGCCAGCGCCAATAGCAGAGCGCCGCACCAGCGGTACGTGCCGCCTCGGCACCGTACCAGACACCCGGATCCGCGGCCGCACTCAGTCGTGAGCCGTAGGGCGGCGGGCCGCGGCGGCTTGGCGGCCTCGAGAATCCCCTCGAAGATGTCCTGCTCGGCAAGATCATCGACTAGAGCGCGGGTCACCGCGACGTGCCGCGCCTCGACGGCGCGCCACAGGACGAGCCACGCCGGGCGCGCATCGTCTCGGGGCCGCCGCCGGTGATCGCTGCGAGCGAGCGATACCGCCGCACGAAGGCCGCCGCGAGTTCACAGGTCTTGCTCCCTTCGGCCAGGCACCAGGC
This sequence comes from Steroidobacteraceae bacterium, assembly GCA_049964755.1. Classification (GTDB taxonomy): domain Bacteria; phylum Pseudomonadota; class Gammaproteobacteria; order Steroidobacterales; family Steroidobacteraceae; genus 13-2-20CM-66-19. Next base: position 47,521 of record JBMFWZ010000001.1, on the reverse strand, counting down.
GCCGGCGGCGAGCCGCGAAACCGTGGCCGCGCTCACCCCGAGCACCTGGGCCAGGTCGCGCTCGGGCAGATCGAGCTGTTCGGCGGCGCGGAGGGTCGCTCGGGAGAGCACCACCACGGCGCGCGCGGGTCGGGCCGCCTGAGCCATCGCACAGCTCTTGCTGTAGAAATTTTGCTCCGGATCTATTGCCAAGGAAAAAGTGGGCGTCAGCGCTCAGCGCCGCGGCACACCGGTGCTCTGCGCAGGCAGCGCCGACTCCGGGATGCCGATGCGGTGGGTCGACTTCACTTCCTCCATCACGAAGTAGCTATGCGTTTGCTGCACGCCGCGAATGGCGGCAATGGTCTCCCCGAGCAGCGTGCGGTAGCGCTCCATGTCCTTCACGCGCACTTTCAGCAGGTAGTCGAATCCACCGGCCACCATGTGGCATTCCATGATGTCATCCTGCGCGGCCACCATCTCCTTGAAGCGCTCGAACGCCTCCGGGGTCGTGCGATCCAGCGTCACCTCGACGTACACCAGCAGCCCGAGTCCGAGCCGCCGTGCATTCAGGTGCGCGAAATACCCGTTGATGAATCCGGCCGCCTCGAGGCGCCGGATCCGCTCGAGCGTGGGCGTGACCGTCAAATTCACTTCGCGGGCGAGTTGGGACACCGGCACGCGACCATCCTGCTGCAGCCGAACCAGCAGCTTGCGGTCGATCCGATCCAGTGCGCGAAATCCCGTCGAAGCCGCTTTTTGCCTCATAGCCAGTCGATTTTACTTCTATATCCGCCAGAATATAAAAATATTCTCTGCTTCTGCGAATAACATGAGCACAATCTTCTAGCACCGTTGACCCGCACCGCATGAATGCCGTACCTGTGCCCGAGGCGCTGCCTTCGGACCGAAACGATCTGCAGAGTCTGCGCGAGCACATGCGCACCGCTACGCTGCGCCCGGAGGTGCCCGCCGTGGAAGCGCTCCGCGCCGAGCTGCTCGCCGTGGCCGAGCCGCTCGAGGCGGCGCGCGAGCAGGCGATGCACTGGGTCGGCGCCGCCCGTACCCAGGCGCATGCCGGCTCGCTGGTCGAGTCGCTGCTCGGCCAGTTCGCCCTCGACAGCGCCGAGGGCAAGGCGCTGATGAGCCTCGCCGAGGCGCTGTTGCGCACCCCGGACGCGTTGAGCGCCGACCGCCTCATCGCCGAGCGCCTCGCGGCGCTGCGCACCGGCAGCGCGGATGCGAATCTCAAGGTGCGCCTGGGCCTGGCGCTGCTGCGCACCGCCGGGCGGATACTGCCCGATGCGCACGCGCTGCTCACCGAGACCCCCACGCCTCGTCACGTGCTGGCGCCCACGACTCGGCGGGTCATGCGGCGCGCGATGCGATTGATGGGCCACGCCTTCATCGTCGGGGAGTCCATTGAGGCGGCGCTCGCGCGCGGCACGAAGCACCCCGAGCTCGCGCTGTGCTCCTTCGACATGCTCGGCGAGGGAGCGCGGACCGACGCGGATGCCGAGCGGTACTTCCAGGCGTACCGAGAGGCCATCGAGGCTCTCGGCCGTCAACCGGCCGCTGCCGTGCACGCCCGCTCGGGCATCTCGGTGAAGCTCTCTGCACTCGAGCCGCGCTACCAGCTGACGCAGCGGCCCCGTGTGCTCGAACAGCTGGTGCCACGCGCCACGGCCCTGGCTCGCGCGGCCTGCCGCGCCGGCATCGGTCTGACCCTCGATGCCGAGGAGGCCGACCGGCTCGACCTGTCGCTCGATGTCATCGAGGCGCTCGCCCGCGACCCCGAGACCCGTCACTGGGAGGGACTTGGCCTGGCCGTACAGGCGTACGGACGGCGCGCGCCGTGGATCATCGACTGGGTCGCCGCGCTCGCTCGTGCCAGCGGCCGCCGCATGAGCATGCGGCTGGTCAAGGGCGCTTACTGGGATGCGGAAATCAAACGCGCCCAGGAACGGGGACTGACGAGCTTTCCGGTCTATACGGCCAAGTCCTGCACGGATGCCAGCTACCTGGTGTGCGTGCGGCGGCTGTTCGACGCACAGGAGGTCATCTACCCGCAGTTCGCGACGCACAATGCGCTCACCGTCGCCGCCGTGGCGGCGCTCGCCCCGCCCGGGGCGCGCTACGAATACCAGCGTCTGCACGGCATGGGGCAGGCACTGTACGCGGTGGTGCGCGCCGAGCGGCCGCAACTGCCCCCGGTGCGCGTGTACGCCCCGGTCGGCACGCACCAGGACCTGCTGCCGTATCTGGTGCGCCGTCTGCTCGAGAATGGCGCGAACACCTCGTTCGTCCATCACTTCCTGAACAAACGCATTCCCGTGGAGCACGTCGTGGGACAGATCCTTCCTGAAATCACTCAGCGTCCCTCCGGCGTGCGCGAGCCGCCCGAGCTCTACGACTCGCGCACCAATTCCCGCGGCACGGATCTCGGCAACCCGACCGAGCTCGCCGCATTGCACGCGGCACTGAAGAGCGCGCAGAGGCGGAGCTACTCGGGCGGTCCGATCCTCGCCACCGGTGCGCTCGCTGCTGCGCCCGAGACGGCCGTGCACTCACCGATCGACGGTGAGGTGGTCGGCCTCAACCGCGATGCGACCGAGACGGAAATCATCGCCGCCATGGAAGCCGCGGCGAAGGCCCAGCCGGCCTGGGACCAGACGCCTGCCGATGAGCGCGCCGCCTGCTTGGAGCGCGCGGCGGATCTTCTCGAGCAGCGGCGCGAGCAGTTCCTGCACCTGTTGGTCCGCGAGGCCGGCAAGACGCTGCCCGATGCTCTGGCTGAGATCCGCGAGGCGGCCGACTTCTGCCGCTACTACGCCGCCGAGGGCCGCAAGCTCTTCGGCGCGGCGCAGCGGCTACCGGGCCCGGTCGGGGAGCGCAACGAGCTGTGGATGCAGGGGCGCGGCGTGTTTGCCTGCATCAGCCCGTGGAACTTCCCGCTCGCGATCTTCACCGGTCAGGTAGTCGCGGCGCTCATGGCCGGCAACAGCGTACTCGCCAAACCCGCTCCCAACACCCCGCTGATCGCTCACGCCATGGTCAGCGTCCTGCACGAGGCGCGCGTGCCGCGCGCCGTGGTGCAGTTGACCTGCGCCGACGGACCGCCCTTCAGCCGCGCCGCGTTGACGCACCCGGCCCTCGCCGGCGTCGCCTTCACCGGCTCGACCGCCACGGCGACCACCATCAACCGCACGCTCGCGGCGCGCGACGGGGCGCTCGTGCCGCTCATCGCGGAGACCGGCGGCGTCAACGCGATGATCGTCGATGCCACGGCGCTGCCGGAACAGGTGGTGGACGATGTCGTCACCTCAGCCTTTACCAGCGCCGGACAGCGCTGCTCGGCACTGCGCATGCTCTTTCTGCAGGAGGAACTCGCCGAGCGCACGATCGAGATGCTGATCGGCGCCATGCGCTGCCTCACGATCGGCGACCCGGCCGATCCGGCCACCGACATCGGGCCGGTGATCAACGCCGAGGCACGCGCGCGCCTGCAACGGCACGCTGAGCGCATGCGCCGCGAAGCGACGCTGCTGCATGCCTGCTCGATCGAGCACTGCCCACCGGCCGGACAGTTCTTCGCCCCGCACCTGTTCGAGCTGAAACAACTGGACCAACTGAAGACCGAGGAGTTCGGTCCCATCCTGCACGTCGCGCGCTACCGCGCCGAGGAACTCCCGCAGGTCCTCGCCGCAGTGCGCGCCACCGGCTTCGGCCTGACGCTCGGGGTGCACAGCCGACTCGAAACGCTGGCCGAGCACGTCTTTCGCTCGCTGCCGGCCGGCAACACCTACGTCAACCGCAACATGATCGGCGCGGTGGTCGGCGTGCAGCCCTTCGGCGGCCAGGGTCTCTCGGGCACCGGCCCGAAGGCCGGCGGCCCGCACTACCTGCAGCGCTTCGCCACCGAGCGCACCCTCACGATCAACACCGCGGCGATCGGCGGGGCGGTCGAGCTGCTCGCCTGACTCAACCGCGCAGCGCCTCGACGAGCGCCCCGAGCGTCTCGATCGGTTCGCCGCAGACGCTGCCGCGACAGAGGTAGGCCGTGGCTGGGCCGCGCGCAGGCTTCGCGGCGATCGCTTGCGGCAGGTCCTCGGCGTCGGCCGACGCGGCGAGCACCATGCGCCGCGGCGCGTACAGGCGCGACAGCTCGCGCTGCCAGCTCTCCAGAGTGTCCGGGTCTCCGCGCAGGATCACGATCTCGGGCGGGTCGAGCAGCTCCTCGAGCGCATTGAGCAGTGTCGCGTGCGATTGCGGGTGGTGCGAGAGCGGCGCCCAGCCGGCCCGCACGATGCCCTCGGCTGCCTGCAGATAGCGTGACTCGCCCAGCAGGTACCCCAGCCGCAGCAGCACCCGGGCCGCCACTGCGTTGCCGGCCGGCAGCGCCTCGTCCGCGAACGTACGCAGGCGGTGCAACAGCGGTTCGTGATCGTCGGAGGTGAAGTAGAACCCGTCCTCGCCGGCCGCAAAATGCGCCAGCACCACGTCCATCAGCTCGCACGCGAAGCGCAGCTCCGATGGACGCAGTCGCAGCTGCTGCAGCTCGAGCACCCCATCGGCGAGGAACACGTAATCGTCGAGGTAGGCATTGAGCCGTGCCCCGCCGGCGCTGTCGGTGGCCGCGAGCCGCCCGTCGCGCCAGAGCGTGCGCTGGACGAACGAGAGCGCGCGGCTCGCCGACTCCTCCAGGCTCGTGCACTGAAGCGCACGGGCCGCGCGCGCCAAGCCGGCGATCGCCAGGCCGTTCCAGGCCGTGAGAATTTTCTCGTCACGCGCCGGCCGTACGCGCCGCTCGCGCACCGCGAGCAGCTTCGCGCGCGCGCGCTCGAGCCGCTCGGCAAGCTGCGCACCCTCGAGGCCGAGCTCGGCGGCGAGCGGCCCGGCCGCGCGCACCACGCACAGATGCCAGCGCCCCTCGAAGTTCGGCGGCCGATCGAGACCGTAATACGGCGCGAACGCAGTGTATTCGTCGGCCTCGAGCGTCGCCTGCACCTCCTCGCGGGTCCAAACGTAGTAACTGCCTTCGTGCCCATCCGAATCGGCATCAAGGCTGGCGTAAAAGCCACCGTCGGCCGACTGCATCTCCCGGCGCATCCACTCCCCGGTGTCGCGCGCCACTGCGCCATACAACTCATCGCCACTCGCGCGGTACGCATCGGCGTACACCCCGAGCAGCCAGGCGTTGTCGTAGAGCATCTTCTCGAAGTGCGGAATGCCCCAGCGCTCATCGACCGAATAGCGGCAGAAACCGCCGCCGAGCGCATCGTGGATCCCACCCTCGGCCATGCGCGTGAGCGTCAGCCCCGCCATATACAGCGCTTTGAGGTCCGGCGGCTCGTGCCGCACGCTGCTGCGCCAGTGGCGCAGCAGCCGCTCGATCGAGCTCGGATGCGGAAACTTCGGTGCCCCGCCGAAACCGCCCCAGCGCGCATCGAAGCTGCGCTCGAGCCCCGCGCGCGCAGCTTCGAGCGGCGCGGGGCCCAGGACGAGATCGGCCTGCGCGGCCGGAGGATCGAGACTCGCGAAGGCCGCCTCGAGCGCCTCGCGCTGCCCATCGAGCGTCTCGCGGTGCGTCGCGTAGTACTCGGCAACGCGCCGCAGCAGATCTTTGAAGCCCGGCAGTCCGTGACGGGGCTCGGGCGGGAAATACGTCCCCCCGAAAAACGGCAACCGCTCAGCGGTGAGAAACATCGTCAACGGCCAGCCGCCCGGCCCGTGCGTGAGCATCTGCTGGGCGATCTGGTAGATCCGATCGACGTCGGGCCGCTCCTCGCGGTCGACCTTGATGTTCACGAACTGCTCGTTCAGGAGTGCGGCCGTCGCCTCGTCCTCGAAGCTCTCCGCGGCGAGCACGTGGCACCAGTGACAAGCCGCATAGCCGACGCTCAGGTGTACCGGGCGGTTCAGCTCACGGGCGCGGCGGAACGCCTCATCCCCCCACGGATACCAGTCGACCGGGTTGTGCGCGTGCTGGCGCAGGTACGGGCTCGCTTGGGCGGTGAGGCGATTGGTGTAGCGCGGCGTACCGTCCGCATTCAAGTGTCGGCTGTCCATGAGGCTCCCGCGGGCACGCCCGGCGGACCAGTGAGGGGGCGGCCAGCATAACGCGCGGCGCGGCGCGAGCGCCTGTATACTGCCGCCCCTTTTGCACCACCCTCGGCACCCCCTTGAGCGACACCCTCACCGACCCGCTCCATGCTCCGCCTGCCACGCTGCGCCTGAAGCGCGGGGAGGAGCGGCGCATCGTAGCCGGACACCCCTGGGTGTTCAGCAACGAGGTGGCCGATGAGACACCGCTGCGCGCCTTCAGCCCCGGGGCGCATGCCCGGGTCGAATCGTACCGCGGGCAGTTCCTGGGTCACGCCTATGTCAATCCGCACGCGCTCATCTGCGCGCGGATCATGAGCCGCAACCCGAGCCACCCCATCGAGGGTGCGCTGATCGAGGCGCGCCTGCGCAGCGCGTTGCGGCTGCGCGAGCGGCTGCACCGCGAGCCGTACTACCGGCTCGTGTTCGGCGAGTCCGATGGTCTGCCCGGGCTGGTGCTCGATCGCTTCGGGGACGTGCTGGTCGGCCAGATCGCCACGGTCGGGATGGAGGCGCTGCGCGGCACGCTCGAGGCGGTGGTGCGCGAGCTGCTCGCGCCGGCGGGTCTGTTCTGGAAGAACGACTCCGGTGCCCGAGCGCTCGAGGCGCTGCCCCGCACGGCCGAGATCGGCTTCGGTACGGTGCCCGAATGCCTGACGGTGCGCGAGGCGGGGCTCACCTTCAGCGCACCGCTCGCCACCGGGCAGAAGACCGGCTGGTTCTACGACCAGCGCGCCAACCGTGCCCGCCTCGCCCGCTATCTGGTCCCCGGGGCGCGGGTGCTCGACGTGTGTGGCTACGTTGGTGCATGGAGCGTGACGGCGCTGGCCGCCGGGGCCTCGGCGGCGCTCTGCGTCGATGCTTCGGAGCATGCGCTGCAGTCCGTCGAGCGCAATGCCCAGGCCAATGGCCTGAGCGTGCAGACGCTGCGCGCGGACGCCTTCGATGCACTCACCGCGTTGCGCGAGCGCGGCGAGCGCTTCGACGTCGTGGTGCTCGATCCGCCCGCCTTCATCAAGCGCAAGAAGGATCTACCACGCGGCCAGGCGGCCTATCGCAAACTCAACCAGCTCGCCCTCGGAGTGCTCGCCGATGAGGGTCTGCTGGTCTCGTGCTCCTGCTCGTATCACCTGACAGAAGCGGCGCTGCTCGAGGCCGTGCAGATCGCCTCGCGCCATAGCGGGCGCGAGGCGCAGATTCTCGAGGCGGGTGGCCAGTCTCCCGACCATCCGATTCACCCCGCAATCCCCGAGACTCGCTACCTGAAGGCGTTCTTCTGCCGCATCGAGGGCCAGGTCGGCTAAACTTCACCGCCATGATCAAGTACCCCGACATCAATCCGATCGCGTTCCGGCTCGGCCCGCTGAAGGTCCACTGGTACGGCATCATGTATCTGCTCGGCTTCGCCGGCGCCTGGGGCATGGCCCGCTATCGCGCCTCGCGTGCCGAGTCGACCTGGAAGGCCGTGGACGTCGATGACCTCATTTTCTACTGCATGCTCGGGGTCATCCTCGGCGGGCGCATCGGCTACGTGCTCTTCTACGGCATGACGTTCTGGACCGCGCACAACCCGTGGTACCCGATCGAGGTGTGGGATGGGGGCATGTCCTTCCATGGCGGGCTGCTCGGGGTCATCCTCGCCATGACGATCTTCGCGCTGCGCCGCAAGCGCAACGCCGCGGACGTGTTCGATTTCACCGCGCCACTGCCCCCGCTCGGCCTGTTCTTCGGGCGGATCGGCAACTTCATCAACGGCGAGCTGTGGGGCAAGCCGACCACCCTGCCGTGGGGATTTCTCTACCACGGTCAGGTGCTGCAGCCCTCGCAGCTGTACGAGGCCTTTTTCGAAGGCATCGTACTGTTGACGGTGATGTGGACCTTCACCGCCAAACCCAAGCCGCGTCTGGCGGCCTCCGGGCTGTTCCTGTTGCTGTACGGTTTGTTCCGCTTCCTCGTGGAGTTCGTGCGCCTACCGGATCCGCAGCTCGGCTACCTCGCGTGGGGCTGGGTGACCATGGGCCAGGTGCTCTCCTTCCCCATGATCGTGATCGGCGCCGGTCTGATGATCTACGCCTATCAGGCGCGCAAGACCTCGGGCAACTTCCTCCCCGCCGCCGCGCGCTGAGCCGCGATGCGCCCCTACCTCGACCTGATGCGCCGCATCCTCGAGCGCGGGACGCCGAAGGCCGATCGCACCGGCACCGGGACGCTCTCGTGCTTCGGGGAGCAGCTGCGCTTCGACTTGGCGCAGGGCTTCCCGCTGGTCACCACCAAGCGAGTGCACCTGCGCTCGGTGATCTGCGAGCTGCTGTGGTTCCTGCGCGGGGACACCAACGTACGCTGGCTGCGCGAACAGGGCGTGAGTATTTGGGACGAGTGGGCCGATGAGCACGGAGAGCTCGGCCCGGTGTACGGCAAGCAGTGGCGCGCCTGGACGGCGGCCAACGGGCGCACCATCGATCAGATCAGCGAGGCGATCGAGCTGATCCGGCGCGATCCGGACTCGCGCCGGATCGTGGTGAGCGCCTGGAACGTCGCGGACCTGCCCCGGATGCGCCTGCTGCCCTGTCATGCGCTGTTCCAGTTCTACGTCGCGGCCGGCAAGCTCTCCTGCCAGCTCTACCAGCGCAGCGCCGATGTGTTTCTCGGCGTGCCGTTCAACATCGCCAGCTACGCGCTGCTGACCCACATGGTCGCCGAGCAGTGCGGCCTTGCCCCCGGGGAGTTCATTTGGACGGGCGGGGACTGCCACCTGTACACCAATCACCTCGAGCAGGCGCGCCTGCAGCTTCAGCGCGAGCCGTTCCCGCTGCCGCAGCTGCGCATCGCACGCCGGCCGCAGAGTCTGTTCGACTATCGGCTCGAGGACTTCGAGTTCCTCAACTATCAATACCATCCGGCCATCGCAGCGCCGGTGGCCGTCTAGGGAGTCTCAGCATGACCGGCAAAACCGCCGCGCGCGGCGCGCCTTATTTCAAAGTCCGCCGCTCGCGCGTGCACGGCCGCGGCGCGTTCGCGCTGCGGCGCATCCGCAAGGGCACCCGCGTGACCGAGTATCTCGGCGAGCACGTCTCGCACCAGGAAGCGGACCGCCGGTACGAGGACCGCGACGAGCGCGACAACCACACGTTCCTGTTCATCCTCGATGCGCGCACGGTGATCGATGCCGGCGTGGGCGGCAACGATGCTCGCTACATGAACCACTGCTGCGACCCGAACTGCGAGGCGGTGATCGAGGGTAAGCGCGTGTTCATCGAGGCGATCCGCACCATCGAGCCGGGCGAGGAGCTCAACTACGACTACCAGCTCGGGCGCTCGCCCGACGATCCGGCGGACGTCGATGAGATCTACGCCTGCCGCTGCGGCGCACCGAACTGCCGCGGCACCATGCTCTGGCCGGCGAAGCGACCGCCCGCTCGGCCCGCAGTGCGAACGCGCGGGAAGCGCGCACGGGCGCCAGCGAAAAAGAAGCAGCGCAGCGCGAGCAAGAGCACTCCGCGCCACGCGGTGCGCAAGACTCGCCGCACCCGAGCCGCGGCGCGGTGATGCGGTGAGCACTCACTCGGGCCAGGCGCGCGGCTGGACGCTCGCGGCGGTGATCGGGGCCACCGGCATCGTCTACGGCGACATCGGCACCAGCCCGCTCTATGCGCTCGAGGAGACGCTCACCGAGGCCGGCCATTTCGACCATCTGGCCGTGCTCGGCTCACTGTCGCTGATTCTCTGGGCGTTGACGATCTCGGTCACCGTCAAGTACATCACCATCATCATGCGCGCGGACAACGAGGGCGAGGGCGGAATCCTCGCCATGTTCGCGCTCGCGCAACGCAACAGCGTCCCCGGCAGCCTCTGGGCCCGCATCATCGTGGGTCTCGCGCTCGCCGGCACGGCGTTCTTCTTCTGCGATTCGCTGATCACGCCGGCCATCAGTGTGCTCAGCGCCGCGGAGGGCATGGAGGTGCTGAGCCCGGATTTCACGCACTTGATCGTGCCGGTCACCGTGGCGGTGATCCTGGGGTTGTTCATCTACCAGCGGCGCGGCACCGCGCGGGTCGGGGCACTGTTCGGCCCGATCATGATCGTGTGGTTCCTGGTGCTCGCCGTGACCGGTATCAATGCGATCCGCGCCGATCCGGTGGTGCTCTACGCCGTGAACCCGATCTACGGCATGGAGCTGCTGGTGCACCGCCCGGGCGTGTCGCTCGCGGTGATCGGTGCGGTCTTCCTGTGCCTCACCGGCGGGGAGGCGCTCTATGCGGACATGGGACACTTCGGCAAGGAGCCGGTGCGCATCGCGTGGTACTTCCTCATCTGGCCGGCGCTGCTCATCAACTACTTCGGCCAGGGCGCGCTGCAACTCGCCCACGGGCACTACATCCCGCTCACGTTGTACTACATGGTCTCCCCGACCGCGCTCCCGTGGATGGTGATCCTGGCGACGGCCGCGAGCGTGATCGCCTCCCAGGCGGTGATTTCCGGGGCGTTCTCGATGGCCCGTCAGGCCGTGCAGCTCGACCTGTTGCCGCGCATCCGCGTGCTGCAGACCTCGGACACCGAGCTCGGACAGATCTATGTGCCGGCCGTCAACTGGCTGGTGTGCATCGCGGTGGTCGCCTTCGTGGTGGGCTTTCGGTCCTCGAACGCATTGTCGGCCGCATACGGCTCGGCCGTCGTTGGCACCATGCTGATCACCACCGTGCTCGGGGCGTTCGTGGCGCTGCAGCAGTGGAACTGGCCGAAGTGGTCGGTGACGCTGGTGTTCGGCCTGTTGTTCGTGGTCGATAGCGTGTTCTTCATCGGCAACATGACCAAGGTGCCCAGCGGCGGCTGGATCCCGCTGGCGCTCGCGGCCGTGCTGTTCGCCATATTCGTCACGTGGCGCAGCGGACGGCTCGAGCTGCGCGCCGCGCTGGTCCGCCAGGCGATCCCGCGCAGCGAGCTGCCGAACCTGCTCGCCAGCGTCCATCGGGTGCCCGGCACCGCAGTGTTCCTCGCCAGCACGCCGGATCTCGTACCCTCGGCACTGATCCGCAATCTCGAATACAACCGCGTGGTGCACGAGCGGGTGATCATCCTGAACCTGGAGATCACGCGCACACCGCGGCAGGATCCGGCCAATCGCGCGGAGATCGACGAGACACTGCCCGGGATTTACCTGGTGACGGCACGTTTCGGGTTCATGGAAACGCCCGACGTCGGTGAGGCGTTACGCGGCTGTCGTGCGCGAGGCCTGAAGGTGTTCATGGAAGACAGCTCATTCTTCGTCGGCCAGCACGTGGTCCGTGCACGCGACCTGCCCGGCTGGCGCGGCATCCAGCGGCAGATGTTCGCCCGTATGCAGCGGCACAGCACCCAGGCGGCGGAATTCTTCCGCATGCCGCAGCGCGGAGTCGTCTCGCTCAACACCGTGGTGGAAATCTGAGGCGCCGCGTGCCCGAGCGTGAGCCGACGGCCCGAGGCAGCCGATGAGCCTTGCCCAACCGCAAGTCTCGCTGATCGCCGCCATGGCCGAGAACGGCTGCATCGGCCGCGACAACTCGCTGCCGTGGCGGCTGGCCGATGATCTGAAGCGATTCAAGGCGATCACCACCGGCAAGCCGATCCTGATGGGCCGCCGGACCTTCGAGTCGATCGGCCGGCCGCTGCCTGAGCGACGCAACCTCGTCCTGACGCGCAACCGCCAGTGGCACAGTCCCGGGGTGTTCGCCGTGCACTCCCTCGGTCACGCGCTCGGCTGCGTGCGCGAGGAGCCCGAACTGATCGGCATCGGCGGGGCCGAGGTGTACCGTCTGCTGATGCCGTTCGCGCGCCGGATCTATCTGACGCTGGTCCACGCCGAGATCAGCGGTGACACCTTCTTCCCGGCCCTCGACCCGACCCAATGGGCGGATGTCGAGTGCCATCGGTATGCTGCCGATGCACGCAACGCCTACGCGTTCACCTTCATGATCCTCGAGCGCAAGGGCGCACCGCAGGCCCCTGGGGCTTACTGAGCGAGCGCCCGGGCGACCGCCGCGGCGAAGTACGGAATGTTCTCCTGACGCAGACCGGCGACGTTGATCCGGCTGTCGTCGGTCATGTAGACGTGATGCGCCTCGCGCAGCCTGCGGACGGTGTCCGCATCGACGCCGAGGTAGGAGAACATGCCACGCTGGCGCACAATGTGGCTGAAGTCCCGGTCCGGGCAGCTCGCCGCGAGCGCCTCGGCGGCAGCCGCGCGCAGCTTCAGGATGCGCTCGCGCATCGCATCGAGCTCGCGCTGCCAGGTCCCGCGCAGCGATGCGTTGCCCAGAATCTCCGCCACGATCGCCGCGCCGTGATCCGGGGGCATCGAGTACAGCCCTCGGGCGATGCGCACTAGGTGCGTGAGCGCAGCCTCGGCCGCATTGCCATTCTGGCTGACCGTGATCAGGCACCCGACGCGCTCGCGGTACAGTCCGAAGTTCTTCGAACAGGACACCGCGATCAGCGCCTCGGGCAGCTGCTCGGCGAGCAGCCGCAGGCCGAAGGCGTCCTCCTCGACGCCACGGCCGAGGCCCTGATAGGCCATGTCGATGAACGGCAGCAATTCGCGCTGCGCGAGCAGCGCGGCGATCTGCCGCCACTGGCTCTCCTCGAGGTCCGCGCCCGTGGGGTTGTGGCAGGAGGCATGCAGCAGCACGACCGAGCGCGGCGGCAGCTTCTGAAGCGCGCCCATCATGGCCTCGAACGCCACGCCGCCGCTCGCCGCCTCGAAGTACGGATAGCGTTCGAGCTTCAGGCCGCATCCGGAGAGCAGCGGCACGTGGTTCGCCCAGGTCGGGTTGCTCACGTGCACCACCGCCTCGGGACGGGCTGCGCGGATCAACTCCGCGCCCAGACGCAGCGCGCCACAGCCGCCGGGCGCCTGCACGGCCCGGACCCGCTCGGAGCGCTCGAGCGCGCCGTGCTCCCCCAGCGCCAATCGCCGCAGGGCCTCGTTGAACGCCGGGTTGCCGGCGGGGGCCACGTACGTCTTGGTGCGCTGGCGCTCGAGCACCGTGCGCTCGGCCTCGCGCACCGCCTGCATGACGGGTGTCTCGCCACGATCGTCACGGTATACGCCAACCCCCAGATCCACTTTGCGGGCGTCGGTGTCGGCGCGAAATGCGGCCATTAAGCCGAGGATGGGGTCCGGCGGCAGCCGGTCGAGATGCTCAAGCACTGGGGTCTCCTCGCCGCAACCCTCTGGCGGCGCTCGGGGTGCAGTTTACACGGTCAGCGTCACACTTCCGGCCCTCCGCGGTTCAAGATCGCCCCGCTACCGCCGATACTCGCATCAGCACCGCTGTGCACAGGACCGGATGGCCCGGATTGGCCCCCGGACTCTGCGCGGCACTCTCAGTACAGGCGCTGCACGCTCGTGATTCAGATCATCGGAAGCATTGTCGTCCTCGCCTGCGTGGCGGTGGGCTTCATGATCGAGGGCGGGAAACTGCTCGCGCTCTGGCACCCGGCGGAATTCCTGATCATCATCGGCGCGGCGTTCGGCGCGTTCCTCACCAGCAATCCGATCAAGGTGGTCAAGGCGAGCCTTGCCGGGATCCTCTCGCTGTTTAAGCAGGAGCGCTACGAGCACGACGACTACGTGTCGATCCTGAAGCTGCTCTACGACGTGCTGCTGCGCATCCGCAAGGAAGGGCTGATGGCGATCGAGTCGGACATCGACTCACCCGACGGCGGCCAGCTGTTCAAGAAGTATCCGCAGATCGCGGACGATCACCATCTGCGCAACTTCATCACCGATAGCTTGCGCCTGATGGTCGGGGGCAACCTCAACCCGCATGAGTTCGAGAGCCTGCTCGATGAGGAGCTCGAGACCTTCCGCCAGGAAGTGCACGAGCCCGGTCACGCGGTCCAGCGCATGGCCGATGCGCTGCCGGGCTTCGGCATCGTCGCAGCGGTGCTTGGCATCGTGAACACCATGGCGTCGATCGCCGGCGCCGACACCGCGAGCATCGGCGAGCGAGTCGCCTCGGCGCTGGTCGGCACGTTCCTCGGCATTCTGGTCTCGTACGGCTTCGCCGGACCGCTCGCCGCGGCGATGGGTCACGCCGCCAATGACGAGGTCAAGGCGTTCGAGCTGGTGAAGATGGCGCTGGTGGCGAACGTGCGCGGTTACGTTCCGGCCGTCGCGATCGAGTTCGCCCGCAAGCTGCTCTTCAGCGACGTGCGGCCGAGTTTTGCCGATCTCGAGGCGCAGCTGAAGAACAAAGCCGCGAAAGCCTGATGGCCGCAGCCAAAGACGAACGGCCGCTGATCATTGTCCGCAAGGCGCGCCGGGGCGAAGGCGGACACCACGGCGGCGCCTGGAAGGTCGCGTACGCGGACTTCGTCACCGCGATGATGGCGTTCTTCCTGGTGATGTGGATCGTCACGGCGGTGAACAAGGCCCAGCGCGCGGCGATCTTCAACTACTTCAAGAACCCGAGCATGCAGACCGGGCACAGCACGCGGGCTGCACCCGGGCCGCAGGGCCCAGGGGGGGCGAGCACCAGCCCGATCAACCTCGGCGGGGGGCTGAATGGCATGAACACGAGCCCGCATCCGCTGGCGGCCATCCGTGCACCGCAGGTGGGCAGCGGCAGCAACGACTCGCTCGAGGCGACCCCAAAGCCGATCAGTACCCTGCAGGCCCGCAAGCGCGTGGCCCAGGCCGACCACAAGCGCCTGGAGTCCCTCATGGCGCAACTGCGCCAGGCGGTCGACAAGAGCCAGGCGCTCAAACCGTTCAAGAATCAGCTGTTGCTCGACATCACCCCGCGCGGGGTGCGCATCCAGATCGTCGATGCCAAGAACCGCCCGATGTTCGACCTCGGCAGCGCGAAGCTGCGCGGTTACACCCGCCGCATCCTCCAGACGCTCGCCCCGTACCTGAACTCCGTGCCGAACCAGATCGCGATCATCGGTCACACCGATGCGCACCCCTATCCCGGTCACAATCACTACACCAACTGGGAGCTGTCGGCCGATCGGGCCAATGCGGCTCGCCGCGCCCTCGTACAGGGCGGGCTGAAGCACGGCAAGGTCGCCCGGGTCGTCGGTCTCGCCTCGACGGTGCTGTTCGACAAGACCAATCCGTTCGATCCGATCAATCGGCGCATCAGCATCATCGTCATGACGCGCCGCGAGGCGGAGGCGGCGCTGCGTGCCGACACCGGCTCGGCCGATCCAAGCGCCCCGAGCGATCCGCCCCCTGCCGCGCCGAGTGAGCCAAAGCCTCACTAGGTGAGAGGGCGTGACGTGCAGCGCTGAAGGTTATGCTGGATGTCGAGGGTTGAGGGGAAGCGGCCTGACTCCGATGAATCGTGCGTTGTATCCGATGAGGCGCCTCTGCGCCTACGAGAGCACCCGAGGGCGAACAGCGGCATCCGCCGGGGGAGGCAGGCCATGAATGGGCCCATCACGTCGTTCGTCGGATCGGACGCGCACGCCGATTCGATCGCGCTCGGGGCAGCCCCGAGCGGCCGGCAGGAACCGCGTTGTGTCGAGACCGCGTCCCCGCAATGAGCATCGCGGACCCAAGCCGAGTCGATGGGGCTGGCCCGAGGCGCGGGCGAGCGCGCTGAGCGGCTCGGCGCCGTGGCGCAGGAGATTCCGGCCGGACCCGGCATTGTGATAGCTTGAGGACGACGCATCGAACGGACGCGTTCCGAAGGGAGGCACCCGTGAGCAAGTCCTCGTCGAAGATCCGATGGGCCGCGTGGTCCGCCACGTCCCTGGCGCTCGTCCTGATCGCCGGCTGTGCGCCGCAGACGCCCTTACTGAACCAATCGCTCACGTGGACGCCGACTCATCAGCTCCATCTGGGCGTCACACCCACCATCGGCGCTCTGGCGACGGTTCGGTTTGAACCCTTCACGGATAGGGCGGCGCATCCCCGTCTCGTCGGTGAGAACGTCGAGCAATCCAAGCCCCGCCTGGTGACGACCGTCAGCTCAGTGAGCCAATTCGTCAGTCAGCACCTGCAACACCTGTTCGCCCAGGCGGGCTACACCGCCGCTGGCGCGAACGCCGACCGAGTCATCTCGGGCCAAGTCCGCAAATTCTTCGTCCGAGAGCACAACCTGTATCGCGCGTCGGTCGTGCTCACGCTGACGGTGCGCAATCGCAGCGGCGCGCTGCTGTGGCAAGGCACCGTCTGGGCCAGAAACAGCACCTTCGGTCGATCGTACCAGCTCTACAATTACAATCAGGTGCTGTCGGACTCGGTGGTGAGCGTTGCGAACCAGTTGCTCGCGAACGCATCGCTACGCAAGGCGCTCATGCTGCATTGAGCCGAGTCTCCACGCTCGGCTTGGGCATCGAGGGGCGCATTTTTCGGCACCGTCCTTCCCTCCAGAGGCATGCGGATGCAATCACGCACCGGCGTGACAGATGCTCATCCGCAGATACTTCAGCGACGCCCCTCAGTCAATCCGCGGCGCGAACCGCGGCGGAATAATCCATTCTCGATTCGATTGGTTGGCACAGAGCACTGCGGGTCATTCGCGTCACTGCGGCGAGCGCATCGAAACTCTGCCGCTTCGTGCCGTGCTCGTCTTCGCCATGCCGCGAAATCCACACACCGCTCGAGGTGCGCCTCTTGGGCGCGCCGGCGGAGGCAGTGGTCACGGCGCTCACTGATGCGACCGGACAGTTGCCGTGCGGTCCGTCGCCGACGGGCTGGCGCTGGGGGCGCCGGGTCGCGAAGCTCACAGCCTCGCTGGCCGGACCACCCGCCACAGCGACCGTCTCTTCCCTGCCATCGCTGAGCAGAGCATAGGCCCGTGCCCCCGCTCGAATAGAGCCGCGGGCAGGAAATCGATGCCCAGATCCTACCACTGGCTGAAGGTGCCTCGCGAAGGCGAGGCACCCGGTGCATGGGTACGCCTGTCTTGCAAACGTCTCGCCCCAGTGACGTGCCCTTGGCGCCCGGCTGGCGATTTCCTCACCGGCTGCTGACCGGGCGGCACGTACAGTGGTGGCGCTCGAGCGGCCACTGCACCACGATGAGCCCCACGGCGCACCAGCTCGGTGCGACCGCAATGCCCCGCCGCGCGCGGATGCCGAATTTGCCGGTAAATCCGCACCCCGGCGCGCTGGCACGGGGCGTGCTTGCTGTGCTCTGTCCGCTCCCCACTGCGTTCACGAAAGGCACCGCATGGCCACACGCTCCTCGACTCTGCCGCTCCTCGCCGCCGCGCTCGCGGCGCTCGCTCCGAGCGGCGCACGCGCCGCCGACACCCCTGCCACGACGCTCGAGACGTTGCTCACGGACTCCGGCATCACGGCCTCGGGGTATCTGGCTGCCTCGTACTACACCTCCTCCGGCGGCAACACCTACCATCAGTTCGACACCGCGCACGATGCATTTCAGCTCGACCAGGCCGGGCTCACCCTCGCCTACCAGCCCAAACAAGGCTTCGGCGCGCTCATGGACGTCATCGGCGGGAGTGACGCCAAGATCGTCAACGCCGCCGAAAGCGCGTCGGCCTCGAGCAACAATGCGATCGACCTGCTGCAGGGCTACGTGCAGTACGTTCAGGGCGCCCTCACACTCGAGGCCGGCAAGTTCACCACGCTCGCGGGCGCCGAGGTCATCGCACCGACGGGCAACACCAACTTCTCACGTTCGTTTCTCTTTTACGCCGAGCCCATGACGCATACCGGCGTGCGCGCCAGTTATGCGTTCAACAGCGTGGTGAGCGTGACGCTCGGGGTCAACAACGGCTGGAACTACACCAACGTGACCTCCGGATCGAAAACCGTGGAGCTCGGGGTGGCGCTCTCCCCGAGCGAGAAGTTCTCCCTGGCGGCACAGAGCTACATCGGCAACGATCCGGTCGATCTCGCCCGTCGCACGCTCATCGATACCGTCGCGACCTACAACGTCACCGACGCCTTGCAGTTCATGGCGAGCTACGACTGGGGGCAGCAGCGCGCGAGCCGCGTGACCCTCGGGGGCCAGTGGAGCGGCGTGGCGCTGTACGTGAACTACCGGTTCAACCCGCGCTGGCGGGTCTCGTTGCGCGGGGAGTCCTTCGATGACCGCAACGGGTTCATCACCGGGACCCGCCAGCGCCTGAAGGAAGGCACGGTGACGTTCGGCTATGACCCGGTGGCGGATTTCGAGCTGCGCCTCGAGGGCCGCTACGACACGTCCAATCAGCCGAGCTTCATCTATACCTCGGCCGGCGGCCTGACGCGCACCAGCACCGACCAGAGCGAGCTGGCCGTGCAAGGCGTGTACTCGTTCTAGCGCGCCCACAGCGGGCCGGTGCGCACCGGCCCGCTATCCCCCGGTGATTTCACGCATGCTCCGGGCGCTCGGATCGTGCTAAGGTAAGTCCGTCGCTGTCCACCCGCTTCGAGCGCGTACTGCCCATGCCGAACTCATCCGCCCCGGCTCCGTCCTCCTCAGTCCCGTCGGCTCCGCCGATTTGGACGAATATCATATTGTTTTCCTTGACGTTTCTAGCCGCCGCCGTGCTGGTACCCTGGTACGGCATCGCGCATGGTTACAGCGCCGCCGCCTGGGTGCTGCTCGGGGTCTTTCTGACGGCGAACGAGCTGTCGATCACCGCCGGCTACCATCGGCTCTGGGCGCACCGCGCCTATGAGGCACACTGGAGCCTGCGGCTGGTGTTCATGGTGTTCGGCACCATGGCGCTGCAGAACAGCGCCTGGGCCTGGTGCAGCGGCCATCGCCGCCACCACCTGAACGTCGATGACGAGGAACTCGACCCGTATTCGGCGCGCCGCGGCTTCTGGTTCTCGCATATCGGCTGGATGGTGCGCGAGTATCCGAGCGGACGGGAGGATTTCGCCAACATCCCGGATCTGCGCCGCGACCGCATCCTCGCCTTCCAGCACCGCCATTACCTGGCCTTGGTGCTGCTGACCAACTTCGGTCTGCCGCTGCTCGCCGGCTGGCTGGTCGGGGATGTGTGGGGCGTGTTTCTGCTCGCCGGGGTGCTGCGCCTCGTGCTCAGCCACCACTTCACGTTCTTCATCAATTCGCTGGCGCACATGTGGGGCTCGCGCCCGTACACCGAGGAGAACACCGCGCGCGACAACCCGGTCCTGGCGGTACTGACCTTCGGCGAGGGCTACCACAACTTCCACCACATCTTCGCGCACGACTACCGCAATGGGGTGCGCTGGTGGCAGTGGGACCCGACCAAGTGGCTGATCGCGAGCCTGCAGTACGTCGGGCTGACGCGCAAATTGAAGCGCACGCCGGTGTTCCAGATTCAGCGCGCACTGCTCGCGATGCAATTCCAGCGGGCGCAGAACGCGCTCGCGCAGGTGGCCCCGACCGCGCCACCCTCGCGCATCACCGAGCTGCACCAGCACATCGCACACGAGTACGAGAGCTTCCTCGCCGCCATCGCCGACTGGGCCAAGGTGAAGGAGCAGTGGCTCACGGAGAAGAAGCGAGCCGTGGTCGAGCACTGGGAACACGCCAGTTTCCAGCTGCGCTTTAAGGAGCTCGAGCAGCGTCTGCGCCTGCAACGGCGCCGGCTGCGCGTGCTGCAGGCTCAACTCGCCTGAGCCCGCGGCCCTTTCCGACACTGCGGTAGTTCTCCATGGGACGCATTTTCGAAGTCCGCAAGGCCACCATGTTTGCGCGCTGGAACCGCATGGCCAAGCAGTTCGCGCGCATTGCCAAGGACATCACCATCGCGGTGAAGTCCGGCGGGGCGGACCCGAATTCCAACCCGTCGCTGCGACGCGTGATGCAGAACGCCCGCGCGATCAACATGCCGAAGGACAAGGTCGAGGCGGCGATCAAGCGAGCCTCGGGCCGGGATGCCACGCACTACCACGAGGTGCACTACGAGGCCTATGCACCGCACGGCGTGGCTCTGCTGATCGAAGCGGCCACCGACAATCCGACGCGCACCGTGGCCTCGGTGCGCAACATCGTCACCAAGAATGGCGGCAACCTCGCCACGTCGGGCAGCGTCGCGTTCCTCTTCAAGCACATGGGCGTGTTCCGTCTCGCACCGGCCGGAATCGACCAGGACGAGCTCGAGCTGTACCTGATCGATCACGGACTGGAGGAGATGGGCGAGAGCACCGGGGAGAGCGGCGAGGCGCAGCTGCTCATCCGCTGTGCCTTCGAGGATTTCGGCAAGATGCAAGAAGCCCTCGAGACGCGCGGCATCACACCGCTGTCGGCGGAACACGAGTACGTATGCACGGTGCCCACCGAGCTGCTCGAGGCGCAGGCGCAGGAAGTGCTGGCGTTGATTGACAAGCTCGAACAGGACGACGACGTGCAGCGGGTTTTCCACACCCTCGCTTAAGAGGCATGCCGCGACGGCGGCTAATCCGGCATCGGCGTCATGCGCGCTCCCAGCGCATCCTCGAACCCCAGGTTGCGCAGATCCTGAACGCGCTGCGGGTAGAGCACCCCATCGAGATGGTCGACCTCATGCTGTACGACGCGCGCGTGAAAGCCGTGCGCCGTTCGCTCAAAGGGCACCCCGTGCAGATCGAACCCGCAATAGTGCAGATGTGTGTAGCGCGGCACCAGCCCGCGCAGACCCGGCACCGACAGACACCCCTCCCAGCCCTCGGCCTGCTCGCGTCCGAGCGGCGTCAACTGCGGGTTGACGAGCACCGTGTACGGCACGGGCGCAACGTTCGGATAGCGTGGGTTGTCGGCAACCTCGAAGATCACCACGCGCAGACTCACGCCGATCTGCGGGGCGGCGATTCCGGCGCCGTTCAGGGACCGCATGGTTTCATCCATGTCTCGCACCAGCGCTTCGAGTTCTGCGTCGAAGCGCTGCACGGGCGCGGCGACCTGCGCAAGCAGCGGCTCGCCCATCTTCAACACCCGGCGTATGGTCATGGGTGTACAGTACAATATTCCAGGGCCTCGGGAGTGACGCCAGATGTGGAACAAGACTGACCCGGAAGAGTCCTTCCGCAACAAGGTCATTTGGGTGGCGGCGGCGGTCGTGGCGGCCGCATTGATCGGTGTCGGTGTCTATTATCGCTTCCATACGAGCACGCCCTCGCCCGCCAGCGGCACCGTGCCCCCTGCACCGCAGTCGGTGGCCCCCGCCGCAGCCTCCGCGCCGCTGCCGAGCGCCGCACAGACTCCGGCGATCGAGCATCCCGTACCGGCACCGAGCAGCACCACTGCAGCGCAACCGCTGCCGCCGCTGAACCACAGCGATGCGGTCGTGCTCGCCGCCCTCGATACGCTGATCGGCCACCCGGCCGTCGCGCAATTCATCGTGCCGAAGAACATCATCCGCCGGGTGGTGGTGAGCGTTGACAGCCTGCCGCGCGCCAAGGTGTCCGCGGACCTGCGCCCCATCCAGGCGACGCCGGGACAGACCCTCGTGAATCGCCAGGGCGGCATCGCGCTGCTCAGTCAACGCAATTACGCACGCTACACTCCCTTCGTGGCGGTGGTCAGCCGGCTGAACGTCCAGGGGCTGGCACAGCTGTACTTCCGCCTCTACCCGCTGTTCCAGCAGGCCTATGAGAGCCTGGGCTACCCGGGCAAGTACTTCAACGACCGCTTGGTGCAGGCCATCGACAGTCTGCTCGCGACGCCCGCGGTCACCTCGCCCGTCACCCTGGTGCGACCGAAGGTATTCTGGCAGTTCGCCGACCCGAAGCTCGAAGCACTGCCCGCCGGGCAGAAGCTGATGCTGCGCATGGGCCCGAAGAACGACGCCATCATCGAGCACAAGCTGCGTCAGTTCCGCGCGCTCATCGCCAACCCGCCGAAGTAGCGCGCGGGGCGTATCAGAGTCGTTCGAGCGCGCCGCGCAACTGCCTGAGCAGAGCGCCGTGCACGACGGGATCGAACGGCTCGCCCGCCTGCCAATCGTACGCCCAGGGGTGCGCGGTGCGCAGCGCCTGCGGCTCCTGCGCGTAGCGCGGTATGACGTGCGCGTGCAGCGCCGGCTCGAGATTGCCGAGCATGGCGTAGTTGATCCGTACCGCACCGGTGACGGCGAGCACCGCATCGCCGAGACGGGCCAGATCGAGTAGGAAGCGCGCCCGGTCGGGCGCCTCGAGCGCATTGAGTGTCGGCACCACCGGATCGGGCAGCAGCAGCGCGTAGCCGCGCAGGAACTGCCGCTCCCCGAGCAGCGCCCACCCGCCGGGCATCCGCGCGATCAAGCGCGGCTCGCGCCCGGCACGCAGCGCCTCGACCTGCCGGTGAATTGCGGTCTGCGGCCCGCTCAGCATGCCACTCCCAGCGCCCCTAGCGCGCTCACGGTCGAGGCGTACCCGGTATGTTCGATCGCCTGCCAGCCGCGCTGGCGCGCCGCCTGGACGTTCTCGGCGCGATCGTCGATGAACACCGTGGCCGCCGGTTCGAGCGCGAAGCGCCGTTCCGCCTCGGCGTAGATGCCCGCGTCGGGCTTCATGACGCCAGCCAGAAAGGAGGGCAACGCGCCATGGCCGATGCGGTGCACGCCGTACTCGCGCGACAGGTGCGCCCAATGCAGATCCCCGATGTTGGAGAGCAAAAACACCCGGTAGTGCTCGCTTAAGCGTTCCGCGAGCCGCACCATCCGCGGTTGCAGCTCGAACATGCTCGTCCAGCGCTCGTGTGCGGCCTGAAGATCCATCGGCCGGCGCGCCAGTCCTGCGAAGCGCTCGAGCAGCGCTCGTCCGGTGAGCCGACCGCACTCGTGCTCGTGCAGGGCGACCTGCGTGAGGACCGAGTTCAGGTCACGGGCATCGGCCCCATGATCGCGCAGAAACTGCAGAAAAGGCGCAGTGTCCAGGTGTACGAACACCCAGCCGATATCGAAAACGACGTTACGCAGCACCCGGTTCACTCCCTGCGCCCCAAAAGCGGCGCGCTACAGCGGAAAGGGCATCACCATGCCGGAGTCTCCCGGCGTGAGGTTCACCGCCACGACGGTGGCCTTGGGAAAGAAGTTGAATTCCGTGGCGCTCGCCCAGGTGTACGCGCCCATGGCACGCCCGACGATCAGGTCGCCCGCCTCGAGCTTCGGCAGCATCAGGTTCTCGGCGATGACATCGATGCTGTCGCAGGTGGGCCCTGCGAGCACCGAGGGTAGGCGCTCCTCGGAATCCTTCAGCGGCTCCACCGGGTAGCGGGCGTGATCGAACAGCTGGCCGCTGTAGGAGCCGTACAGCCCGTCATCGAGGTAGTACCACCAGTGCCCCTCGCGCCGCGCGCGCCCCATGACCGAGGCGACCCCCAGTGCGGCCGGACCGACGATGAAGCGCCCCGGCTCGGCGATCACTCGCACTCGCTTCGGCAGCGCCTGAAGTGCGCTGCGCAGCGGTTCGCAGAAGCGCTCGATGTCCTGCACCGGCTGGGTGTAGTCGATCGGGAAGCCCCCGCCGATGTCGAGCGTGTCGAGCACGCCGAGCTTGCGCCGCCGGCCGGCGGCCATCAGCTGTGCACAGGCGTCGAGCGCCTCGATGTGTTTGGCCGAATCCCCCGCCTGCGAACCGACGTGAAAACTCAGACCGCGCACGGTGATGCCGAGCTCTGCGGCGAGTCGCGCCAGCTCGAGTGCGTCCTCCGGATCGCAGCCGAACTTGCGCGACAGGTCGCACACCGCCCCGGGGCTCCTGAACGAGACGCGCAGCAGCAGCTCGGCGCGGTCGGCGAATTGCTCGAATTTGCGCACCTCATCGGGGTTGTCGGCCACGAAAGTGCGCACGCCGAATTCGAGTGCATTGCGGATGTCCTGCGGCCGCTTGATCGGATGGGTGTGGATGCAGCGCGCCGGATCGACGCCGAGCCGGCGGACCAGCTGCACCTCCCCCGTGGTGGCCAGATCGAGGAATCCGCCCTCGGCGAGCACCGTCTGCACCA
This sequence comes from Steroidobacteraceae bacterium, assembly GCA_049964755.1. Taxonomy (GTDB): domain Bacteria; phylum Pseudomonadota; class Gammaproteobacteria; order Steroidobacterales; family Steroidobacteraceae; genus 13-2-20CM-66-19. The sequence goes on along the minus strand of JBMFWZ010000001.1, from coordinate 23,601 downwards.
CCGCCGCGTGTGGCATGGGCTTCAGCGCATAGTGCAGGTCGACCCGCCCGAGCGCTGCGCGCAGCTTGCGGTACTGCACGCGCACGCGCTCGCAGTCGAGGATGAGCAGCGGGGAGCCGAACTGACGCACCAGACGGCGAATCTCCGCCGGTTGGAATGGATCGACGAAACGATTGCGACGGACGCTCATGGGGTATCTCCGGGCGCGGCGGCGCCAACGGCCGCACGGTGCAGTCGGTCGCGGATCGCCTCCCATTCATCGCCTTGCGGCACTTCCTGCACCAGGATGCGCTCGCAGCCGCTCTTGTCGAGGGCGCGCAGGTGCGCATACAAGTCATGACCATAGCGCTGGGCCAGCGCCGTGGCATCGATCCAAGTCACGGCCGGCAGCGCGCTCTGCGGGGCACGCTGGGCCAACACCGCCACGCGCCGGCCGGCCTGCGCGAGCGCTGCGCTGCGGGCCTCGAGCTGCGCGGCGGGCACGATCTCGAGGGCGGTCGCCGGGGCGTAATGTGCCGCAGTGCTGCCCGGCACGCGCGGGGAGGCCGCGTCGGCGCCGATTTGCAGCGATCCGAGCTGTGCGCGGATCTCCCCGGCGGTGATGCGGCCCGGGCGCAACAGGCGCGCACGGCCGTCCTGGAACGCCACGATGGTCGATTCCAGGCCGATCGGGCACTCCCCGCCATCGAGCACCACCGTCACCGCCGTGCCGAGCTCCTCGCGCACGTGTTCGGCCCGGGTCGGGGAGACCCGGCCGTAGCGGTTGGCCGACGGCGCGGCAATCCCGCCGCCGAAGGCGCCGAGCAGTTGCTGGGCCACGGGGTGCGCCGGAACGCGCACCGCCACCGTATCCTGACCCCCGGTCACACAGTCATCGACCTGAAGCGAGCGCGGCAGCACCAGCGTCAATGGCCCGGGCCAGAACCGCTCGGCAAGCCGCTCAGCGGCGGGCGGCACGGAGCGCACCCATCCGGAGAGCTCCCGCAGGCTCTGCAGGTGCACGATCACCGGATGGTTTGCGGGGCGGCCTTTGACCGCGAAGATGCGCCGCACCGCCGCGGGATTGCGTGCATCGGCGCCGAGTCCGTACACGGTTTCGGTCGGAAAGGCGACCAGCTCCCCGGCGCGCAGTGCGTCGAGGGCGGCCTGCAGATCCGCCGATGCGATGGGCCCCATCCGAGCGCTCTGCCCTGCGCTCAGTGCAGCGCGCGCCGTACCCAGCCGTGCGCCGTGCGCAGCAGCTCGTAGGCCGGCCAGTAGTGGTTGTCGAGCGTCAGCGTGATGACCTGCGGTGCATTGTTCCAGCCGAGGGCCGTGATGCGCACCGAGGCATGGTCGGGCCGGCGCGTCACGGCGTTCAGGAACGCATCGAGATCCGGCGTCGGCTCGCCGTCCACCGCGACGATGCGCAATCCCGCGTACAGACCATAGCGCGAGGCCGGTGAGCCGTATTGGAAGTTATCCACGTAGACCCCGTACGGCGGCACTCCACGCTGCGCCAGCATGGAGTGGAAGGGACGCTGTAGCGTAGCGCCGGCCCACTGCACCACGCGCCGCAGTTCAGTTCCGGAGAGCACCACGGTCGGCACCGTGATCGTGAGCGCCTCTCGGCCGCGCCAGACGGTCAATCGCACGCTGCGGTGACCCGAGGTGGCCTGTTCGACCTGCTCGAAGCGGGTCACGACGTGTCCATTGATGGCGAGCAGCAGGTCGCCCGGCTCCAGCAGCTGGGACGCCGGCGAGCCCCCGGTGGTGCGAATGACCGTCAGCACCACGCGCCGCGTGGCGCTCTGCGCGGCGAGCCGCTTGGCCCAGAACGGTGTCAATCCGATCAGGCGCGCACTCGAGAGCGGCGTGGGCGCGAGCTCCACGTCGAGCGAGTGCAGCGGCTGGCCGCTGCGCAGGCGTGCGAGCATGTCGCGCACCGGTTCGATCGGCACGCCCTGCAGATCCTGGCCGACACCGTTCGCGGTATCGAACGCAAAACTCGACCACAGCCCGAGGACATCGCCATGCCGGTCGGTGAGCACCCCGTCGAAGCTCTTCGGAGGGTTGACCAGCTGAATACTCTCGATGTTGGTGTCGCGAAAGCGCATCGTGCGCGACAGCGGCAACTCGAGCGGCTCGATGCTCGAGATCTCGGTGCGCCGGAAATGCAGATCGTTGTCATCACCGATACCGACCACGTTGATCGGCTCCCCGGAGGTCAGCCGCGCAGGGCGCAGGCGCGCCGAGCGCACGGGCGTCGAGCCGATCAGGCGCGGATCGTAGGCGACGACCGCGAGGTTGTGGATGGGACTGACGTACACCACCCGACCCGGCACCTGCACCGTGCCGGCAAAGGTGATCGTGACGTCGCCGAGGGAAACCGGCACCGTGTTGCGGTCGACCACCACCCAGCCGCGCTTGGCGTCGACCACGAGTCCGGTGCCGTGATAGTAGTGCTCGGTGACCCCGGAGATCGAGTACGGCATGCTGAAGTTCACCGACACCAGCGAGTGCGCCAGGCGCGTCAGCAGCGGATTGCGGTAGACCGGAAAGCGCGTCGCACTCACCGGGTGCGGCGGCGGCGGCGGTCCGGCCGGCAGCATCTTGCACGGCCAGAGACCGAGCGTGTCGTTGCGCACGCAGTACTCGGCCGGGAACCAGCGCCGGTCCATGCGGAAATAGGCAAGCTGGGTACTGTTCGGATCGCTCGCGAGCGTGAAGCGCACCGTGGCGTACTCGCCATCGGCGAGCCGCGCGAGTGCGCGGCGGAAATCCTGCAGAGTGTCGATCGGCCAGGAATCGATGTCGTGGATCACCGCCCCGCGCGGCACGCCGGCGGCGCCGAACACGAAGCCGGGATTGGCGACCCACACCCCGCGCGGTGGCACGTTCAACTGCAGCGCCATCTCGTACGAGAGCGTGTTCACCACGGCGTCGCCGAACTGCACATAGGCGCTAGGCGCGAGTGCATTGAGATCCCCGACCGGCAGACGCACGGTGAGCGCGTGGCCGCCGCGCTCGATCTGCAGCGTCACCTGGCGACCCACCGCCGCATCGAGCATGCGCTCGAGCGGCTCGAAGGTCGTCACGTAGTGCCCATCGAGGCGCACCAGGATATCCCCCGGCTGCAGCACCCGCGCGCTCGGCGAGCCGCCGAGCACGGTGCTCACCACGAGCATGCCGGTGCGCTGCGGGAACGCCTTGCGCACCGCGGTCTCCACCGGCCGCGGCAGACCGAGCCGCTCGAGCTCATCGAAGGGGATGTAGTGGAAGATCGTGTAGAGCGTGCCGCGCGTGACCGGTTTGCCCTGCTGGATCAGCCGCAGCGCCCGTTGCACCGGGGCGAGCGGCAGGTAGAAGCTCGAGGCGGCATTGCTCGCCCCGCCGGCATTGAGCGCCACGACGTGGCCCCGGATGTCGATGACCGGGGAGCCTGAGGAGCCCCCCGAGGTGCCCGAGGCGGCCTGCAGGTAGAACGTGTTGAAGTCGTTGTAGTTGCCGAACCCGTAGTACGGTGCGCGGCGGTGCAGCCGCGCGAGCGTGCCGGCCAGAATCGACAGCTGCTCCCCGGCATTGTTGCCGATCACGCGGATCTCACGCCCCACCCGGGCACCTGCTGGATCGAGCTTCAGCGCCTTGGGATGGATGTAGCGCAACTTTTTCGGATCAAAGCGATAGAAGCCGAAGTCGTGCACCGGATCGCGGTAGATCGGGTAGATCGGGATCTGTTCACGGTCGAGAAACGTGGCAGTGGCCGTGACCGGCCCGGGCGTCACGACGTGGCGGTTGGTGAGAATGATGCCGCGTTTGGCGTCGACCACAAACCCGGTGGCCTGCGCGGTCTCGTTCACGTCGGTGTCAAAGGCCCGATCCTGGTTGAAGTTGATCGCCACCACGCTACTGGCGATGCGCGCGAGCGTTGCGGCCCAGGTCGGATTGGACTCGAGCGCCGCAGCCTGGCGCGCCAGGTGCGCGGCCACGGCCGAGGGCAGGGCCGGATGAGCCGGCGGCGCAGCGGGCGCAGCGCTGGCGAGCGCCGCTGAGCCCACCGCCAGTGTGAGCACGGACAGACAGAACACTCGCAGCACTCGCATCGTCCCCCCGGATGACATTGCGCTAGCGCCCCAGCAGCACCAGCAGCCACACGACCGCCAGCAATCCGAATGACATCAGCACGGCCGCCGAGCCGATGTCCTTGGCCAGACCGGCGAGCGCATGGCGCTCAAGTCCGATCCGATCGACGGTCGCCTCGATGGCGCTGTTGATCAGCTCCACGATCAAGATCAGCAGCACCGGAGCGATGAGCAGCGCGCGCTCGATGCCGTCGTGGCCGAGCCACAGTGCCAGCGGCACGGCGAGCGCCGCGAACGCCAGCTCCTGGCGAAACGCGGCCTCCTCGCGAAATGCCCCCGCCAGCCCCCGGCCACTGGCGCCGAAGGCGCGCAGCAGTCGATGGAGGCCTCTGGGTTTGTATCGCTCGGTCGCTACGGGGCCGCTTTCCACGCCAGGTCCAGCTGCTTGGCCGCCCGGACATCGTCGAGCCGCCGTACCGGCATGGTATGCGGAGCGCTGCGGACCTGCTCGGGTTCTTGCGTCGCCTCGGTGAGGATCTGCACCATCGCCTCGACGAATGCATCGAGAGCGGCCTTGCTCTCCGTCTCGGTCGGCTCGATCAACAGACATTCCGGCACCAGCAGCGGGAAATACGTGGTCGGCGCATGCTGACCATGATCGAGCAGCCGCTTGGCGAAGTCCATGGCCGTCACCCCGAGCTCGCGCGCCTGGCGCTTCACGGTGATGATGAACTCGTGGCTGGCCCGCCGCTTCGGATAGGCGGCATCGAAGCCCGAGCGGGTCAGGCGCGCGAGCAGGTAGTTGGCGTTGAGCGTCGCGTACTCCCCGACCTTGGCCATGCCGTCGCGGCCGAGCATGCGCATGTAGATATACGCGCGCAGCAGCACCCCGACGTTGCCCGCGAAAGTCGAGAGCCGCCCGATCGACTGCGGCCGATCACGCTCGGTCAACCACACGTAGCGATCGCCTTCGCGCGCCACGATCGGCACCGGCAGGAAGGGCACGAGCCGCGCCGAGACACCCACGGGACCTGCGCCCGGTCCGCCGCCCCCGTGCGGGGTGGAGAAGGTCTTGTGCAGGTTGACGTGAATGACGTCGAAGCCCATGTCACCGGGGCGGACCTTGCCGAGGATGGCGTTGAGATTGGCCCCGTCGTAGTAGAGCAACCCGCCCGCGGCGTGCACGGTACGCGCCACTTCCTCGATGCGCCGCTCGAACACCCCGAGCGTCGAGGGGTTGGTCAGCATGATGCCGGCAGTTTTCGGGCCGACCGCGGCCTTGAGCGCGGCCAGATCGACGTCACCCTCGGCATCGACCGGGACCTCGCGGACCACGCAGCCACACATGGTCGCGGTGGCCGGGTTGGTGCCGTGCGCAGCCTCGGGCACGATGATCTCGTTGCGCTCCAGGTCGCCGCGCGCCCGGTGATAGGCGCGGATCATGGCCACACCGGCGTACTCGCCCTGGGCGCCGGCCATCGGGCTCAGCGCCACCGCCTGCATGCCGGTGACCGCCTTGAGCATCTCCTGCAGCTCGAACAGGCACTCGAGCACCCCCTGGCCGGCGGATTGCGGCGCGAGCGGATGGCGCCCGAGGAACTCCGGCAGCATGGCGTACTGGTTGCACGCCTTGGGGTTGTATTTCATCGTGCACGAACCGAGCGGATAGAAGTTCGTGTCGATCGAGAAGTTCAGCTGCGAGAGCCGCGTGAAGTGCCGCACGGTCTCCAGTTCGCTCACCTCGGGCAACAGAGGCGGCGTGGCCCGCAGCAGCGCGGCGGGCAGATCCGCCGAGCTCGCCGGTGCCGGCGGGCTCGGCCACTGGTCCTGCGCGCCACGCCCCGGCACGGAGTATTCGAAAATCAGCTTTTCCAGTCGGTTGGTTCGTTCAGTGCTCATCGGAGTCTCTTCGGATCAGGCGGCCTGCGCTTCGCGCAGGCATTCCTCGAGCACCGTCACGTAGCGCTCGATGTCCTCTTCGGTCTTGGTCTCGGTGGCGCACACCAGCAGCGCGTGTCCGAGTTCCGGGTAGTGTTCCGCGAGGTCCCAGCCGCCGAGCACGCCGCGCGCGGCGAGCCGCTCGAGCAACGGCGCGACCGGCCGCTCCAGGCTGATCACCGCCTCGTGAAACACCGGCAGCGGGAACACCCGGCGTACCCCGGGCACGCCCGTCAGCGCCCGCAGCAACTCCCCGGTGCGCGCATGCGCGCAGACCGCGGTGCGCCGCAGACCCTCGGCCCCGAGCAGCGACAGATGGATGGTCGCCGCCGTGACCATCAGTCCCTGGTTGGTGCAGATGTTCGAGGTGGCCTTGGCCCGACGGATGTGCTGCTCGCGCGCCTGCAGCGTCAGCGTGAAGCCGTGCCGGCCATCGGCGTCCACCGTGCGCCCGACGATGCGTCCAGGCATCTGGCGCACGTAAGCCATTCGCGTGGTCATGAAGCCGAAGTACGGTCCGCCGGAGGACAGCGGAATGCCGAGCGGCTGACCGTCCCCGACCACGATGTCCGCGCCCTCGCCGCCCCACTGGCCCGGCGGCTTCAGCAGCGCCAGGGACACCGGGTTGACCACGGCCACGACGAGGATCTTGTGCGCATGTGCCCAATCGGTGAGCGCATCCACGTCCTCGAGTCGGCCGAACACGTTCGGCTGCTGGATGACGAGCGCAGTGATGTCCTCCCCGGCGTAGCGCTCAAGCGCCTGCAGCGCCGTACAGCCGCCTTCGGCCGAATACGGCACCTCCTCGAACGTCACGCCTTGATTGCCCGCGATGGCGAGCGCGGTGCGACGGTAGTACGGATGCACCGTACGCGGCACGAGAATGCGCTGCGAGCGCGAGTGTCGATTGGCCCGCACGGCCATCAGGGCGGCCTCGGCGAGCGCGCTGCCGCCGTCGTACAGCGACGCGTTGGAGACCTCCATGCCCGTCAGGTTCGCCATCATGCTCTGGAATTCGTACAGCAGTTGCAGCGTTCCCTGGCTGGCCTCGGCCTGGTACGGCGTATAGGCGCTGTAGAACTCCCCGCGCGTCGCGAGCGCCCAGACCGCCGAGGGAATGTGGTGCTCGTACGCACCGGCGCCGATGAAGCACAGCGGCCGCCCGTCGCGGCGCGAGCGCTCACCCATCAGCCGCGCCAGTTGCATCTCATTGAGCGCCTCGGGCACGCCCTCGAGCGCTCCGATGCGCAAGTTGGCGGGAATCTCCTCGAAGAGCCGCTCGATGCCATCGACCCCGATGACCTCGAGCATCGCCGCGACGTCCGCGCGGGTATGCGGCACGAATGCCATCAGTCGCCCTCCTCGGCGGTGAGCTTCTCGTACTCGGCGGCCGACAGCAGTGCGGGCAGCGCTCCTGCAGGGCGCAGCCGAGCGAGCCAGCCGGCGCCGTAAGGATCGGTGTTGAGCGTCTCGGGCGCCCCGGCGAGCGCACCGTTGCCCTCGGTGACCTCACCGCTGAGCGGCGCGTAGACGTCGGAGGCTGCTTTGACCGACTCGACCACGGCGAACGGCTCGCCGGCAGTCACCGTACGGCCCGCCTCGGGGACCTCGACGAACACCAAGTCGCCGAGGGAATGCTGCGCGTGGTCGGTGATGCCGACCTCGACGGTGCCGTCGGGCAGCGTCCGCAGCCATTCGTGGGTCCGCGTGAATTTGAGATCGGAAGGAACCTTGCTCATGCGACGCTCCGTGGAGTCGAATCGATGGATGTATGTGTGTGGATGAACGCGATGGATCTGCCACTCGGGCGGTAGGCGGCTCAGCCTATGAGCGACTGACCGTGCCGCACGAAGGGCGGTTTGACGACGCGCGCGGCCAACAGCTTGCCGCGTACCTCGACCTGTACCTGATCGGGCGCAGCGATCGGGATGCGCGCCAGCGCAATGGAGCGCTCGAGCGTCGGGGAGAACGTGCCGCTGGTGATCTGTCCCTCACCGATGCCCGGTGCGAGCACGCGCTGGTGCGAGCGCAGCACGCCACGCTCCTCAAGCACCAGTCCGATGAGTTTGTGCTCGAGCCCGCGCGCGCGCGCCGCCTCGAGCGCCTCACGGCCGATGAAGGCCCGTGGAGTGTTCAGGGGCACCGTCCAGGCGAGCCCGGATTCGAGCGGGTTGGTGGTCTCGTCCATGTCGTTGCCATAGAGGTTCATACCGGCCTCCAGGCGCAGCGTGTCGCGCGCGCCGAGGCCACAGGGCAGCACGCCCGCCGCGACGAGCGAGCGCCACAGCGTTTCGGCCTCCTCGGCCGGCACCATGACCTCGAAGCCGTCCTCGCCCGTGTAACCGGTGCGCGAGACGAACCAGCGGCCGAGCTCGGCGCCGAAGAACGCACCGAGCGCCAGCGCGCGCTCGGCGAGCGGCGGTGGCAGCAGCGCGGCGAGACGTGCGCGTGCCTCCGGTCCCTGCACGGCGAGCATCGCCAGATCGGTCCGCTCGCGCACCCTCAGGCCATACGGCTCGGCGTGGCGGCGTATCCAGGCGAGATCCTTGTCGCGGGTGCCGGCATTGACTACGACGCGAAACCACTGCTCGCTGAGGTAATACACGATCAGATCGTCGATGACCCCGCCACGCTCGTTGAGCAGACACCCGTAGAGCGCTTTGCCGGGGGCAGTGAGCTTGCCGACGTCGTTGGCGAAGATCTTCAGCAGAAACGGCCGTACGCCCTCGCCCTCGAGGTCCACGACGCACATGTGCGAGACGTCGAAGAGGCCCGCGGCGCGGCGCACCGCATGGTGCTCGGCGAGCAGCGAGCCGTACTGCAAGGGCATGTCCCAGCCGCCGAAATCCACGATGCGTGCACCGGCGGACTGATGAAGTGCGAATAAAGGGGTACGTCGAGCCACGGATCCTCCAGGGGAAACAAAAAAAGCGGCAGGCCGCTCACCTGCCGCCCCTCTGTCCGGTGACCTGAGAGATCGGGCGCCGATGCGCCTCTCCCCTTCGGTGGGTCGGTGCGCCGAGGCGCCCGCCGCTCTCCAGAGACCCCGCGCAAAGCCCCTCTTCAGGGTTTGCGCAAGCTGCCGTTCATGTGCCTGAGCGTTTCCGGGCGGAATTGCGCCTTCGGCGGCCCGACCCTGGAGCCGGACTCTCTCCGAGCAGCTTGGTGTTCGGAATCCGGGCATGATACCAGCGTTGCGTCCGGAAGGGAGCGGCCCTGGCGGGCGTTGCGCTCCCGCTTGCGCCGATGGTCGCGGCCAGCGGCCCGGACCGGTAAAATCCTCCGTTCACCCTGAAACGTCCCCGAAGTCACTGGCAGGTCCCCATGTCGAGCATTGCACGCCGTTCTTCCGTCCAGGTCACGATTGGCGCGGTGCGCGTCGGCGGCAACGCCCCGATCGTCGTGCAGTCGATGACCAATACCGATACGGCCGACGTGGAAGGCACGACGCAGCAGGTCAAGTCGCTCGCGCGCGCCGGCTCGGAGCTGGTGCGCATCACGGTGAACTCGGCGGAAGCCGCCGCGGCGGTGCCGCACATCCGGGAGCGGCTCGATCAGATGGGCGTCGGGGTACCGCTCATCGGCGATTTTCACTTCAACGGCCACAAGCTGCTGCGCGAGCACCCGGCCTGCGCCGAGGCGCTCGCCAAGTACCGCATCAACCCGGGCAACGTCGGGCGCGGCAGCAAGCGTGACCCGCAGTTCGCCGAGATGATCGAGACCGCCTGCCGTTACGGCAAGCCGGTGCGCATCGGGGTCAATTGGGGCAGCCTCGATCAGGACCTGCTGACGCGCATCATGGATGAGAACGCCACGCGCACCGAGCCGCTGAGCGCGCAGCAGATCATGCGCTCCGCAGTGGTGCTCTCGGCGCTCGAGAGCGCCGAGCGCGCCGAGGCCCTCGGCATGGCCCACGATCGGATCATCCTCTCGGCCAAGGTGAGCGGGGTGCAGGATCTGATCGCAATCTACAGTGATCTGGCCGCCCGCTGCGACTACCCGCTGCATCTCGGCCTCACCGAGGCCGGAATGGGCTCCAAGGGCATCGTTGCCTCGACCGCGGGCATGGCGGTGCTGCTGCAGCGCGGGATCGGCGACACCATCCGCGTGTCGCTCACCCCGGAGCCCGGCGGCGACCGCACGCAGGAGGTCATCGTCGCGCAGGAGATCCTGCAGACCATGGGACTGCGCTCGTTCCTGCCGCTCGTGACCGCCTGCCCCGGCTGCGGCCGCACCACCAGCACGGTGTTCCAGGAGCTCGCCCAGCGCATCCAGAGCCACATCCGCCACCGCATGCCCGAGTGGCGGCGCGAGTACGACGGCGTCGAGGACATGACCGTCGCGGTGATGGGATGCGTCGTCAACGGCCCAGGTGAGAGCAAGCACGCCAACATCGGCATTAGTCTGCCCGGCACCGGAGAGCGTCCGGTCGCACCGGTGTACGAAGATGGCGAGAAGACGGTCACGCTCAAAGGCGATCACATCGCCGAGGAGTTCCAGGAGATGCTCGAACGGTACGTGGCGCGACGATTCACCAAAAAGTCCGCGCAGGACACCGCTGCAGCCTGACCGGCATGCGGCAGGAGCGACACTCATGAGCAATCTGGCCGAGCACAAGTGCACGCCGTGCGAGGGCGGCGTCGCGCCCCTGACGCGCGCGCAAGCTGAGACGAGACTCGGAGAACTCGCCGCGGGCTGGCAACTCGCCGCCGACGGCGCATCCCTCGTGCGGGAGTTCCGCTTTGCGGATTTCCTGCGCACCATGAGCTTCGTCAATGCGCTGGCGCACGTTGCGAACATCGAGGACCACCACCCGGACCTCGAAGTCGGTTACCACTATTGCCGGGTGCGCTACAGCACGCACGCCATCGGCGGGCTCTCGGACAACGACTTCATCTGCGCGGCGAAGATCGACCGCATCGCGCTCAGCTGAGCGGTGCGGCGAGCGATCGAGCCACGGCCGGCAACTCACCGGAGAGCCCGAGCGCCTGCTCGATGAAGAGGCGCTTTAGCGTCTCGCTGCGGTTCACCCAGGCCAGTCCGTGCTGTGCGACACGCGCAAGCGGACCCTGGCCATGGGCGAGGAAGCGATTGAAGCCGTCGATGGCGAACGCCATGGGCGCCAGTTCGCTCTTGCGCCAGCGCTCGTAGCGGCGCAGTGGCGCGAGCGCGCCGGGATCCTCCCCGGCCCGCTGCGCCTGCAGCACGCACTCCACGAGCGCCGCCGCATCGAGCAGTCCGAGGTTCACGCCCTGGCCGGCCAGCGGATGCACGACGTGCGCCGCATCGCCGATCAGTGCGCAGCGCGCCGCGGCGAAGCGTTCGGCCCGCAGCCGCCGCAACACCAGACCGGCCCGCTCGGTGCACAGCCGAAGCGCCCCGAGCACGCCTCCGGAGGCCTCCTGCAGTGCCGCCTCGAATGACGCCGGTCGCATCGCGAGCCGCTCGCGCGCCGCCGCCTCCTCGATCGACCACACGATCGAGCTCGTCCCGTCGGCAAGCGGCAAAAACGCAAGCGTTCCCTCGCCGAGAAACCGCTGCCAGGCGGTCCGATCGTGCGGCCGTTCGGTCCGTACGTTGGCAACGATCGCCGTTTGGTCGTAGTTCGCGGCCTGCACCGTGATGCCGATGCTCTCGCGCACGCGCGAGCGGGCACCATCGGCGCCGACCAGCAGACGACAGCGCAGCGAGTGCTCAGCGAGGTGCACTTCGACGGCCTCCTCGCGAATCGTCAGACCGGTGAAGCCGTCGGTGAGAATCGTTCCGCCGGCTGCCTCGAACGCCTCGAGCGCCGCGCACTGCACCAGGCGATTTTCCGCGATCGCGCCGAGATCGGCTTCGCCTACGGCGGCAGCGTCGAAGAGAAGCGCATCAGGGCTACGCGCCGGCAGGTGCGCCGGCCACACGCACATCCGCTCGTAGCGCTGTACGCGCTGCGCATCGATCCGCTGCCATGCACCGGCCGCCGCGAGGATCCGTTCGCTGGCGCGCGAGAAGGCCGACACGCGCGCATCGAGCGGTTCGCCGTCAGCCGCACGAGCCGGCCGCGCCGGCTCGACCACCGCGATGCGCAGTGCACAGCGCCCCGAGCCGGCCGCGCGCTGCAGCAGCGCCGCGGCGCACGCGCCGACCGGTCCGCCACCGACGATCAGCACGTCCCAGTGTGCCTCGGCGCCACTCATGACAAGGGCAGTCCGCGCGCCAGACGCGGCGTCGGTCCGCCGAACCCGAGGCTCACGCGCGCCAGCGCGCGCTTTGCCGGTGGCGACAGATCAAACATGACCAGACCGAGGTTGCGCAGCAGGCTGGCCCCGGGCAATGTGCTCGCGAACAGTTTGACCAGCGAGTCGGTGAAGCGAACCACTCCACCGCGGTCCGCCGCGCGCGCCTCGCTGTAGCTGTGCAGCAGCTGCGCTGCGCCCGGATCGCCGCTCGCCGCGGCGATCCGCTCGGCGAGCAGCGCCGCATCGCGCAGACCGAGATTGAAGCCCTGGCCGGCGATCGGGTGCAGCCCCTGAGCCGCGTTGCCCACCAGCACGGTGCGGGTTCCCACCGTCGCCTCGGCGCGCGAGAGCCGCAGCGGGTACGAGGCGCGCCGACCCATGCTGAGCAACCGCCCCGCCCGCCAGCCGAAGCGCTCCTGCAAGGCCTCCAGGTAGTGAGCATCGGGGAGCGCCAGCAACTGCGCGGCCCGAGACGGCTCGCAGGCCCAAACAGTGCCGTAGCCCCCCCCACGCAGCGGCAGCACCGCGACCGGGCCGCTCGAAGTGAACCGTTCGTATGCGGTACCATCGTGCGGGCGGTCGGTGAGCACCGGCGCGGTAATCGCCACCTGATCGTAGTCTTCGATCTGCGCCGCGATCCCCGCTGCGGTGCGCACGATGGAGTTGGCCCCATCGGCCGCCACTAACAAACGGGCACTCACGACCTCGTGCACCCCGTCGGCACCGACCACCGTGAGCGCCGCACCGTCGGCGGCGATCTCGGCGGCCGCCACCTTTGCCGGCACGCGCAGCGTGACGCCGCCGGCGCGCTCCAGCGCGCGCCACAGTGCCCGGCCGATCACGCGATTCGCAATGACGTAGCCGAAAGCATCGACGCCCTGGTCCGCGGCGCGCAGGCGCGCACTGCCGAATCGGCCGGCCTCCGAGACATGGATGGTGCGGATCGCAGCGGCCTCGTCGGCCAACTCGTCCCACACGCCGAGCCCCTGGAAGATCCGGCGCGTCGCATTGCCGAGTGCGGTCGTGCGCTCATCGAAACTCGGCTGCGCGGTCGAGTCTGGCGCCACGCCCTCGATCAGCAGCACGCGCCTCGCACTGCCGCTCAGTGCGAGCGCGAGACTCGCCCCGACCAATCCCCCGCCGACGATGACGACGTCGAAGTCGCGCGGCATGGCGCCTGCGGCGTCATGCGTGGACACGCGAACCTCGGCGCACCCTCGCGTGCGGCTGCGCCGGCGCCCCGTCGGCGGCACTCTCGTGCGACTCGGTCATGAGTGCCTCGATCAGGTCGGGGTCTTTGGGGACGCCGTCCGTGAGCACCTCGCACCCGTGCTTGGTGACGGCGACATCGTCTTCAATACGCACGCCAATCCCCTGGAAACGCTTCGGCACCCCACGCGCCCCGTGCGGGATGTAGATGCCCGGCTCGATGGTGAGCACCATGCCGGGCTCGAGTGCCCGCCAGGCATCGCCCACTTTGTAATCCCCGACGTCGTGCACGTCCATGCCGAGCCAGTGCCCGGTGCGGTGCATGAAGAACCGGCGGTACGCCCCATCGCGCTCGAGCTTCGCCGGCCGGCCCTTGAGCAACCCGAGGCGCACCAGCCCCTGGGTGACGATCCGCACCGCTGTCTCGTGCGGCGCATTCCAATCGTTGCCCGGGCGCACCTGGGCGATCGCCGCGAGGTTCGCCTCGAGCACCACCTCGTAGACCGCACGCTGCTCGGGGGTGAAGCGGCCGTTGACCGGAAAGGTGCGCGTGATGTCCGAGGCGTAGTACTCGTACTCGCAGCCGGCATCGATCAGCACCATGTCGCCGTCGCGCATCGGCTGGTTGTTCTCGTTGTAATGCAGGATGCAGCTGTTCGGCCCCGAACCGACGATCGGGTAGTAGGAGGTATCGGCGCCGTGGCGGCGAAACTCGTGCACCACCTCGGCCATGAGCTCGTACTCCATGCGCCCGGGGCGACAGAAGCGCATGGCGCGCACGTGCGCCAGCGCCCCGATACGGGCCGCCTCGCGCATCAACTCGAGCTCGGTGCGAGATTTGAACAAGCGCTGCTCGTGCAGCACCTGATCGAGCGCCACGAACTCCTGGGGCGGATGACGGCCGTTGCGCGCCTGGGTGCGCAGGCCATTCACCCAGCCGACGACGCGCTGGTCGAACTCGGGGTAAATCCCCATGGTGTAGTAGACCTTGGCGCGGTTCTCCATCAGACCGGGGAGAATCTCATCGATGTCCGTGATCGGAAACGCATCGTCCGCGCCGAAGCTGCGCCGGGCGCCGGCGGGTCCGGCGCGCCGGCCGTCCCAGGTCTCGCGCGCCGGGTCGCGCTCGCGCACGAACAGGATGTACTCGGCCTGCTCACGCCCGGGCACCAGCACCGCGACGGATTCCGGCTCGCGAAAGCCGGTGAGGTAGTGAAAGTCGCTGTCCTGGCGGAAGGGGAAATCGACGTCGTTGTTGCGCTTGCGCACCGGGGCGCAGGGCACGATGGCGATGGCATCTCTGCCCATCAGGCGCAGCAGCGCGCTGCGGCGGCGGGCAAACTCTTCGGCGGGGCTCTCGGGTTTCAATGAAACGGTGCTCCAGGTGAAGGCGGCGGCTCGCGCATCGGCGCAAGTTCCTCGAAGACCACTTGCACACTGACCCGGATGAACTCGACGAGTTCGGCGTACGCCGCTTCGTTCGATTCCTCGCTCTCGGCCGTGTCCACCGCCGCGCTGCCGATCTCGGTGATGTCGTTGACGATCTCGCTCACCTCACCGGGCATGCTCGCCGCATCGCGCAGCACCCCGACGCCGAGGCCGTAGAGAAATCCCTGACACCACAGCGCGAGCGCCCCGGCGCGCTCGAGGATCGGTCGGCCGTCATCGGGGAGCAGCAGATCGAACTGCATCTGCGCGCCGTTCAACGCTCCAGCGGTGTCGCGGAACAGTCCCTGCAGCGTCTGTGCGTTTGGGAGGCGGGCCGAGCCGTCGGGCAGGATCTCGCGCAACCAGTCCTCGAATCGGTAGCCCTGCGCCGAGCACAGCGATCCGGCCAGCGTGCCGTGCGCCTCGGCGGCATCGGTGAGGGAGTGCTCGGCGCTGAGCACGCTCTGAATTTCGGCATAGTCGGCAAGTATCATTGACCGCCATTATGCCGCATGTCGGCGCCGTGGGATCCCCCAGGGCCCCTGCCGGCGCAGGCGCCACCCTGCGCTCATTGACCGCGCAGAGAGCACGGCACTATAGTCGCGCCAGCATGAGCGCTGCCGCACCTTCAGTTCTGGAAACCGAGCTCGGGCGTCTCGCCGGGCGCGTCGATGAGCTGCTCACGACGTTGGAGCAGCTGCGCGAGGAGAACCGCGCACTGCGGCAGCGGCACGAATCGCTCGCCAGCGAGCGCGCCAACCTCTTACAGAAGAACGAACAGGTGCGCGCGCGGGTCGAAGCCATGATCGGGCGGCTGAAGACGCTGGAGCACGGCGCGTGAGCCATGATCCGGCCCGCGTCAGTGTGCGCATCCTCGATCGGGATTACATGGTCGCCTGCCCCTACGAGGAACGACCGGCGCTGCTCGAGGCCGCCGAGTACCTCAACGCCCGCATGCGCGAGGTGCGCGATAGCGGCAAGGTGATCGGACTCGATCGCATCGCCGTGATGGTCGCATTGAATATGGCCAACGAGCTGCTGCAGGTGCGCGAGCGGGGCAGTCGAGGTTCCGTCGAGGCCGGCGACCAAGTGCGCGCGCTGCGCGAGCGCGTGGAGGCGGCGCTCGGGCACACCCCCCCGCTCGAACTGTGAGCCACCGCGCGCGCCGATCCGCCGCCCTGCACACGAGCAGCCTTTGGTGTACAGTGATGCGAGCGTCGCCTGCGGTGTTCGACACGCGTGCCGGGTTACCTCGGACCCTAATTGAAACACCCATGGGACTTTTGGGCTTGCCGGCAGAATTGTGCAAGTCCGCCCCGAGCGGAAAGCCTTACCTACCGCAGCCCGTCCCACTTGTTGCTCCGGTTCGAGAGCAACGGCTCGCACCGGCACAGGCGGGTGACGCTCTCTGATTTCAGCCTGCAGCAGGCCCGCGCCGCGCTGCGGGCCGATCTGCGGCAGGCACGCCGGAGCATCTCGGGCACCGAGCGAGCGCGCTGCGCGCGCCGAGTGACGCAGCTCGCCGATCAGACCGGATTGCTGCATCCGGCGCTGCGCATCGGTCTGTACCTCGCGCTGCCCGAAGAGCTCGATACCACCGCACTCCTCGCCCTCGCCCGCCGCCGCGGCTGCCGGATCTACCTGCCGCGCATCGATGCAGCCCTCGATTCGCGCGCGATGCAATTCGTCGGCTACGGCGCACGTCTACGGCACAACCGCTTCGGCATCCCCGAACCGCGCGGCGCGGCGCTGCCGAGTGCACGCCTGCTCGATGTCCTGTTCGTCCCACTCGTCGGCTTCGACCGGCGCGGCAACCGGCTCGGCATGGGCGGCGGTTACTACGATCGCGCGCTGGCATTCACGCACGCGAGCACGCCTGGCGCGCGGCCACTGCTGGTCGGACTCGCCTACGCGCTGCAGCAAATCGATCGCATCGAACGCGCCACGCACGATGTGCCGCTCGACATGGTGATCACCGAGCGCGGCGTCGTGCATTTCGGACGCGTACGCACGCTGCGATGAGCGGCGGGAACACACTGTGCATCGAAAGTTCTGTGCGGCGTTAACACATCCTCTTCGGACTTGCTTGTATTTTTGTTTCGCATGTATATACTCGGCCCTCGGACTAACCCGTCAACTGGAGAGCCAACATGGCGAAGGCAAAGAAGAAGGCCGCGAAGAAGAAAGCTGCGAAGAAGAAGTAAGGCCTTTCACTCGGCGGTCGCTTCGGCGGCCGCCGAGTGAATCAAAGTTCGATGCCTCGTGCCCGCGCAAGCGGGCACATTCGTTTCCGGACCCGGGAAAACAGTCGTGAACCCAATCAGCAGTGCAAGCGCGCAAAACCCCGAGACGAACGCCAAGAAACGCCGCAGCGCCGAAGCGGCGCTGCGCTACGTGGAACCCGGCAACGTGCTCGGCGTCGGCACCGGCTCCACGGTCGGGCACTTCATCACGGCGCTCGCGGCGCACCCGGGGCTGGTGCGCTCGGCCGTATCGAGCTCAGAGGCGACCAGTGGATTGCTGCGGGCTGCGGGCATTGAGGTCCTGGACCTCAATGAGGTGGCCACCCTCCACGTTTACATCGACGGCGCCGATGAGGCGACCCGCGCCCGTCACCTCATCAAGGGCGGCGGCGGGGCGCTGACGCGCGAGAAGATCGTAGCGGCGGCCGCAGAGCGCTTCGTGTGCATCGTCGATGACGGTAAGCTGGTCGGTACGCTCGGGACCTTCCCGCTGCCGATCGAGGTCATCCCCATGGCGCGCGAACTGGTGGCGCGTGCGGTCATGGCGCGCGGCGGTCGGCCGGTGTGGCGCCGCGAGTGCATCACGGACAACGGCAACCACATCCTCGATGTGCACGGACTGTCGATCGCCGACCCGCGCGCACTCGAGTGTGAGCTGAATCAGATCGCAGGCGTGGTGACGGTGGGGCTGTTCGCGAAGCGCCCGGCCGACGTGCTGCTGGTCGGCACCGCGACCGGCATCGAGACGATCTAGCGCGCGGCGCTACGCGCCGCTGCCGGAGGAGGCCACGACGAGGGCCGGGCGCGGCGGCTCCTGCACCAGCTCGCGCAGCGTCAGATCGGCGCAGCGGCTACGGCGAGCCTCATCGATCGCCGCGAGCAACCGGTCAACCGCCGGAATCGGCACCACGCGTGGTGTGAAATCCCCCGGACGACGGCTGCGCGCGACATCGAGGATTTCCGCGACCCGGATACGTCCCAGGTCGCGCGCCGGCAACAGCTCGTCCTCTTCGGTCACCACCAGGATCCCGCAGTGCTCGAGGGCCGCGACCATGTGCGCCACCGCGATCCCGGGCAGCCCGAGTTCGGTGGCGAGCGCAGTGAGGCTCCAGCGCCGCTCGCCCGTCAGGTAGGCGCGCCCCACCAGGTACATCATGCGCAGCGCCAGCTGCTCGGACTCCGCGCCCGAGAGCTTCAGCTCCTGAAGACCGAGGCGCAGGTACATCGGGTTCTGGATGTAAAACGACAGCTGCGCCCCGGCGAGCAAGATCAGCCAGCCCAGATACGTCCACAGCAGCCCTGCGACGATGAACGCGAAGCCGGCGTAGACGATCGCGAGCCGCGTCGAGTGCACCACGAAGGCCGTGAACACCCGCCCCACCGCCGCCCAGATCACACCGGCCACGAGCGCACCGATCATCGCCGGGCGCCAGCGTACGCGCGTGTTCGGCACCATCACGTACAGACCGGTAAAGAACACGATGACCGTGACGTAGGGGGCGAGCTTGATCCCCGCGGCGGTGAGCAGATCGATCCACGGCAGGCGCCGCAGGTCGCGAAACGGCGCGCTGTCGATGGCCCGATGCGAGAAGCCGATGAACATCACCAGAATGACCGGCCCGCCGACCACCAAGGTGAGGTACTCGGTGATGCGCCGCGCGAAGCTGCGCGCCTTCTGCACGCGCCAGAGAAAGTTGAAGCTGTCCTCGACCTTCTTGATGGTACCGATCAGCGTCCACGCAAGCAGCGCGAAGCCGACCGAGCCGAGCACCCCCCCGCCCACGTGGTTGGCGAACAGCACCACCCGCGAGGTGAGTTTGGCAGCATCCGCCGGTCCGAGTGCGCTGAAGAACTGGTAGACCACCGGCTGCAGATCGCTGCCGGCGCCGAACAACTTGAGGATCGCGAAGCTGAATGCGGCCAGTGGGATCAGGGTGAGCAGTGTCGTGTACACCAACCCCATGGCGCGCAGGTTGATCTGTCCGCCCGTCAGATCGCGCAGCACCGCGTACAGGTAGCTCAGCGCGCGGATCAGGCGGCCACGGGCCGACCCCCCGGCCGCGGCGGTGCCGAAGAACCAGTCGTCGAGAAATGTCCAGATGCGCGCCCACATGACGCGCAGAGATTAAGCACCGCCGGGGCGTCTGTCACCCGCGCACGTTCAGGTCTGTATCCGGCGCCGCTCGCGAATCAGCTCGTACGCCTCGATGATCTGCTGGGTGCGCTGCTTGGCGTGCTCGAGCATCGAGTCCGGCAGGCCGTTGGCCTTGAGCTTATCCGGGTGATGGCGGCTCAGCTGGCGCCGATACGCCTTAATGATGTCCCGGTCGCTGTCGGCCGCGGCGACTCCGAGCACCCGGTAGGCCCGCTCCAGCTCCTCGCCGTGCGTGGCCGGTGGGCCGAACGGGCGCGCCTGGGCCCGCAGCGCCGCCTCGATGTGGGCAAACTCGAAGGCGGAGATCCCCAGCCGAGCGGCGATCTGCGTCAGCAGCGCGCGCACCGGTTCGTCGAGATCGTTGCCCGCGAGGGCAGCGCGGATCTGCAGCTCGAGGAACATCCGCTTCAGATGCGCTCGCCCGAGACACACGCGATTCAGCTCGCTGATCTGCCCGGGCAGATCGAATCCCGGCTGCTTGCCGGCCGTGAAGTGCTCGATGGCCGCGTGCACTTGCGCACCGGTGAGCCCGAGCTGTCCCATCACGGCGCGCGCCGCGGCGATCTCCTGCTCCGAGACGTGTCCGTCGGCCTTGGCGAGGCAGCCCATCACGCGGAAGGTGGCCCGAAAGAAGCGCTCTCCGACCGCCGCGGCGCCGCCCGCGTGACCGCCCGCCTCGCGCCGCTCGGCCTGGGCATCGAACTGATGGCCGATCAACGCCCCGAGCACGGCCCCGACCGGCCCGAAGCCGAGTACGAAGCCGAGCAGGCCCCCGGTGAGCTTACCGGTGTACCTCATGAGCGTGCGGGGACGTGCGGGCGGTGCATGCGCTGCTATAGTAGCAAGCATGGATGCGCCAACTGTCTACCGCACGTCACTGCGCGGTCTTGAGAAGATCCACGAGGGCAAGGTTCGCGACATTTATGCCGCGGGCCCCGATGCGCTGCTGATCGTGACCACCGATCGGCTCTCTGCCTTCGACGTGGTGCTACCCGATCCGATTCCGGGCAAGGGGCGGGTGCTGAACGGCATCTCCGAGTTTTGGTTCGCCCGCACCGCCCAACTGATCCCGAACCACCTCACGGGCCGCGCGGTGCAGTCCGTGGTGAGCGATCTGACCGAACGGACGATGCTCGAGGGGCGCGCCGTAATCGTCAAGCGCTTAAAGGCGCTGCCCATCGAGGCGGTGGTGCGCGGTTATCTCATCGGCTCGGGTTGGAAGGATTATCAGCAGACCGGCGCGGTCTGCGGCATCCCGTTGCCGCAGGGCCTGCCGCTCGCCGCGCAGCTGCCCGCGCCGATCTTCACTCCGGCCACCAAAGCTGCGATCGGTGCGCACGATGAGAACATCTCCTTCGCCGAGACCGAGCGGCTGATCGGCGCGCAGCTCGCCGCCGAAGTCCGCCGGAGCGCCATTGCGCTTTATCAATTCGCCGCCGCGCACGCGCGCGCGCGCGGGCTCATCATTGCCGACACCAAGTTCGAGTTCGGTCTCGATGAGCACGGGACGCTCACGCTGATCGACGAGGCGCTCACGCCGGACTCCTCGCGCTTCTGGCCAGCCGATGCCTATCGCCCGGGCGTCAATCCGCCGAGCTTCGATAAGCAATTCGTGCGCGACTATCTCGAGACGCTCGATTGGAACAAGCGCGCCCCGGGTCCGAAGCTCCCGAGCGAGATCATCACGCGCACCAGCGAGAACTACCTCGAGGCGCTGCGCCGGCTGACCGGTCCGCCCGCATGAGCGATCACTGGCTCGCCCCCTCGATCCTGTCGGCGGATTTCGCGCGTCTCGGCGAGGAGGTCGATGCCGTGATCGGCGCCGGCGCCGATCTGATTCATTTCGACGTGATGGACAACCATTACGTGCCCAACCTGACCATCGGACCGCCGGTGTGCGCCGCGCTGCACAAGCGCGGGGTGCAGGTGCCGATCGACGTGCACCTGATGGTGCGTCCCGTCGATGCGCTGGTGCCGCAGTTCGCACGGGCCGGTGCGGGCTTCATCACCTTTCACCCCGAGGCGAGCGAGCATGTCGATCGCACCATCGGCCTGATCCGCGAACACGGCTGCCGTCCCGGCCTCGCCGTGAATCCGGCGACGCCCCTGGACTGGCTCGACTACACGCTCGAGAAGCTCGACCTGGTCCTGGTGATGTCCGTGAACCCGGGCTTCGGCGGCCAGCAATTCATTCCCGGCGCATTACGCAAGCTCGAGCAGGTCCGCCGGCGCATCGAGGCCAGTGGCCGTGCGGTGCGCCTTGAGGTCGACGGCGGGGTAAAGATCCAGAACATCCAATCGTGCGCGCGCGCCGGGGCGGACACCTTCGTTGCCGGCTCGGCGATCTTCGGCAGCCCCGATTACGCCGCGACCCTGCGCGCCATGCGCGCGGAGCTCGCCGGCACCTGAGCGGGGCGCGCGGCTCGCGCTACTCCTCGGGGCCCGAGCCACTCGTCCGATTGCCCTTGCCGGTCTGCTTGACCGGCACCACCACCGGGCGGGTGCGCATTTTCGGGCGCGCGTTGAACACGACGATGGTCTTGCCGGTGGCGCGCAGCAGCCCCTGATCCTCGAGCACCTTCAGCACGCGACCGGCCATCTCGCGCGAACAGCCGACGAGCCGCGAGAGCTCCTGGCGGCTGACCTTGATCTGCATGCCTTCCGGATGGGTCATCGCATCCGGCTCGTCACACAGGTTGTTGATGGCGTGCGCGACGCGGCCGGTGACATCGACGAACGCGAGATCGCCGAGCTTGCGGTTGGTGCGATCCAGACGCGTCGCGAGCTGCGTGGCGAGCTCGAACACGAGCCCCGGGCTTTCCGCCGCGATCTGCCGGAAGCGCGGGTAGGTCATCTCCGCCAGTTCGCAGGCGTTGCGGGTGCGAACCCAGGCGCTGCGCGTGGCCTGGTCTTGGAAAAACAGCCCCATCTCCCCGAAGAACTGCCCGCGGTTGAGATACGCGAGCACCATCTCGTTGCCTTCCTCGTCCTCGATCATCACCTCGACCGAGCCACTGATGATGTAGTAGAGCACGTCCGGCAGGTCGCCCGCATGGATCACCACCGTCTTGGAGGGCACGGTGCGGATGCGGCAATAACTGAGAAAGCGATTGATCGCCGGGATGTCACTCAGCGGCTTGACGATGTTTTCTTCCATCACCGGCTCCCCTTCTGGCCTAGTCTTGAGGAGAAGATTACTTAATTTATTCCCGAGGGCGAAAGCCTACCGCACGCGCCCGTCGAAAAACCAGTCGGATACGCATCTATTCTCGATTCAGATCCAATAGGCCGTGCCCGTCATCACCCTGGCGGTAGCCCGCATCAGCGCGCGCACCGGCGCCGGCAGATCGATCCCGCCAGCCGCCTTCGCGTTCGCCCCGTGAGCGACCTCGTCGGTACGCATCGCCTCGACGATGGCGCGGCTGCGCGCATCCTGCGGCGGCAATGCGCCCAGATGCCCCTGCAGATGCCCCTCCACCTGCCGCTCGGTCTCAACCACGAAACCGAGACTGATCCGATCGCCGAGGACCCCGGCCAGCGCGCCGATGGCGAAGGAACCGGCGTACCAGAGCGGGTCGAGCAGGCTCGGCCGCGAGTCCAGCTCGCGCAGCCGCGTGGCACACCAGGCCAGATGATCGGCCTCCTCGCGCGCAGCCCGCAGCAGCATCTGGCGAGTGGCACCTTCGGCAGCGGCCAGCGCCTGCCCGTGGTACAGCGCCTGCGCTGCGATTTCTCCGGCGTGATTGATACGCATCAGGCTGGCGGCATGGCGACGCTCTTGCGGCGAAAGCGTGGTCCTTGCCGTATCGGGCTCACCCGGCGTCGGCCGTGCGCCCTGAGCAGGTGCCCCGAGCGCGCGCAGCGCGCGATCCGCCGCGGTAATCCAAGCATCGAGAGGTGAGGCGTCCATCCCTTTATTATAGGGGGTGAGCGGGCGAACGGTGTCCCGGGACGCTGCTCTGCTCAAGATCTGCCGCTGCCTTTTGCAATACGCGCGCACCTTCAGTAGACTTGCCGGCCCTTTAGATAGGGTCCTTTTTGGATCGAAGCCCCCTGCAGAGGCTCTTATGAAGACGGTTTTCGCCAAGTCCGGCAGTGTCCGCGGCGACTGGTTCGTAGTCGACGCCAACGGTAAGACCCTCGGGCGTCTTGCCACACAGATTGCCCATCGCCTGAAAGGCAAGCACAAGGCTGATTACAGCCCCCACGTCGACATGGGTGACCACATCGTGGTGCTCAACGCCGGCAAGGTGCGGGTCACCGGACGCAAGCTCAGCGACAAGATTTACTACCACCACTCCGGGCACATCGGCGGCATCAAGTCGATCGCGCTCGAGAAGCTG